>NZ_JAUBPP010000035.1:0-47157 GCF_036700765.1 Microcoleus sp. S1D4
AACCCGCGAGGGAATAACTAGGAAATCTAAGAAGTGATTCTTAGAAGCTCCGCACCTGATAGTCGGAGTAATGTCACTAACTTTTGCGACTGACAACGTTAATTCGATCGCTCAATTGACGCAAAGTTTGAGCCAAATTCGGGTCAGTGTTCCGCAACTGAGCAATTTTATCGCAACTGTAAAGCACAGTCGTGTGGTCTTTTCCGCCGAACACTTCGCCAACCTTCGGCAAACTCAAAGCAGTATGCTGCCGAATTAAATACATCCCTATTTGACGGGCGAGACTAATTTCGCGTCGGCGAGAAATACCTTTCAAATCTTCAACAGAAACATCAAACGCCTCAGCCACCACTGCAATTACCGCATCGGGAGTCGCCTGTACCGTTTCAGTTTGCGGGTTCAAAACCGGGGCGATATTCTCAACTGTCATCGGCAAACCGGTAATAGAAAGATATGCTACGGCCCGAATCAAAGCTCCTTCTAATTCCCGCACATTGGAAGTATAGCTAGAAGCAATGTATTCAATCACATCTCGCGGCAGCCGCATATTTTCGTACTCACCTTTTTTCTGCAAAATTGCCATCCGCGTTTCTAAGTCGGGCAATTGAATGTCAGCAATTAATCCCATCGAAAATCGGGAACACAAACGCTCTTGCAGCCGGGGAATTTGCTGCGGCGGGCGATCGGAAGCTAAAACTACTTGATTTCCAGATTCGTGCAAAGTATTAAACGTGTGGAAAAATTCTTCTTGAGTGTATTCTTTGCCTTCAATAAATTGAATATCATCTATTAATAAAACATCCGCTGCCCGATAATGGTCGCGGAAACTTTGCATACTGTCTTTGCGAATTGCGACAATTAAATCGTTAGTAAATTTTTCAGTAGAAACGTAAAAAATCTTGGCGTTGGGGTCAATTTCCAAGCGATAATGACCGATCGCCTGCATCAGATGAGTTTTCCCCAAACCAACGCCGCCGCACAAAAATAAGGGATTGAATTCTCTGCCCGGAGACTCGGCTACTGCGAGGGCTGCTGCGTGAGCCATCCGGTTGTTGGAACCGACGACAAAACGGGAAAATACGTATTTGGGGTTTAAATTAGCGGGTTTAGGCGGGTGAAGCGATTTGTTTTCGGGGACATCGGCGGCGATGGGGGAGGGCCAAATTGTGGCGGAGTCGCTGCTGTCGCCTGTTTCATTTCCCCCGGCAATTGTCAAGTAAATATCTACGGGATAGCCGAGAATTTCTTCGACTGCATCAGCAAGGATTTCTCTGTAATATTTTTGCAACCAATTGCGAGCAAAGGGGTTGGGGGCGCTGACGATCAAACAGTTATTTTCGAGTTGTTCGGCTCTGGCAGTTTTGATCCAGGTCTCAAAGCTAGGTCTGCTCAGTTGTACCTGGAGACGTTCAAGTATCTGTTTCCACAGATTTTCGAGGGGAATGTCCATCGATTACCTCTGCCGATCGGCATTTAAGAGATTTTCAAGTCCAGACTGTTCAGTTTAGTCGAGTTGGTGGTTGGGAAGCTAGAGCGGCCCAAGATTGGGCGGTTTCAACCGTATCTCTTAGCAAAATCAGCGAAAATCGGCAATCAAAAATCCAAAATGAGAAGCTGAATGCTAAAGTTTAAGGGAGTCTGCCGTAGCTTGCGGGGCCCGACGCCATCGCCCAAAAATTTTGCGGCTCTGCGGCGATATAGCAGGTATCAAAGAGCTGCTAAGCAAATATTTAAATTTGGCAGAAAAGCCTAAAAACGTGGCTATGAAGAGTTCTACAGGCAAGTTTTGGAAGCAACCGGCAATTTACATATTGCTGCTGGTAACGGGGGCCGGGGCCGCCATGTTGGGCGATCGGCTGACGGTTTCTCAATTACGTCCTAATTCTGGTGATTCGCGACAAGAGGTGATGCAACCGAAATTGCAACTGCCTCCTAAGACTGAGGTTAAAGGTAGCAAAGTATTGCCGCAGGTTCCCTTGTCGGGCGATGCAGCTAATGTGAATTTCATTGTGGCTGCGGTAGAAAAAGTAGGCCCGGCGGTGGTGCGGATCGATGCTTCGCGCTTGGTGAAACCGACAAATAGATCGCTTTCACCGGAAGATTTTTTTGGCGCAGAACCGAATTCGGGCGGTAGGGGCGGGATCGAACGGGGTACGGGTTCGGGTTTCGTGATCGGGGCCGACGGCGTGATTCTCACTAACGCTCACGTTGTAGAGGGTGCAGATACGGTAAGTGTAACTCTCAAGGACGGCCGCAGCTATCAGGGGCGGGTGTTGGGGGCGGATAAGGTGACGGATGTGGCTGTGGTGAAGATTGAGGCGACTGCTCTGCCTGTGGCGGCGATCGGCAATTCTGATAAGCTGTTGCCTGGGGAATGGGCGATCGCGATCGGCAATCCTTTGGGTTTGGACAATTCGGTAACTGCAGGGATTATTAGCGCTACGGAGCGATCGAGCTCTGATGTGGGCGTACCCGACAAGCGGATCGGTTTTATTCAAACAGACGCTGCAATTAATCCGGGGAATTCCGGCGGCCCCCTGCTGAATGCCTCGGGCGAAGTTATTGGCATGAATACGGCGATTATTCAAGGTGCTCAAGGATTGGGCTTTGCGATTCCCATTCAGGCGGCGCAACAGGTGGCGAAGGAACTGATTACGACGGGGAAAGTCGAACACGCTTATTTGGGTATTGAAATGGCGACGCTGACTCCCGATGTTAAGCAGCAAATTAACAGCAATCCTAATAGCAATTTGCGAGTTGCAGTCGATCGGGGTGTGGCTATTGTTAGCGTTGTTCCTAATTCTCCCGCCGCCGCCGCCGGTTTGCGCGCTGGAGATGTGATTCAAAAGCTTAACAATCAGCCGATTATTCAGTCGGAAGCTGTTCAGGAATTCGTGCAAAATGCTAAGGTTGGCGGTCTGTTACAAATGGAGATTAATCGCAACGGACAAATAGTTAATTTGACTGTTAAACCGGGGAGTTTGCCGGTTCAAAAAGTTCGATAAGAAGGAAGAAGGAAGAAGGAAGAAGGAAGAAGGAAATGGTAATTTGTCAGTAGTTAACGACTAACCAATAACGACTAACCAATAACTATGGCAGAACTCTTACAAATCTCACAATTAGGAAATCCCGTATTGCGCCGCCCGTCGCAAGTTGTCGAGAATATTAAGGACGATCGCATTCAACAGCTAATCGACAACCTAATTTCTACCGTCCAACAGGCGAACGGAGTAGGGATTGCGGCCCCCCAAGCGGCGAAGTGCGATCGGCTGTTCATCGTCGCATCCCGCCCCAACCTGCGCTATCCCCAAGCCCCTAAGATGGAACCGACGGCGATGATTAATCCCCGGATTCTCGCTGCATCCACAGAAACAGTCAAAGACTGGGAAGGCTGTTTGAGTATTCCGGGGATTCGCGGGTTGGTGCCCAGAAGTAGGGCGATCGAGATAGAATACACCAGTAGAGACGGCAAAGTCCACAGACAAGAACTTACAGACTTTGTAGCCCGGATTTTTCAACACGAATACGACCATTTAGAGGGCATCGTATTTTTAGACAGGGTGGAAAATACCCGAGAACTGATGTCAGAGGATGAGTACCAGCAGCAATTTGTCAAGCTCCTGTGATAATTGATATAATGGCGATCGGTAACTAAGATTGATGTTGTGAATAGGAGGGCGAATGTCTATTAACTTGGAAAAAGGCGGGAGAATCAATCTATCTAAAGAAGCACCGGGGCTGAAAAATGCCGGGATCGGTTTGGGATGGGATACCAATGCTACAGACACCGGCGCAGCGTTTGACTTAGATGCTTCCGTGTTTATGTTGGGTTCTGCTGGCAAAATTCCCAGCGAAAAATACTTTGTTTTCTACAACAACAAACAGTCGCCGGACGGTTCTGTAATACATCTGGGAGATAGCACAACCGGAGAAGGATTGGGCGATGATGAAACCGTTACAGTCGATTTAACCAAAGTCGATCCTTCTGTAGAAGAAATTGTGTTTGTTGTCACCATCCACGAAGCCGAATCGAGAAGGCAAAACTTCGGTCAAGTGCGGAATGCTTTTATCAGGATTTACGATACCACTACTAACACAGAAATCACGAAGTACGATTTGGATGAGGATTTTTCTCGCGAGACTGCGGTGGAGTTTGGCAGACTCTACAAGAAAGATGGCGAGTGGAGGTTCCAAGCAGTTGGAGATGGCTACAATTCAGGCTTGCAAAGCTTTGTAGACAAGTATGCCGGATAAAAGGTCGATATAAAACAATACGGTTCAGATCAAGTCGATCCCCCCTTAGCTTTCCCCCTACTCCCCCTTAAAAAAGGGAGGGGACAAGAGAGTTATCTTTCGTCCCCTTTCTTAAGGGGGATGCTGCAAGGGATATCCTGGGAATAAACAAATCGGACGTACTGTTGAAACCGCCCGGTCTTTTGATCAATCCCATATTGCACGATAAACCTTACAAAATCACAAAACAATGGCTATCAACTTGACAAAAGGACAATCAATTGTTCTCAGCAAAAGTGAATACGACTTATCCCGATTGACAATGGCTTTGGGCTGGGATGTCGCGCAAGTTAAAAAAGGTCTTTTCGGCAGAAGTAGCGGTGCAAATTTTGACCTAGATTCCTACGCTTTGCTACTGGGGGAAAATGGCAAATTAAAAGCTTACAAAGAAGATGTAATTTATTACTCTCATTTAGAATCAAAGGACAAAACAGTTGTACACTCCGGCGACAATCTCACCGGGGAGGGAGACGGCGACGACGAACAAATATTGGTGAAACTCAGCTCGTTGCCAGCACAATATCACAAAATTATCTTGGGCGTAAATATTTACAATGGCAAAGAAAGAAAACAGCATTTTGGCATGGTAGAAAATGCTTACGTGAGGGCTGTAGATGCAGGCGGGAAAGAAATAGCTCGCTATCGCTTGTCAAATGACCCTTCCTATGAAGGCAAATTAAATATGTTGATGGGAGAAGTTTATCGAGAAGGCGGCGAGTGGAAATTTAAGGCTTTGGGAAATCCTTTGACTGAAGATATGAACGGCGTTGTGGGTTCGTTTATGCGGTGAGAAGTAGGTCAACCTAATCGTCGCGATCGCTGTTAGATCCTCGACTTCTTTAAGAAGTCGGGGTTCTGCGTGTTCTGGTTAATTTAATCCCGATTCAGAAAAAGCCCGATCGATTTCTGAAGCGATATTTAACTGGGAAGACCAATGTTGCAGGTAAGCCCTATCTAACGAATCTGCCTGAAGTTTCATCACTCCTAGAATATCTCGCCATTGCTTGTCTGACTGAAATCTTGACATTCTGTACCAAATGAGTTTTTGCAAAATTATATCTTCGGGGCTACAGATATAAAAGGTTAATTCTGGTCTGTCGTCTGGGTAGAATTGCTGTCGGCGATCGAGCTGACATTGCTCGTATTCGCGATCGGGTTTAATCAAATAAATGTCTGCTTTAATGGCTGTCTCTAGGTGAATGACGTTGAAACTTGAACTTCTCCCCCTCAAAGTGTCTTCAACTGCAATATCGCTGATGTAGAATTCGCTTTGCATTGCTTGAATGAGGGACTGAGTTTGTTCTTTTCGGATGCTGATAGCAATGTCTGCATCCTGAGTAGATCTGGGTTCGCCGTGAGCGGAACTAGCAATTGAACCGCCAACATAGTAGGGAATTGACAGTGTATCTAGGATGTTACCAATTTTAGCTGCTAACCAGATCGGATCTTGCATTACAAGTTTTGTCTCTAGTAATTGGGCAATTTTAATAAATTCTTGTCCTAAAGTTGCTTTGATAAACTCTTGTTTGAGGTAGATGGAATCTAATTGAGGGTTGCGTTTTTTGATTCCCGATAAGGCTAATTGGCGGCAGCCCCTCGTGGCAGCAGAGGCTAATGCTAATCTCTTTGCGGGCGGCATTTGCCTCCAGAGATTAAACTGGATGATTTCTACCTCAATACAGGTGTCTGATGCTTGAGGTTGATATCTTGGTTTGAGGGTAACTGACTCACTTAAAATCATGTGCGATCGGTGGGTTAGTTAAATAAACAAAAACACTATAACTGGCGCGATAATTTTTATTTCAAATGTCATAAATATTAATATTTAGCTGCCACAAGCGAGATCTCCGACCTCTCTAAGAAGTCGGGGATCTGAAGGGAACTCAAATGTTTTACGAATCTTTGACCGGCCGCATTGTCGGGAACATCACCGCATCGCGGATGCTTTGAGTATTAGTTAAAAGCATCACCAATCTGTCTACACCAATTCCCATTCCCGCACAGTTAGGCATTCCCAAAGATAAAGCTTGAATAAAGTCTTCATCCATTGGATGCGCTTCGTCATCTCCTGCATTCTTCTGTGCTAATTGTTCTTCAAACCGCTTTCTTTGCTCTTTCGGATCGTTCAATTCTGAGAATCCGTTCGAGTATTCTGTGCCGTTGATAAATAGCTCGAAACGCTCGACAAATCCGGGTTTGCTGCGGTGTCCTTTGGCGAGGGGACTGACTTCGACTGGGTAGTCGATGATGAATGTAGGTTGAATTAGTTTGGGAACAACTAATTTGTCAAAAACTGCGTAGAGCACGTAGCCTAAACTCTGTTGTTCTAACTTGGAAAGGTGCAGTTCTAGTTTGGTTGCGGAGGATATTGCACTTTCTAAGTCCAAACTGTCAAAATCCAGTCCAAACTCGTCTCTGACAGCTTCTACCATTGTTTTCACTTGCCAGTGTTTGCCGCTAAAACCGGGATATTTTTCGCTGTAGTCGTATTTACGTTCTAAACTGATTGTTTCTCCCTGATTTTCTATTTCCCGCACATCGCCAAATACTTCTGCTGCTGCGAAACAAATCACATCTTCGACAACTGTTAAAATGTCGAATACATCTGCATAAGCTTGGTAAACTTCTAAGGAGGTAAATTCTGGATTGTGGGTGCTGTCAATGCCCTCATTTCTAAAGGCTTTTCCTAGTTCAAATACTCGCTCGAAACCGCCACAAATTGCTCTTTTCAAGAACAATTCGGGGGCGACGCGCAAATACAAATCTACTTCTAAAGCATTGTGGTGGGTGATGAATGGTTTAGCGGCTGCACCGCCGTAAATAGCTTGCAGTGTTGGCGTTTCTATTTCGTAAAAGTTGGCTTTCCAAAGATAGGAACGGATGCTTTGGACGATGCGGCTGCGTAGCATGAAACGGTTGAGGGCTTCTTGGTTGCTTGCTAAGTCCATTTCGCGGTGGCGACGGCAAACTTCGGGGTCGTTGATGCCGTAATAAGCATCGGGAAATTGGATCGTAGCTTTTGATAAAAGCGTGAATTCCCGGACTAAAATAGAAAGTTCTCCCCTGGGGGTGCGGCAGCCGATGCCTTCTACGCCGACAAAATCGCCGACATCAAGCAATTTTTTGATTTGTTCAAAGCTCAAACCGACTTCGCCGGTGACGATTGCTTTTTCGATTTTGAGTTGAATTTTGTCTGTGGCGTCTTTTAAATCGATGAAGCAAATTTTGCCGCTGTCTCGCTTGGAAATAATGCGGCCGGCTAATCGCAGGGGAATTTCTTCGGGGTCACTTTGTCCGTTTTCGAGTTCTTTTCCTGGCTGACTAAATATTTCGCGAACTTGTTGGGCTGTGTGCGATCGCGCGTAGGATTGGCTAGGATACGGTTCTATGCCTTGCGATCGCAGTTCGTCTACTTTTTGACTGCGGACTTCGGCTTCACTCAGAGTCATTAGTTATTGCCTAATTAAAATTACCAATATCTTAGATCTTGCACTGCATTGTCACATTCACAGGCTTTCTGGTCTGTTCCACAACTCAATTCTTTTGTGGGTAGGCCGACGGCGGATGCCCGAAAGCTCGATCGCAACAGGTGCAAGATGTCAGAAACACCAAACTCTATCATAACTGAGCTGCCTGACGGGGCCAATTTGCTAAATAATTCAGATACACGCTGCTTTTTGTACCCTGGCTGCTGAAATATTTGCGATCGCAAATTGTTATCGACAGCATAAAGCGGGCGAAACATTAAAAAATTAAGTTGTCTGTCGGTCGCAACAGGTGAGATGATATGTAGTGCAGTCTCAGGGCAGTTCCACAGAAACTCCATAGCAGACACGCGAGCGATCGAACTCGACTCATCGCACCTCTGCCAAAATTGACCACACAGATCGTGTCCGGTCGGTCGATCGTACTATTTGGTTTGGGGCGTTTACTAAAACTCTGGTTTTGATGAGGATTATTGGTTAACTCGCCCCTACAACAATCACGGTCAATTCACCGGATATGAGCTCGCACACACTCTCTCATACATATAAAAACCAGAATTATGGCTGTTGCAACCAAATCAATCGAAGAACTCTGCATTAACTCTATCCGCTTTCTCGCCATCGATGCGGTAGAAAAAGCAAAATCAGGACACCCAGGACTACCGATGGGCGCTGCGCCTATGGCCTTCGTACTGTGGGATCGCTTCATGCGGTTCAACCCTAAAAACCCTAAGTGGTTCAATCGCGATCGCTTCGTACTCTCCGCCGGCCACGGCTGTATGCTGCAGTACGCCCTCATGTACCTCGCCGGCTACGATAGCGTCAGCCTCGACGACATCAAGCAATTCCGTCAGTGGGAATCCAAAACCCCTGGACACCCCGAAAACTTCGTCACCGAAGGCGTAGAAGTTACCACCGGCCCCCTGGGACAAGGCATTGCTAACGCCGTCGGTTTGGCAATGGCAGAAGCTCACCTCGCTGCCAAGTTTAACAAGCCCGATAGCACCATTGTTGACCACTACACCTATGTCATCATGGGTGACGGCTGTCACATGGAAGGTATTTCTGGCGAAGCTTGTTCTTTGGCAGGACACCTCGGACTCGGCAAATTAATCGCCCTCTACGATGACAATCACATTTCCATTGAAGGCGACACTAACTTGGCCTTTACTGAAGATGTCGGCAAGCGTTTTGAAGCCTACAACTGGCACGTCATTACAGTAGACAATACCAACCTCGACGAAGATACTAACGCAGAAGCAGTTCACAAAGCTATTGAAGAAGCCAAAAAAGTCACGGACAAACCGTCTCTGATTAAAGTCCGCACAGTCATCGGTTATGGTTCTCCCAACAAGCGCAATTCTTACAGTTCTCACGGTGCTGCTTTGGGTACCGATGAAGTTAAAGCAACTCGCGATTTCTTGAAGTGGGAATACGCACCGTTTGAGGTTCCTGATGATGCTTTGGCTCACTTCCGCAAAGCAGTCGATCGCGGTGCTGCATCCGAACAAGAATGGAATAAAACTTTTGCAGATTATAAAGCAAAATATCCCGCCGAAGCAGCAGAATACGAACGCACGGTTGCTGGCAAACTTCCCGAAGGTTGGGATAAAGTTCTCCCGACTTACAAGGTAGAAGATAAGGCTGATTCAACTCGGAATCATTCTGGAAAATGTTTGAATGCTTTGGCTGCTGTCCTACCTGAATTGATCGGCGGTTCGGCTGACTTGGCATCTTCTAACATGACTCTGCTTAAGGGTGAAAAAGACTTCCAAAAAGGTCAATACGAAGGACGTAACCTGCGCTTTGGCGTGCGGGAACACGCTATGGGCGCGATCGCCAATGGTTTGCTACTCCACGGCGGTTTGATTCCTTACTGCGCCACATTCTTGGTATTTGCCGACTATATGCGCGGTGCAATTCGCCTCTCCGCACTCTCGGAAGCTGGAGTCATCTATGTCATGACTCACGACTCCGTAGCTTTGGGCGAAGATGGCCCCACTCACCAACCAGTCGAAACCATCGCTTCCCTGCGCGCCATCCCCAATTTGTTGGTGATGCGCCCTGCGGATGGAAACGAAACATCCGGTGCTTATAAAGTGGCAGTTGAAAGCCCCAAACGCCCCACATTAATGGCTTTGTCCCGTCAAAACTTGCCGAATTTGGCCGGAAGCTCGATCGAAGGAACAGCCAAAGGCGCTTATATTTTGTCCGACGACGGCGGCACTCCCGACATCATTTTAATCGGCACTGGTGGCGAAACATACCTCTGCGTTGATGCCGCTGAAAAATTGCGCGCCGCAGGCAAAAAAGTCCGCGTCGTTTCCATGCCTTGCTGGAAATTGTTCGACGCACAAGATGCCGCTTACCGCGAATCTGTACTCCCGAAAGCTGTTACCAAACGGTTAGCAGTTGAAGCAGCTTCTAGCTTCGGCTGGGGACGTTATTTAGGTTCCGAAGGCGACAGCATCAGCATCGACACCTTCGGCGCCTCCGCACCAGGCCCCGTTGCTTTAGAAAAGTTTGGCTACACCGTTGATAATGTGGTGGCTAAAGCTAAGGCACTCTTGGGTTAATCGCAGTAGCATAATGAATGATGGGGCGGGCTTTTGGCTCGCCCCCTTTTTTTATAGAAGAAGGAAGAAGGAAGAAGGAAGAAGGAAGAGGGAAGAAGGAAGAGGGAAGAAGGAAGAAGGAAGAAGGAAGAGGGAAGAAGGAAGAAGGAAGAAGGAAGAAGGAAGAAGGAAGAAGTCATTAGTCATCAGTCAGTAGGGGCGGTGGATGGTGCGTGCGGGCCCTCTTAGTTGTCATTAGTCATTAGTCATGTTTTGCTGTCTCCCCGGAGCTTTCCGTCCAACGTCATCAGGAAGAAGGAAGAAGGAAAACGGAAGACGGAAGACTAAAGACTGAAGACTGAAGAAGATCAAACCTTAACCCGCTGCGGTGGGTTTCGTTTGTTTGGCGTGCGAATTCCATTTGCCCGGTCTTATGTATATTTCAAAAATTTGAGATAAGTTATAAGTTATGGGGTTAAATTCCCCGTTACCCAATTACCAATTACCAATTACCAATTACCAATTACCAATTACCAATTACCCATTCCCCATTACCCATTCCTTTATCATGTGGACTTTTTTAAATAACTTGTTATTCGTCGGCAACTATATTCCTCACGGCCACTGTTACCTTTGGCAGCGAGAGCTAGTCGCGCTCCACGTAGTGTCAGACTCTATAATTGCCCTGGCTTACTATTCAATACCCGTATCGCTAATTTATTTTAGCACTCAAGGAAAAGACTTGCCCTTTCGCAACATTTTTTTGCTGTTTGGAGCCTTTATTTTCTCCTGTGGCACTACTCATATAATGGAAGTTTGGACGCTTTGGCATCCTGTTTATTGGCTTTCTGGTACTTTGAAACTGATAACCGCAGTCATTTCTGCTTACACAGCTTTCGCATTAATTCCATTAATTCCTGAAGCATTAGTTTTCACGAGTCCCGCTCAATTAGGGATGATTAATCAAATACTACAAACAGAAATCGTCGAACGTCGAGAAAGTGACGCTCGCTATCAAACTTTAACAGAAGTTTCGCCAGTGGGAATATTTTATGCTGACGATGCCGGAGACTGTTTGTATGTCAACGAACGCTGGTGTCAAATTGCTGGAATTACCGGCGATCAAGCTTTGGGTAAAGGGTGGTTGCGAGGCATTCATCCAGACGATCGCGAGAGCGTTTTTGCTCAATGGTATAGCGTTGCTACCGAGAAATTGCCGTTTAAATCTGAGTACCGTTTTCAACGTCTTGACGACGGTCAAGTGAAGTGGGTTTTAGCTCAATCTGTCGGTCAAATCGGAGAAAATGGGGAGGTTAAAAGCTATGTGTGTACCATTACTGATATTACAGAACGTAAGCTGGTAGAAGAGGAAAATAGACTGCTCAATGAAACTCTGGAAAATCGAATTGCCGATCGCACTACTCAAATGGAAATTTCCAAGCAACAATTGCAAAACGAAGTAGCTTACAGACAAAGAATTGCGATAACTTTGTTGGAATTGACGCAACTACAAAATGCAATTCTTAACAGCGCTAACTACACAATTATTTCCACTGAGCCAGACGGTAAAATTAAAATATTCAATCGCGCCGCCCAGCAACTTTTAGGCTATTCCCCCGGAGAAGTGGTAGGCAAAGTCACGCCAGCAATCATTCACGATCCTCTGGAGATCAGCAAAAGAGCGGAAGTTTTGTCTCAAGAATTGGGAGTAAAAATAGAGCCAGGAATGGAAGTTTTTTTTACTTTGCCGCGCGAGGGAATGGCTGACGAAAATGAATGGACTTACATCCGCAAAGATGGTTCGCGGTTTCCGGTGCAATTGTCGGTGACAGCCTTATTTGATACTGAAGGAAATATTACTGGTTTTTTGGCGATCGGTCAAGATATTAGCGATGCCGTGGCGGCAGCTACGCAACGCAAACAAGCTGAAAAAGAGCTGCGCGACCTCACCAATGCTCTGCAAAATGCGGTGGAAGGCATTTCGCTGCTGGACATTGACGGACGCTATGTGAATGTTAACCGAGCTTACGCTCGTAAATGTGGTTACGAACCGGAAGAAATGCTAGGCATGGAATGGCAGCTTACCGTGCATCCAGACGATGTTGAGATGTTGACATTAGCTTATCAAGAAATGCTGATTTCTGGCAAAGTAGAAGTTGAAGCTAGAGGTGTGCGGAAAAAGGGTTCATTTTTTCACAATCAATTAACAATGGTCAAAGCTTGCGATGCCGAAGGAACATTTAACGGCTATCACTGTTTTCTGAAAGATATCACCGAGCGTAAACTAACTGAAACAGCGTTGCAGGAAAGCGAATTCAAATACAGGCAAATAGTTGAATTAGCAGAAGAGGGTATTTGGGTAATTGATAACAATGCCGTCACGACTTACGTGAACCGCGCAATGTCGCGAATGCTCGGCTATAGTGAATTAGAAATGTTCGGTCGGCCACTTTGGGACTTCATGGACGAACCGGAAAAAAAACAAGCTCTCGATAATTTCGAGCGTCGCAAGGAAGGGATCGCTGAACAACATGAATTCAAATTCACAACTAAGGATGGTAAAGATATTTGGACGGATATGTCTACCAGTCCAGTCATGGACTCCCAGGGAAATATGCTGTCATGCTGCGCCTTAGTTTATAACATTACAAAACGTAAAAGATCAGAGCAACAAATGTTGCAACTTACAGAAGATTTGAAGCGTTCTAACGAAGAATTAGAACAATTCGCTTATGTGGCTTCCCACGATTTGCAAGAACCGCTCCGAGCCGTTACCAGCTACGCTCAATTGCTCGCCCACCGCTATCAAGACAATTTGGACACTAAAGCAGATAAATATATTCATTATATTGTTGACGGCGCTACCAGAATGCAACAATTGATTAATGATTTGTTGGCCTATTCGCGCTTGGGAACCCGAAGTAAACAATTTGAGCTAGCCGATTGCAACGCTGCTGTCAAGCAAAGTTTGTCTAATTTGCAAATTGCGATCGCCGAAACAAAAGCTGTCATCACCTGCGACGCGATGCCAACTGTGATGGCGGATGAATTTCAACTGGTGCAGTTATTCCAAAATTTGGTCGCCAACGGTATCAAATTTTGTCGCGAAGATATCCCGTTGATTCATATCGCTGCAGGCCGGCAAGATAGCGAATGGGTGTTCAGCGTGCGCGATCGGGGCATTGGCATCGATCCGCAATATGCCGATCGCATTTTTATTATTTTTCAACGCCTGCACTCTCGCCGCGAATATTCCGGTACTGGCATAGGTTTGGCGATGTGCAAGCGCATTGTGGAACGCCACGGCGGGCGCATCTGGGTGGAATCTCAAGAAGGAAAAGGAGCGACTTTTTACTTTACTATTCCTATAATTAGTATCTGAAGGCTTAAATTTCATTTATTTTTTTTATAGTCACAAGGATAAACAGTTTATGAGCGATCCCAGCACTGTTAGATTAGTTGAGATTCTGTTAATTGAGGATTCGCCCAGCGATGCCGATTTGGCAAGAGAAGTCCTCAGTCAGGGTAAAATATTGAATAACTTGCATTTTGTGGAGGATGGAGTCGAAGCAATCAAGTTTTTACGCAAAAAAGCACCCTATCTGGACGTACCCCGTCCCGATTTGATTCTGCTAGATTTGAATCTGCCGAAAAAAAGCGGTGTTGAAGTGCTAGAAGAAATTAAAACTGACCCGAAATTAAAATTAATTCCTGTCGTGATTCTCAGCACTTCTGCTGCTCCCGAGGATATTGTCAAGTCCTACTCGCTCCATGCCAACTGTTATATAACTAAGCCTGTAGACTTTGTAGAATTTACTAAAGTAGTCAGGTTAATTGAGGAATTCTGGCTCGCCGTTGTCCGCCTTCCTGTAATTTATTAATTGATTGAGGATTGGTGGCTGGCGGTAGTGACACTTTTAGAATAATAGCTTAACAAATAAAAATTGCATAAAAAAACCAAAAAGTTTAACCTGAGATTGATACCCAGTGAAAATGTTACAGTCAAAAATCTTTAAGCTATGTGGATTAAGATTCTGTTAGTAGAAGACAATCCGGCTGATGCTGATTTGCTTGCAGAACTGTTGGAAGTATCTGTCGGAGTGGAGTGGGAACTCGTGTCTGTTGAATTCCTGCACGAGGCGATCGCCCAACTGGGCAAGCAATCCTTTGATATAGTTTTGCTAGACCTTTCTTTGCCCGACAGCCACGGTTTGGAAACGCTAACTCGACTGCGAGAAGTGGCTCCCGATACGGCAATGGTGGTAATGACAGGCTTGGACGATGAGGCGATCGGACTCGAATCAGTACGCTTGGGAGCCCAAGATTACATTGTTAAAGGTCAAATTACCACCCAATTATTAGTGCGGACGATCCGCTACGCGATCGAACGTTCTCAAACATTTCAAATGCTGCGGGAAAGCGAACGGCGTTTTAGGGCGATTTTTGACTCTTCCTTTCAGCTTACCAAACTGCTGACCCCCGAAGGAATCGTGCTGGAAGTGAACCAGACAGCCCTAGATTTTGCCGGAGTTCGATCGCAAAATATTGTAGGTCGCCCGATTTGGGAACAGTTGATTTGGCAACAATCACCAAATGGTAAAGAACAATTAAAAGAAGGTCTAGCCAAGGCTGCTAAGGGCGAATTTTTTCGCCGCGAAATAGACTTTTTAGGCAAAAGCGGCCAAATTATCACAGTTGATTTATCACTGAAACCTGTTAAAAATGACACGGGACAAGTTTTGCTGCTGATTGCTGAAGCCCGCGACATTAGCGATCGCAAACGAGCCGAAGCAGAAATTCTCAAAACCCTCGCACGAGAAAAGGAACTTTCCGAACTGCGAGCCAAATTTGTGACAATGGTTTCCCACGAGTTCCGCACCCCCTTGACAACCATCCAATTTTCGAGTGGATTGCTGCAAGACTACAGTTCTAAGTGGACTGAAGATAAAAAATCTACTCATTTTGCGCGGATTCAAATAGCAATTAAACGCATGACAGAGTTATTAGAAGATATTCTAGTAATTGGCAAAATCGAAGCAAACACCTTGCAGTTTCAACCAGTTTCCTTAAACCTCGAAAAATTTTGCCGTCAACTGGTAGAAGAACAGCAGCTCAACGACAGCAACCAACACCCGATCACCTTTAAACATGAAGGCGACAACTGCGATGCTCAAATGGATGAAAAACTGCTGCGGCAAATCTTGGGAAACATCCTCTCAAATGCTATCAAATATTCCCCCGCCGGCAGTACAATTTCCTTACAGCTAAACTGTCAAAACCAAAAAGCTGTTTTCCAAGTTCAAGACCTTGGCATCGGGATTCCCCAAGCCGATCTAGAGCGAATTTTGGAAACTTTTTACCGCTCTACAAATGTCGGCACTATTTCGGGAACTGGCCTCGGTTTAGCCATTGTGAAACGGGCTGTGGAACTGCACGGTGGCCAACTGGCGATCGACAGCCAAGAAGAAAAAGGTACAACTTTCACTATTACCTTGCCTTTGATTTCACAAACACAATAATCGCTTAATGCTTAACTATAAACATCAACCACTCACCTAAATTTTATCCGAAAATCACAAAATTGTCAAGGTTATGAAAGCAAAATTTTATAACCAATTATTAATCAAAAGGAGTAACGACCGTGGCAAAAATTTTGGTAATAGAAGACGAAGAATCGATTAGAGAAAATATTTTAGATTTACTTGAAGCTGAGAATTTTCAAGGAATTGGAGCCAGCAACGGCCGAGCCGGCATCAAATTGGCGATCGCCCAAATCCCCGATTTAATTTTGTGCGACATGATGATGCCGGAAATAGACGGTCACGCCGTCCTCAAAGCCTTGCGCTCCGAACCCCTAACTGCCACAATTCCATTTATTTTCCTCACAGCCAAAGCCGATAAAAATGACATTCGCACGGGCATGGAACTGGGAGCCGACGATTACATTACTAAGCCTTGTACGCCGCAAGAACTGCTAAAAGCAATTGCTATTCGACTTGAAAAATATAAAACCATTAGCAAGCAGTCTAAAAAAACCCTAGACGAATTGCGGACTAATATTAGTATGTCTCTCCCCCACGAATTGCGGACTCCTTTGAATGCCATTCTGGGTTTTTCTGAGCTAATCTTATCCGAATATCAAGTCTTTGAAAAAGCAGAAATATTAGAAATGATCGGTCAAATTAACACTTCCGGTCATCGCTTGTACAGGCTGATTCAAAACGTTTTGCTCTATGCAGAACTGGAAATAGCCGCCACAAATCCCGAACAGCTAAAAGAGATGCGTAGCAGCGAATTTAGCTGCGTCAAATCTTTGCTGACTGAAAAAGCGCGGCAGCAAGCAAAACAAGTGAATAGAACCGACGACTTACACTTAAATTTGCAAGATTCGTCAGTTGCTATCGATTCTATAAAACTCACAAAAATTGTTGAGGAACTGCTCGACAATGCCTTCAAATTTTCTGTAGAAGGAACCCCAGTTTTTTTAAGCACTTTTGTCGAAGATCGGACGTTTATTCTCTCTGTAAAAGACCAAGGACGCGGCCTGACTCCCGATCGCATTGCACAACTAGAAGCTTACAGACAGTTCGATCGCAAACTTTACCAACAAGCAGGTTTGGGATTGGGCTTAGCCATAGTTCAACGCCTTGCAGAATTGCACGGAGGAAGATTTAAAATAGAAAGTTTACCGCAGCAAGAAACAATTGTTTGCGTTTCCCTGCCCATCTAACAAACAATTATATCGTGTCCGATCGATTCATATCAAATCCTTTCTTCATCGGAATAGTAAATTAACAGTTAACAGTTAACAGTTAACATCATGTATGAGTGCAACCGTATTTGTTATGGTGTTCAGCAGAACATGATATAGTTCCCAACTCTTACGCAATCAGTAGACTTTTTGCAAAAATTCTTTGTTATTGTTACATTTTCTTTTATTCATTCTCATTTTTTCAATCTCAAATCCTTCGACGTTAGCGCTCACACCGCAGTCGAAAATCTTAAATAATTTTATATAGAATATATCGCCCGTTTCACACATCGCTGCATATAAATTTTAGCTACCTTATCCTCATGGTTGATTTGTTTGCACTGCGAAAACAATCTTCTCGCTTCGACAAACCTATTATTATTGTACAATACCAAACCTTCCTCAAAGATTGTCTTTGTATCTAATTTTTTTTGTCGCACCTCCGGCGCATCTCCCGCGAATATTTCATAAACTGTTACCAATTGCGATTTACCTTTCACTGTAACGCGATCGATCAATCTAAAATCATAAATATCGTTCAACTGTATAAAAGTATGGTGAGTAATTAACATCGAAACTCCATACTCTTTCGTCAAGTTTTCGACGCGGGAAGCTAAATTTACTGCATCGCTAATCACCGTGCTGTCCATCCGACTTTTGCCGCCAACCGTACCTAACATCAAAGAACCTGTATTGATGCCAATGCCAATTTGCAACGGCGGGCGATCGGGTTGATGACGGCTGACATTGTACTCGTTAAGCTGTTCTAACATCGCAATTCCTGCTTTCACAGCATCGTCTGCACTGCCATTAAACAGCGCCATAATCGCATCGCCAATGTATTTATCAATAAAGCCAAAATTTTCAGTAATTACTGGTTCCATCCGCGACAAATAAGCATTAATAAATTGAAAGTTTTCTTCGGGATTCATAGTTTCAGAAAGAGTAGTAAAATCGCGAATATCTGAAAACAGCACCGACATTTCTTTCTGTACTTGATCGCCTAATTTTACGTCCAGAATACTTTCATATCCCAGAAAGTGGAGAAATTGGTGCGGCACAAATCGCCCGTAAGCATCTGTTAAATTTTCTTCTGCTGCCAAAGCTTTTTCGAGCTCGTTTGTGAATTTTTGCCGCTCGGTTTCTACCTCTTGGCGCTCTGTGATGTCTTGAAAAACCGCGATCGCATAAACTATGTTTTTTCGTTCGTCGTAGATTGGAGTCGCCCAAACCTCGATCGGCACAATCTTCTCCGGGCCGTGAATTTCCGCATCGTCAACGTGCACCACTTCCCCCCGCAGCGCCCGTACAATCGGTTGAATTTCGTCCGGGTAAAGCTCATTGCTTCCAGCACAATAAATTTGATAAACTGCAGACAAATTGCTAGGAATAACATCAGAAACCAAGCCTTTGCCAAATATTTTTTCAGCCCAAGAATTCATATAGCAAGGTTTTCCGACATTATCTATCACAAATATACCCACCGGCACTGCTTCCAGCAATTGAGTCAGCCGATTTTCACTTTCTAACAGCGCTCCATTTAACTTTTCTTGAGCTACCAAAGCTTTTTCTAAATCATTTGTAAACCTGAGTCGCTCCACATCTACCAGTCTTCGCAAAGTAATATCCTCAGCAAAACCTTGATAGTAAAGCACATCACCGCTAGCATCAAAAACAGTGCGCGCATCCTCAGAAATCCAGATAACACTACCATCTAGCCGATAAACTTCCGACTCAAACTCAGACACGCTACCGTACTTTTCCATCAGCGCCAAAAACTCTTGACGGCGGTGCGGTTGCACGTATAATTCCCGCTGAATATCATTAACACTTGCGATCAATTCTTCAGGGGAATCATAGCCGTAAATTTGAGCCAGAGCAGGATTAGCGCTGAGCAATTTTCCCCCCCGTGCAGTCTGAAAAATACCTTCAAGAGCATTTTTAAATATCTGGCGATACTTCTCTTCAGCTTGCACCAGCGCTGTTTCAGCTTGCTTGCGTTCCGTAATATCAGTAAAAGCAATAATCCCGTAGCAAATATCGCCGATAGAATCATAAATAGGAGTCGCCCAACTCTCCACCGGAATAATCTTATTTCCAGTCCTAATTTCTACACCCTCAGTCCGCACTGTTTCGCCCCGGAGCGCCTGCATAATTGGCAACTCTTCCACAGGACATCTCTCATTAGTTCCGGCTTTATAAAATTGATAAATTGCCGCTTTCTGCTCTGAATTAATATGCGGCACTGTGCCTTTACCAAAAACTTCCCGCGCCTTCTGATTTGCATAAAAAGATTGACCGTGAGCATCCAGCACGCACACGCCCAGCGGCATGGCTTCCAGATATTGCGTCAACCGACTTTCGTTTTCGTGGAGTTTGGAAATCAGCATCGCCTGCTTGCGGTTTAATCTGGCTAACTCCTGATTCATCTCCTGAAGTTCTATTTGCTTTTCAGCTAATTGTTTGTCTTGAAAATATCTATAAATCGCCTCAGTGACCGTTAATTTTAAATCATCAGATTGCCAAGGTTTAGCTATGTAGCGGTATAACTTAGCATAATTAATAGCATTGGCTACCGCCTCCAAATCTGCCTGCCCCGTCAGCATGATTTTGAGAGTTTTCGGCGAAATGGCATGAACACTCCTCAATAGCTCGTCTCCTTTCATATTCGGCATAATATGATCGGAAATAACCAAAGGAACTTCATACTGTTCTGCTAAAAGTTCGGATAGCAACTCTAAAGCTTCTTCGCCACTTTGGGCAGTTTCAATTAAATATTTATCTTCAAAGGCTTTGAGCAAGTCTATTTCCAGACTATCGAGTATAGTCTGCTCATCATCAACACAAATAATGACTGGCTTTTTCATAAATTTGCTAGACCAGACTTAATTGCTTCAATTAATTCTTGATTTTTCCAAGGCTTTTGTATGAAAGCATGAAGATTGGCTTGAGCTTTTGTGCGTTCGATTGCTTCTTTATCTGCTTGTCCCGTTAGCATAACTGTCACGATTTGCGGATACTTGTGATGAATTGCAATCAGCAACTCATCTCCTTTCATTCCGGGCATCAACCAATCCGAGACAATTACTAGAATATTAACCTCATTTTCACATAGCTCTTCAATAATTTCTAACGCTTCTGCTGCACTTTCAGCAAATTCGCACAGATATTTACCGTTAAATGCCTGTTGCAGTTCAATTTCCAGACTTTCCAACACCGCTATTTCATCGTCAACACACAAAATTGCTGGTTTAGACATTGCTAGTTTCCTCCTTTAGTCTGGCTGAGTGAACCCCGACGGGTAAGCACATCGTTGTCTAAATTCTACATTCTGCGGGGTAGACTGCCCATTTTTAGCCCCAGATATAGTAGTTAGAGCAAAATATGAAGTATTGACCAATCAATCGCTCAATCCCTCAATTCCTCAATCCCCCAATCTAAAACTTGTACTGAGCGCAGTCGAAATAAGTCGAATAATCTCAAATCTCACCTTTTTGATAAATGCTATAGATATCTGGGGAGTGTCAACTACTCCCTTAAATTGATCGGTACAGACACTATAAATTCTGTTTGCCCTGGCACCGACTTTACATCAATTTTACCCTGATGTTTTTTAATTATTTTATCAACGATATCCAACCCTAACCCGCTGCCTTCTCCAGCAGGTTTAGTAGTAAAAAAAGGCTCAAAAATTCTCGGCAAAATCTCCGGTGTAATTCCCTTTCCACTGTCGGTAATTTTGACTACAACGTTGGTATCTTGCTGCTGGATATCTATTGTTAAAGTTCCTTGATTGTCCATCGCTTGTAAGGAATTGTGAATTAAATTTGTCCAAACTTGATTGAGCTCGTCGGAATAACAAAATACCATAGGCAATTCAGCTTCATAGTTTCTGACTGTCTCCACACCCTGCTTGAGTTGGTTTTGATAAAGAGTCAATACAGTTTCAATTCCATCCATAATATTCACCTGTATTTTTTCGCTATTGACATCGTAACGTGCATAATGTTTCAGGGCAAATACGACTTTAGCAGCGCGTTCTGTAGCGGTAGCGATAGTTTTGGCGCTTCTGTGAATGCTAGCAAAATCGTAGGCGGTTTTGATAATATTTTCACTTTTAGGATCTTTGAGTAATGGCAAGAATTGGTCCAAGTTTCCCTGCAATCCAATATTGACTAAAATGTTAGCAAGACTGTCAGCATTATCAATTTGTTCGGAGTCTAGTTGCTGCTTTAGACCTCTTTTTAATTCCCGTTTTTCTCGCGTAGATAAAGAGTAATTTTGTTGGCGGGCACTGTACATCAAACTTAAAAAATCGTGCTGGCGTTCGGCTGACAGTTCTTTAAAAAAAACTGGTAAACTTTCGAGATTGTTATCCAAAAAGTTGGTAATATTGCCAATAGACGATCGAATTGCGCCCAGTGGTGTATTGATTTCGTGAGCAATACCGGCAATCAGTTGCCCTAATGCGGCCATTTTTTCTGATTGAACTAATTGATGCTGAGTTGCTTGCAGTTCGTCTAAAGTGACTGTCAGTTGATCGTTTTTTTCTTGGAGTTTTTTTTGCAAGTGGCACATTGCTAAATGGGTTTCTACCCTGACTAGAACCTCTTCCATTTGAAATGGCTTGGTAATATAGTCTACCCCTCCAACAGCAAAGGCTTTTACTTTATCTAGTACGTCATTAATCGCGCTAATGAAAATTACCGGAATGTCGCGAGTGCGTTCGTCTGCTTTGATTTTTTCGCAAACTTCATACCCGTTCATTTCGGGCATCATAATATCTAACAAAATCAAATCGGGAGGCATACCTTTGGCAGCAGAAAGCGCTAATTCACCGTTAGGTACGGGGCGGACTTTATAGCCCTTGCCGTTCAAAATTCCAGCTAGCAGCCGCAAATTAGCTGGGGTGTCGTCAACTACTAAAATATTACCGCGATCGGTGCTAGGAATGTTGTTATTCATGTGATTCTGCTTGAGAGATTAACTTTAAAACTTTGTCGTACTCGAAATTTTCTATACAATGGGCGATCGCACTAGCCGTTACTGTATCCTTTAATCGAATTTGCTCGATGGATATTTCAATTAAATCCATATCTACATTCAGTATGGCGAGCTTTAAATCCGCTACCAGCGAGTCAGGCAATTTTACGAAATCAGCCTCAATCATTTCGCGATCGCGCTCTGGAATTACCGATAAATTAGCTTGACCCGGATCTTCATAAATATAGCGCACTCCGATATGTTTGTGCATAGCATCAAAAATATCGGCTTCCCGGAAAGGTTTCCGCATAAAAGCATCGCAGCCAGCCGACAAAATAACTGCCCGTTCTTCCTCCAAAACGCTCGCTGTCAGCGCAATAATAGCAGTAGCTTGACCTTTAATCGTGCCTTTAATGTGTTTTGTTGCTTCGTAACCGTCCATCACGGGCATTCTCATATCCATCCAAATTAAATGGGGTTCCCAAGAGTCCCAAAGCTCAATAGCTTCTTCACCGTTAGTAGCTTCTTTTAGTTGAAAATTGAGAGGATGAAGAAGTTTGATTAACAGTTGGCGGTTGAGCGGTTTATCGTCTACAATTAAAATTCGATAAGGGTGTTGATTGGGTGCGAGTGCAATCACATGGCGGGTAGGCTTTTGACTTTCAATATCAGTCGCATCGACCGCAATCACTTGAATGTCAAACTTAAAATTAGTTCCCTCACCTACAGCAGAACTGACGCTCATTTCGCCGCCCATTAATTCCACAAATTTGCGGCTGATTGGTAATCCCAAACCTGTACCTTCTTGGGAATCTTTGCCGGATTGGGTTTGCACGAAAGCTTCAAAAAGATTGTCTAATTCATTGGCCGCAATACCAGGGCCACTATCTTGGACTTCAAAATGAATAAAACATGAGGAGGTAGAAGCTGAACTGTTGTTTTGGGCTGCATAAGTTGCGTTTTCTGAATAAATTAATTCGGAATTTTCATAACTGTTATTTGCAGGAGTTCCTGTATTTTTTGACTGCTCGTCAAACTGTAATGTTTCGCCGTTATTTATGCCTACTGAATGCTTGCTAACTCTGATCGCAACACCGCCCTCTAATGTAAATTTAAGAGCGTTATTGAGCAGATTTATCAAGACTTGTCGCAACTTTAACTCGTCACTTTCTACGTATTGCGGCACGTCGGGACTGCAGTCAAAAATTAACTGCAAGTGCTTGTCATCTGCTTTGAGTTGAAACATATCTTCCAAGTCGTGGAGTAGGCGATAGAGGTCGAATTTTTTGGGATTGAGGGTGGTGCGCCCCGATTCAATTTTAGATAAATCGAGTACGTTATTAATCAGGGTGAGGAGGTGTTCTCCGCTGCTACTAATTATGCTAATATTTTCTTGATGTTCTGGGGATAGATTTTGGCTGCGAGTCATCAGTTGGGAAAAGCCGAGAATTGCATTGAGTGGCGATCGCAATTCGTGACTCATGTTAGCCAGAAAGGTGCTTTTAGCTTGATTTGCTACTTCGGCTTTGTCCTTAGCTACAGCCAATTCAGCAGTCCGCTCTCGCACTCGCTGTTCTAAAGTTTCAAAAGATTGTTGCAGTTGTTGAGCCATGCTGTTAAAGGACTGGGCTAATTCCCCCAATTCGTCGGATCGTTGACTTTCTACTGTTTTGTCCCATTCACCTTTAGCAATATTTTTGGCTGCTGTATTTAAGCGCAAAATAGGATTTGTTACCCAGCGAGAAGTTTGAATGCCAATGGATACAGCTACTACTAAAGCTGCGAAACACAGCAAAATCGTCAGACGGGTATTGGCATCGATTTCTTCGGTAAAATCTGCTTCGGGAACTACTACTACAATCAGCCAGTCTAAGCCTTTGCCGTCTTGGAATGGCAGGACTTTTAAAAATTGCCGCTTGCCATTTATTTCAAACTTCAATAATTCAGTTTTTTTAATATTTAATTGTTTAAATTGTGTAGTTAAATATTTGGCTGTAGCTTGAGTAAGAGGGTTACTGCTTTCTTTTACTTTAAATATTTTTTTTTCCTTACCGCTAGTGCGAAATGGTTTTTCGGTGGTAGAAGTTGCTAACAAATTACCTTGGCGATCGATAATAAAGGCTTGTCCCGATTTTCCAATTTTTAGACTGTTGAGAAATCTGCCGATATAGTCGATACGCAAAGCAGCAATCAATACTCCTTCTAGCTGATCTTTTTCGCTGTATACAGCTTGGACAGCGCTGATAATTAATGTCGGTTCTAGGAAGGAAACGTAAACCGGACTCCATGTGGGCTTGCCTTCTTTTACGGCAACTTTGTAGGAAGAATGTTGCCTACTGTCAATATTCTTGATAACTGTTACTATGGTAGTGCGATCGCCCGTATCATTAGTATTGTAAGAATAAAAATTTACTCCAGTAGATTTCTCGATTACATTCATCGTTCGGGAGCCGTTAGAAAGTTGTTCTCCGGATCGATAATCTCCCTTTTCGTTACCAACGGCAGTAAAATTGATATAGGGATATAATTTTACTTGTCGCCAAAGATATTTCTCCCACTTTGACAAATCATCCATTCTTAAAAACCCGATCTTGACTGTATCGAGCTTGCTTTGATTGATTTGATGGGGAGTTGTCAGGTAAACTTGCAGGTTTTGCTCGACACGCAAACTCACCTCGCTCATTAACTGAGTGGCCAGGTTATTAACTGCTTTTTGTCCGTTTTTAAAAGACAAATATCCTACGAGTCCCACTGCTCCGACGATTTGCAGTACAAATGGAACTATGAGAACTGTTCGCAGCGGTAATTTGTCTAAAATTTTAGAAATCATCAGATTTAGAGGTTTGGTGAACTTAGCCTAGAAGCGTCCTTGCAGAGTTTGTCTTGACAGCAGCGCCATCCCCGACGAGCTAGAGGGAATTCATGGGGGCTATATTTAGGTGTGGTAGATGTTTAACGGCGATCGAATGCGAACCTAATCTTTGCTATATGAGAGTATATTATTTTACCTATTGTCGTAATTATTGACGATTTAGGCAAAATTTGCAGTCTCTGGCTTCGATAACTGGCTGATGCGCCCTCTGTGGGCGAGTTCCCTAGGGAGCGAGGGGTTTGGAGACTGGCGATCGAATTTGGTTGATCCACTAGCCATTTTCGGCAAGACGTGTTATGATGGCAAAAGTCAAGGGCACGTAGCTCAGTGGATAGAGCATCAGGTTCCGGTCCTGAGGGTCGGGGGTTCAAATCCCTCCGTGCTCATTTTATATGTCTTGTGTTGAGTAAGGGTTTCAGGTTCATTGTATTGCCTATCGTCCTACTTTCCGCTCAAATTTCGCTCCTGTCGGTTTCAAGTATCTCCAAAACCACTTCCATATCTGCCAAGTTTGCCCCGGACTTTTTGCGTCTGGCTTTCAACTGGTTGAGCAAGTCTGTCGGCTCTGGAAAATCCGCGTCGGTCGGAGCTGAGTTTTGATTTGCTTCCCGATCGGCGCGTTCTTTCTTGAGTTCTTGCCTCAGCATCTGAACTTCTAAGACCAAATCGCCGTTGCGCTCGTGTAACTGATTCAGTTCTGCATCCCACTCTGCCAGTTGCTTGTTGGCCGCTTTCAATTCTTGCCTGAGCGATTCATCATTGCCATCGCTCAGGCTCTCAATTTTCCCAGCCGTTCCTCAATGGCGGCCATCCGCTCCATCACGGGGTCAAGACTTGAGCTTACAGCCTTGTCTACAATGTCTACAACTTTTGTAGACGCGACGCTATCACTGTTTGGTGTAGACAAGTCTGTAGACATTGTAGACACAATGTCGTTACTCGGTGTATACATTGTAGACGGCACTGTAGATGTACCTGAGACTTCCTTGAGAATGCGTTGTGCTGCTTGATTAACCGACTCACCGTCTAACCTCTGAGCTTCTATCCAATTCAGGAAGTGACCGGAAGCTCTAAACGATACGACTTGACTTTGACTCATTGTAGACACCTGTATACAGTATTTGTCTACAATAGCAGGCAACTGTCTACACTGTCAACATTTTGTCTACAAATTTGTAGACACAAAAATCCCCCAGTTAAGGGGGATGGGGTTTAGCCGTCAATTGTCAGTCAGCGGTTAAATTTTCCGTAGGTTGCAGAACAGCATTGAGATTATCCGTCCGCCTTTCATACCTTCGCGCTCTTGCCAGTCAACCTTGCAACTGATGCTCGTGTGGATTTCAACGACGCGGCCGTGCCAGTTGTAGCTCATATCATCTGGATTGTTACCAGCCACTTTATCCCCAACTCTGAATGCTTTTAGCGGGTCTGAGCAGGGAGTGCCGGTGAGTAGTTCTACCAGTTTTTGTCTTTGGGTTGGAGTGAGTTTTGAGAAGGAATTGCAAAATCCTATGAAAAGTGAGTTTTCATCCGCAGAGTCCGCAGTCTCCCACTGTGTAAGGATTGTTGCCTCAGAGGCATCCGCAGAGACATCCGCAGAAAAAGTTGTTCTCTGCGGATGTTCTGCGGATGTTTTAACGACAGAACAAGGTTCTGCGGACTCTGCGGATGATTTGTCACTATTTTGCTTGCGGATACCCAAGTAATAGGCGTTACCCATTTCTCGCCCATTTAGCTGCGCTTCCGTGTGCCGATGTTTCTCTAATTTTGGGAAAATCTCACAAAGGCGGGCATACAACTGATTTATAGCTTTTACTGGCTTATCCCACTGGTTGGGCAGCTCATTCCAAATCAGTTTTTCCTTACCCTCTTTGTTGTACTCAAGCTCAAGTATCCCCGCCTCCTGGTACCAATCTTGCAGCTCACTCCATAAATCCTTGGCATAGACGCAATCGCCCTTGCCAGCCTCATATCCTAAATCCCTGACAAACTGCCAAAGATGTCGGCTTTCTTCCTGAGCTTCCCGCATCGCTTCACGGGTTGCCTTGTAATCAATCCCCTCAGTCAACAACAACGGCAACCGCTCCAGCATCTTGTTAAGCATCGCCGGCGCAATTCGTTCAAGGATGAAGTTCTCATCATCTTTAAAGCGCGGGTCAGCCTCTAACTCACCCTGAGATGAGTCAGCGCCGTGCTTATAGGTTTTTTCAAACTTCAAGATGCCGTAGCGGTCATCAATTGCAGCCGTCCCCCCGGTGATAGAGGGTAGTTTGTTGCAGTTGGCCAAGAAAATCGCAGCAGGCTTGTACTCATAGCTATCTTTGCCCTTGCGCTCAATATCCAGAGGATCGCCCGTAATTAACTGTTTGAGGCTCTGAATAGTGTCTAGGTCTACTTTGGCGGTATTCTCCGAGGCCCAATTGCAGATACTTCCCTCAACCCCAGCCAGAGAAAACTTGCGGCCATTATCGTAGGACTTGAAATCTGACAGCGATTTACCAGTCATTCCCCGCCCAAACACAGCGGCCAACACAGCCCGCAGCGTATCCTTGCCGTTAGACCCCTCGCCATAGCACAGCAAACCTTTTACGCCCCGCCCAGTCAACTTTGAGCGCACCAGCTTCAAATTTAAAGCAGCAGCAGCAGTCCGCAAAAACACTTCACGCTGCGACGGCTCCAAACATTCCAGAAGGCGATCACAATCCGTCGCATCAATATTGGGGTCATACTTGCAGCCGACATAGGTATAGACCCGCTCAGGGTTATGCGGTACAAGCGAGTGCGTCCCATCTGAGTTAATCTTCACGACTCCATCGGCACAGTTCAAGCCATCCGGGTTAATCATATTGGGGTCAACTGCTTTAGCCAAAAGGATATAAGTGTAAACCTCGTTAGCGCTGGCAGAGTTGGCACGGTTGCAGCGATACTTCCCTTTCACAAACTCAGAGTAGGTACTCAACCAATCAAGAATGCGTCGCTTCTCTGTTGCTTCCGGCCTCAGTTCGTAGTAAGTCCCGGTAAATTCCAAAAGTTGCCCCGCTACCGACACCCAATGACCACCGGAATAGAGCGCTTCGACTGTTTTTTGCACATAATTTTGCTCTGGAGTCGGTGCGGTGTCTGGGATGTAGTCGCTTGTACTGCTACTAGACTCCAAACGTACTACATCTTTTCGCGTGCGCGGGTGAGGAGTTAAAGAAATATTAGGGTTAGAAGCGTCATTTTTGCGATCGCTTTTTTTGAGCTGTTTTTCCCATTTGACTAGGGTTGGCGCGTCCGCTACAGCCTTTTTGAAGACATCGCCACCGCTAGCTTTGATAAAATCATCCATGCCTTTGAATTGGGCATCCCAAGTTGTTATGTAAACCTCGCATCCGCGTTCTTCTAGCAAGCGGCCAAACTTCAAAATGGCTGCACGGCAAGATGAATTGGCTGCGTAGTCAGAGTCAAAGTCTATGTAATGAACAGTTTCAGGTTGCGCCCAGTTTTCAACCTCTTTTGCTAGTTGACCGTCTTTGCCCCAATTCCAAACTCCTGTCAGGGCAATGGTTGCTAAGCCGATGCTCAGTCCAGAGCCAGCTTTTTTGACCCCTTCTCTCCAGTGCCGGGGAATAGAGAGGTCGTTGCGAGTCTTGAGCCAGTAATCTCTATCTGGCATGGCTAGGAAAATTGCGTCGGGTTCCGTTCCTGATGCTGTTAGGTACTTACGCGGTTTTTGCCCTTCTGGTTGATGCGGTTTGTCTGGCTTGCCCTGGCCGTAGCGGTTCCCTGTTTTTGCCCCGGTGCGCCAGTTGATGCTGCGACACTACCAACCACCTGTTTTGATTGGTTCTTTGGGCTGGATGCGTTCGTTGAGTTCTTTGGCCGCTAGCGATTCGATGTTGAGACGGGCGAGAGCTTCTGATACGGCTGAACCTTCAACCCACTCGGCGAGGTGTTTTGGGTTGACAGGAGCTGGTACTAGGAATGAGGAAAAATTGCTGCTATCATTGAGTGCAGACATGATTATTGCCCGACCTCTAGCCGGGAATGATTCCAAAAAGCCGTTGCAAGCTAGGTTCCAATTAGAGAGCAGCGGTTTTTTGGTGTTTACTGAGTTTTTGAAAAATTGAAAGCTTAAATGGAACCAGCTTATATCGCCATGCAAAACCAAGCATCAAAGGAATGCGTTTTGCCTGCGATAGAAAGCCAGTCATCCTCGTGCAAATGAGAGTCCAGCTCAGTTTGTGGTGGGTTGTATGCACTCGCAGCCTGATCACGGTGCTGTCTGTTTATCGGGTGTAACCCGTCCTTCCTAGCAACCTACTTTGGGAGATTCCCGGATTCATACAGCCGAACTGGTACAAATCGCGCCTACTCTTTCTCTTGTCAAAGCATTTCTTGGGCTGCCTACTGGATGCACCTCGATCGCTCAAGGCTAGGATTCCACCAATTTTTAAATCGTACAACGTGCCAGAGGGTTGCGGCTATTTTTCCGAAGTTCCGGCGGAATCTGTGCAACTTCGGCAGAGCTTGCTAGCGGAACATCGAAAAAATCCCGCTAGTGAATAAGCCTGAAAGCTTAGAGAGTCAAATAGCTGAAAAACATATCAAAGTAGATGGTGAATTGTTTACTATCTACTTTATTCTATTTTTTAACTAATATTATCTATTGGGCTTTTTTTCTACTTGTTAAAGAGTGTACCGGGTATTACCGGGTATTACTCAGGTCCGGTTGCCTGCGGCGCCTTAAATTCTGATGTAGCGGCCGGGGGGCAGACCCTAAACCAGCCCCCCCCGGCCCGCTTTTTCATTTTTCCTCTTCCTCCTGTTGGTTGATGAATTGCTCATATTGGGCTTCGGCAGCTTTGTACTTGGAAGAGCCGCCTTTGCTTATGCCCCAAATTTCAAGGATGATTTTAGCTTTGCCCCAGCCCTTAGCTTTGAGTTGAAGTGCCCGTTCAGCGCGTTCAGATTCGGAGTTCTTATCGAGTTCAGCTAGCTGTTGCGTTCCGATCGGTTCGGACTCGCCGTCATCAGCAGAAGTCAATGCTAAAGCACGTTCAAGCCGTTCGCGCGGGTTGAAGATTTGTTCCGCTTCCTGTTGACGTTGTTGTTGGCTCACATAAACTTCCGTAGCAATCTCATCCTCGACATCTGCCTTGATTGCTCTAATTTTTAAAAACTCGATTTCATTTTCATCAGCCAACTGGGAGGCAATTTTCCCAGCACCGACCGCGCAAGCAATCGCACCGCAAAGGCTTAAGCCCTGGATTGACTTATGCCAGCCGACACGCTTGTCGAGAGCCGTAAGCGGTGCTAACCACAGAGTCAGAGCGGCACCGCTGAGCATCCACATTTTTAGCTGCATAGAAATACCCCCGCTCCGATGATTGTCATAGCCAAGCCAGCCAGCAACAGAGCTTGCAGATTTTGCACAGAAATTTTGAGCCACTGACTGAACCCATCCCAGAAGGGAGGAAGCGATGCAGCCGGCACAGAAATAATTAGCCAGATACATCGCTCTCATTAGTTCATCCCCGCTGTGAGTTTGGCTTTGATTGCGTCAATCCGAGTGCGGGCATCGCTGTCAGCTTTGTCAATCCCCAAACCCAGTCGGGCATAACCAGGGCGCAAGCCGTGCAGTTTTTTAGCCAGTCCAGTATCGGCGCGCTTCTTGCCTAATTCGTTTTCAGCAACCGCGCCCTCGTATTTGCGATGCTCTTTGTGTACTACTTTGTCCGCCACTTCAATCTTGGTCAAAGCTTTGTAAGCGCGTTTGGATTGTCGAGCGCCGTCTGTCTTTTCTTTGGCAAGCTCTTTCAAGCGATCAGCTTCTTAGCGATCAAAATAGCGCGGTTCGGGCAACACGGGGACTGTGCGGATTGAGCCAAAATTGCCGGGATTTGTCGGCGTGATGACTCCGGGTGCGGTTGATTGCAGGACTTTAGATTTGTCGATCGCGTGTCCGCCGTCGTTGGTGGTAGCTAAATCGGCAGCAGTTTTTCCGCCGCCAAACAGTCGGAGTTGTAAGCTCATAATTTTGTCCCTATTTGAATGTTGACTTTGACAGGAGGCAATAGATTGAGGGGGGTTGATGTGCTGCCACAAACTCATAGCCAGCACAAAGACCCCCGCCGATGCGAGTGCGAGTGCGATGAGTTGAGAGAAATCAACCCATTCTAAAAAGTTGGTGGAAGTCTGGCGGGTAAAGTCGCAGACGGGGAAGGAACCGTCGTTAGTCCAGCTAGTGTCTACACTGTCTACAGCTTCTGTATTAAAGGATTCAGGTATTGTGTCTGCAGTGTCTACAACATTGAGAGTAATGTCTACAGTGTCTACACTGTCTAGTGATTCGCCGTCAACAAGATAAAGCTCTAGCAGCGCTTCCCATGTGGAAGTCTTGGAAAGCTTCCCAAACTGCTTTGCGTCTTCGTTGGTGAAACCGCGCTCGAAAGCGATCGCCTTGAGTTTGTCAATGCGGCGGTAATGTACGGGAGGCTCAGTCATGGCTAGCCCCCGCACCCGGAAACGTTAAGTGTTGCGATCGCCCCTTGGGACAATCGGCTGAAAGTGGCATAATTTATAGGCTCCAAACGTTGTCGATGAACGGTTTGGGGAAGTCGTGGTTTGGCTAGCATTGCAAGTGCTCGTCAACCGCGCATCAATCTTCCTTAGTTACTCACGATTGCAGACTTACAGTTCCTTGTCAACACAGAGACTGTAAAGCTTTGTTTCAAATTATTCGGCAAGCAACTCCATCACTGCGTCGGGCGTAATGCCGTAAATAGCAGCTAGCAGTTTGATACTTTTCCCGCTGATTGACTGACAAAAGTTTAATTAGCCCAAACTACAGTGGTAGCTTGAAACTCAATTCGGTAAGTTCTTTGCTGATGTTGTAAACGAGAAGCCTTGACTGGTTCGGGGTCAATATTAGTAGAAAAAGAGATAACAGAAATTAAATTCCAGCCCTTGTTCAGAGCTTGTTTGACCCAACTCCAGCCAATTTTCAAGTAGCTAGCACCCCGATACCAATGTGGATCTACACAGCGACGCTGACCTAAAATGACAACTTCAACACCTTGAGCAGTCAAGAACAAAGTAGTCATCGCTAACACCAAGCACAGTCGAGAAAGAGCTGGAGCCCAACGGAGTTTAGAGTCTTCGAGATTGAATCCAGAGGATTTATCATCCAGAAAATTTTCCTCAATGGTAAAGCGTTGGCCATATTCCCGAAAAGTTTGGAGAGTAGTAGGTTCTGTACTAATAATGTACCAGTGTTCGCCATTCGTAGATTCCCACGCAATTGCTAGATGGACATCTGTGAGCGAGTTACATTTGTGAATTTGAACGTTGTGGATCAGTTTTGCCTCGCCGATGGCTACCGGAAATTGACTCACTCGCTGCCACCCCTGCCGTGGATGACGCAGCCAAAAATTGCCTTTAATCCGGATTCGACAGTGCCAGCCTAATTCTCTGACATAACGGACTAATTCGGCATTGGCAAACCCCCTGTCAGCCAAGAGAATGACTTTGACATCGACTGGTAGGAGCCTAGAGACACGCTTGAGGAGGTCCTGATAAGTATCGATTTTGACACTACTACTTTTGTGTTTGATTACTCGCGGGCCCACCGGAATCGCTCTGCCCAAATGTACAACACAGATCCGAATGATGCAATATTTATCCCATAACATACTGGTACCAAAACTCAGATCAATTTCTGAGTCTTTCCAGTTGGCAAAGGAGGCCTTCACTACAGGACTATAAAGTTTTGCTGGGTTGATGCGAGGATTATTTACCCATCGAGACAATCTTCGTTGTGTGCTTTGGGCTATTTGTGCTTTGGTGCAAACATGGTCGATCCATTTGGTTAGATTTACCTTGCCTTCTACAATCAAACCAACCATCATCCAACACATCACTCCTAGATGTCTTAAATCTGACCACTGACTGTATTGACCTGCGAATTTCATTAGTTTATGATGAAGATGAGAGGGGCGATCGAGCATTTCGATTCATACTGGTTTTTTCGTTAAAAACAGTTTATCCCTCTTTTTCTCTTTAATCCAGTCTGGGTCAGCTTTTATCCCGATCTTGACTGACTTTTGTCAGTCAACCAGCTTTTCCAGTCACTTCCTAACTGTTTAAGAACCCCAATTGCACTCCCCAAAGGAATAGCTTCCTTCGTAGATTGAGTTAATAAATCAATCGTCGTCTCAGTGTTAGCGCGACGCTTGTAAACAGTTTCATTCATCTGTGGTGAATGCCCCAAACTTTTAGCTCTTGTTTCTTGAGACATCCCAGCCATTTGACCACTGAGATTAGCGAGATGGCGTAAAGCGTGGATTTGAGTAAAGCCTTTGTTCCATCTTCTTAAAAAATTTTGTGCGCCGTCACTATATAGTCCAGCAATTGTTTTCGGATTACTTGATAGCGTTCCAATCTCAGGTAATTTACCTGACTTAATTTCTAAGCACTCTATCAAGTCGAGATGAGTAGGAGGAAGCATCGGCACGCACAGTCGGTAGCCAGTTTTAGTCGTCGTATCGAGTAGCGTTCTGTCACCAACTACAGCAATCATCTTTATATTGCTTGGCTCAATCAGTGCCGGGATAATAACGCCATCCTTTGTTTTAAAAGGTTTGTCAATGTTCTGAACAGCAAACACTTCGTGAACCCGAAAGCCATACACCATCTGCATCGAGAATACCCACAGCCACCGTTTACGCGATTCCAGGTGGTATCGCTTATCATCTGAGACACTGAGAACCTGAATGCGAAGCTTGAGAAAATCATCCACTGATAAAGTTTGAAGGTCTTCCCGAAATTCTGTTTGTGTACCGTCAATTTCTTTCAGTCTGCATAGCAACTCAGTATCGCCAATAGTCTCAGCTAGTTTTTTCATGGCACACAAACAGTTCTTAAAGCATTTAGTTCCTTGCTTCTTGATGTGAATGACAGCCAAAATATCCGCTGAGTTTATAACCGCCTCCCTGGGTAACAGTTTAAAATATTGTCCGTAAACACATCCCCAAGAGCTTTGATGGCTAGCATTATTCCTGTCACGTTGTTGACGGCGTTTGGTACGTCCCTCCCAGTATTCTTTCTCTACTTTCGCTATCGCCTCACCAAACGTCATCAAATCATTTTTGATAACGTTTTTATCCAAAATAACATCATCATACCAGACTAAAAATCGACTCTCGCTAGAGAAGGATTGCAAAGCGCTAGCAACTAGATGAGCCTTCCTCAGAGCATCAGTGATACCTTGCATCGTCAAGTAGCACCCACAAGTTCTATTGACACGCTTGTCACCTAACTTGAATTGCAGCGTTATGTAACCACCGCTAGCTTTCCTGTCTTTTTTTAGCCCTACGCCTTTGGGGCATTCTTTCTGTGCTTGTTGGAAGTAGTCTAGAATCCGCTCGTAACCAACAAGGTAGTCTGCGGTGGTACTTGCAGTGACAGGATTAGACTTTTCGCTCATCTTTCGCTCCCTACTCTGACAGTGCTGAGTTTGACTGATGCACTCAGCCTACAGCAAGTCGCTCAGTGTTCGCTCAAATCAAAAACAGGACTTTCAGAGTGGGTGCAAAAAATGGCTAGAACGACGGAAAATCGTCATTCAAGAGCGAGTCTTTGATTCAAATCCCACCCTCTCCGTTTTTGAGAACTAGCAAAAGAACAGCAAAAAAAAACACCCCCGCAGGAGTGCTGTTGCTTACCAGGTAAAATTTCTAGCCAACTAATTCAACTCAAACAACTTCCTCATCCGCCGGGTCGCCGTAGGGGTCTTCGCTGGCCGGACGCACGTTGCCGAACATTCCGGCATCCGCTACGTTGTCCGCCGGGTCGCCGTAGGGGTCTTCGCTGGCCGGACGCACGTTGCCGAACTGTCCGGCATTCGCTACGTTGTCCGCCGGGTCGCCGTAGGGGTCTTCGCTGGCCGGACGCACGTTGCCGAACTGTCCGGCATTCGCGCGATCGTCATAATTGGCATCAGGATCGACTTGTTCGCTGTCTGGCCCGACGATCGCATCTTTTAACTTACGCAAAAATCCGTCTACCATGATAAACTTCCTCTGTTTTATGGGTTGAAAAACTGGTGTTTTAGATTTGGAATACCAGATTTAATTAAAAATCGCGGCAGTGACCATCTCAAATGATGAGGCTATTGTGCTGGAACAGGACTTGTAGCTTCCGGCAAGCTTTTGAGGTCTCGGCCGGTAGTTTGGTTGTTGTACCCCTCGAATTCGCGGTAACGCGCCGCCTCGGACTCAGGAACTGTAATTCCTTCAGGCGGGGGCGTTACCCAGTGAGCGCGATTCTGGGCATCGCGGTAGTAAACGCGACCGTTTTTAGAAAGGTAATACTTTCCCTGCGGCCCCTGTTCTTGCTTGTTTTGGTGCTGGCGGTAAAGGTAATAAAGGGCTGCTGCTCCTACTAAAGTAATCCCTACTTTTTGAGCATTGTTCAAGCCTTTTTTCGCTTGTGGCAAAGGAGTCTGGGCGCGATTAGTTTGCACTCCTCCAGCACGAGTGTCGTCAACGGTCGGCGGGGGGGTGGAACTTTGCTGGCCAGAACCGCAAGCATTCAAAAGCGGAAATGTCAGTAGCGTTGTCAGCAGCAGAGCCATGAAGCGCGATCTTCTGGGTTCGGGTTTGATTGTGTTCATTGCCGCTCCGAATTGTCGGGATTACAGATAGGGTGTGTTTTGGCTAGGTTGGGAAACCTGAGCTGCTGCCAACGGTTTTTTAAGTAAATTCATCGATCGCAGCAATTTTGCCAAAATTAGTTGCCGAGAACTTCCAACAGCGCAGGTAAAGTATTTCCTTTGTGTTTAATCATCTTCACATCTGTCTAAGATCGGCTCACTCCAGGGATATAAATAAAGTTTCTTTGATTTCAGTCCGCAGGTATATACAAATGCACCACCTCTGCTAAAAAAAAATCCGTTTGCGGCCACAAAGCGAGCCAAGTGAAGCCGACGGAGGCGAGCCGGAAACCCAAAGCAGCACTGGCCAAGGAAAAGAAGCGGGATTTATCACTCCTGCAGTGTTTAATTGCACCTCCGAGCTTGTCTGATATCGAGGCAATTTTTTCGTAGAAATTCTGGAGATGTCGATCGCACTCTTGTATTAATAATTAACCGCGATAGAAAGCCGCCGCAGCTTTTATGAGTTTTTATGAAAACCAAAAATATAGTTACCGTTGGATTGTCGATCGCAGTTTTATTAGCTGCGACCAAATACATACCTGATTTTAACCAACAAAAGCTAGTCAAGCAATTGCTCGAAACCAAACAGTGTCCCGAATGCAATCTCAGCAATGTCAACTTAAAAGCAATGGACTTACAAGGATTTAACTTGCAGGGAGCCAACCTAGAAGGTGCTAACTTATCAGGAGCAAAATTGGCGAATGCCAACCTCAAAAATGCTAACTTGAATAAAGCCAACCTGACCGGAGCAGATTTAGGCTGTAGCGGCATAAGTTTCAATCTTGATACTAATGGTCAAGCAGCAAATATGGATTTTAATGTCAGTGCTGTTCCCGAAAAAAATAACCCAGAAAATGCCGCAGTTGGTTTGAACATGAAATCAACAGATAGAGGAGCTACAATTCGTTTAAATCTGCCGGGATGCGCCGATTTCGAGAATACTAAATTGCAGGGTACTAAAATGCCCGATGGGAACATTCACCCTTAATCAAAGCAAACATAGCAATCAGCCCCACAATCATTTGTGAAATTCTTGTCAATCTTTGAGCTCTGTGTTTTCTCAATCTCTGTGTCCTCTGCGGCCTCTGTGGTTCATCAAAAAAAACCGCCATTTCAATAACAGACATCAGCCCCACAATCATTTGTGAAATTTTTGTCAATCTTTGAGCTCTGTGTTTTCTCATCAATCTCTGTGTCCTCTGCGGCCTCTGTGGTTCATCAAAAAAAACCGCCATCTCAATAACAGACAGCGGTTTTTTTTTTAAACAACTAACAATCGCCTAAAATTAGTGAGCAGAACCGTTACCGTGATACTTGTCGCTATCATAGAATCCGTTTTTTGTACCGAAGAACAAACAGCAAACGGTGAAAACTGCTGTCAAGACTGCTAAAACTAACTTAACGTCCATAATTGAGTGTCTCCTGATTTAGTGAGCGAAAATACTCAGATTGTAGAAGATTTTTGGCTGGCGCGCCCGTCTACGGGCGTAGCGCCAGATTTGCTGGGCTGTGCTTTGGTGCGGCAGTTTCCTGATGGCGAAGAAATTCGAGGAATTATTGTCGAAACCGAAGCTTACGGCCCCGGAGATCCGGCTTGTCACGCTTACCGCCAGCGCACTCCTCGCAATCAGGCGATGTTCGGGCCTGCGGGTATCTGCTACGTTTACTTAATCTACGGGATGTATCACTGTTTTAACGTGGTGACGGATGCAGAGGGGGTTGCTAGCGGTGTGCTGATTCGAGCTTTGCAGCTAGATGCGCTTCCCAAGGGGTTCGCTGGAATTCCCGAAAAAAAGCGATCGCGCCTCGCCGCCGGGCCTGGGAAACTGTGTAAGGTGCTGGAGATTGATCGAACTTTCAGCGGTTCTCCCTTAGATGCAGGCCACCCGCTGCGGTTGGAACACCGGAGCGAGCAATTTCAGCAAGCCGTGGAGGAGGGTACAATAAATTTTGTGCAAACTACGCGGATCGGGATTTCTCAAGGAATTGATTTACCTTGGCGATGGTATGTAGGGAACTCTACGGCTGTGTCAAAACTCTAGTAATGTCAAAGGTATCACTGTAAATTTTGTCGCTTATCTTAGTGAAATTATGGCTTACTCTTCTGAAAATCCGATCGTACAACTCAAAAAATGCCTAAGCCTGGTTCAGGATGTCAACACTCACACCGAAGCGAACCGAGCCTTCGAGCAATTGTGCGGGATTATCGATGCTGAAAACCCTATGGCGGCGCAACTTTTGGAGATTTTGTGGGAAGAAGCTATCATGGCGAGGCGATCGGCCTTATTTTGGCAGCAAATGAGCGATGTTGAGAAAGATATGGCTAATCGAATGATGGAAAATATGACGCAGATGCGGCAAAACTATTTGCGGCTGATGCAGGAAATGTAAGATTGGGCAATGGGTAATTGCTAATTAGTAATTACCCATTGCCCAGACTGCGATCGGAAACGATAAAAACGAGTAAAAGAAGCAGATTTAACTGCGGCGAGACTCAGAATCCACCAGGCAATATGTGCGTATTGAGCGCAGTCAAACCAAGTGACAGTAAAAATTAAATAAGCAATAGCAACAGCTTCAATACCGCGCATAGACGAATTCAGCGCTAAACATACATAATATCCCCAAAGTGCAATAGCAGCCAGCAGCCCTAAGATACCAACTAACAAAGTAGTATCCAGAATCCAATTGTGAGCTTTGTAAGTAGGGATTTCTCTAGTGCTGATTTCACTTTTTATGTTAATATAGTTGTAAGTAAAGTCATCTAAATTTACAACAATCGGAGTTAGTTGAGGATTTCTGATGTAGGGATAGGCAATGCCGAAACCATCAAATCCCCATCCAAGTAGCGGGCGTTTTTTGATGCCACGGGCTGAAAGTGTCCACATGGGCGATCGGCTAGACATGATTTGGGCGATCGAAGGTTTGCTCCAATCTAGGGGTCTGCTGACAGTCATGATGGCAATGGCGATTACACCCATAAGAGCAATGCCTGCAACGATTTTGTAATATTTGCCTCTGAGCAAATAGACACTCGCAACCATCAAACCTAAAATAGCACTTCGGGTAGAAGTTAGCAGCAGCGCGGGAACAGTTAAAATCAAAGTAATTGCAGTTAATTTAGTTGCGGTAAATCTCCCAAACCAACCGACAATAGTAGTAATTATTATTAATGCTAAAACTATGGCCGCGTGACCGCGATGGGAGTACAATCCGATGGGTTGCTGTCCTTGAAAAATACTGCTGGCATTAACATCAGCTCTGATAATTTGACCCATTGTCGCAGTGTAGTCGATCCGCCAGTCGATGATTTGGGGGAAGATACTAATAGAAAGGATGATGCCGCCAATTAGCAGTCCTTGGAATTGGGAATTTATGAGTTGCGGGTGTACGGTTAAGAGCAAGCTGTTGCTGAGGGTGAAGGCGGCGATTAACAGCCAGTAGAGCCAGCCGTCTCCCATTTGGTCTTGACCGAAGAAAGAGGTTAAGGGGAAAGGACTTTGTAGAGTGGAGATAGCTCCGATTGAGAGAAATATTGTCCAAAGTATTAGCGAGATTTTCCATTGTCGGGGAATGGTTAGGGCTTTTCTTTGTTCCCATAATAGGGCAAGATTGACTCCTAATATTAGCCAAATAATTAATACTTTGGGGGAAGTCCAGATGAGACCCCGGCTGCTTCCCCAGGGGTTAATGAGAATGATGCTGAGGGCAAACAGCAGGGTGTAGAGGGTTTTCATTACTCTTGGTTTTTCCGGTTTTTGAGTCTTTTAATTACAGGCAATACAGCTAGAGCAAATAAAGTTCCTAATGCGGTGGTTGGTTCGGGAACGGCTGCGGCGGCAAGGGCATCCTCCTCGGCTTTTTTAGATGAGGCTTTTTCGTTTGGTAAGTCGTCGCTGTAAAGGCTTGCTATGTCAGAAACGTCGCTTTCGGAAAAAGACATTTCCTGGTTTATACTCCTAGCAGCGAAGGTTCTTGTATTCGTACCCACATTACTCGAAGATGTAGAAACGCTACTGCGAGAAGGAAGGTAATCTTGATACATCTTGACAGCTAAGTCGTATTTTCCAACTTGAGGATGTGGTGCATTGCGTACACATCCACCACCACCGCTACCGCCGTTACATGGGCCGCCACTAAAGTCATTACGCTCATCAAAGTTGAAGTCGTTGTAGCCACTCACCTTGAGTTTGAGAGAACCGTCATTGTTTACAGAACTTTTAATCCCTGAACCCCAATTGCTTCCAAACGGCCCGCCGTCGTCATTCACTGCAATCAGATTTCCCGATTGGTTAAATGCTCCTAAAATTGTGTCGGGTTTCTTGGGTGGGTTGATACCGGGAAAGTTATTAGTCCAGGCGACAAAAGGTGCTGAGGGTTGAAGTGCAGATTCTGTAAAAGAGTCAATCTTGCCTGGGGATAGGGTACTGGAGTACAAGTACGTAGGAAGTTTTTCTACCTTTTTGTACCCAAACTGTTCCTCAACTAGGTTGGCATACTGTTTTGTAAATGTTGCACCTTGTTCTATATTTGTGATAGTTGAAGTGCCTCCACTTAGGGAAATTGACCAGGAAAAACTTGTTAAAAAATCGTAGGTTTTGTTGCCGAAATCACCGACCAAAAATGTCTCAAACTTGAGATTATTGGCTTGAATAGCACCAGTTGGCACGTCAGAGAATTTTAAAATCTGACCATTGTTTTGACTCTGTAATGCTAGCTGGGTATATTCACTCCAGGGTAGAAATGGTTCTAATTCTTCTGGAATTCTGTATTCATTCCAGTACCAAGGTTCCTCGTCAGCCCATCCACTAAGATAACCAGATGGTGGGGTATCTATATATGGGACTTTTAGGGGGTTATTGGCGAAGCGGGGGTCAATAGGTATGGGTGGATTTGAATCTTGCGTTACTATTTGAAGCCAGTTGAGATGATCGACGCCGAGAAAATTTTTCCAGTCATTTTTAGTAGCAACAAATTGACCATCAATGGCATCTTCGGTTCCTGCTGGGACAGGCCTAGTTTTTGTCTCCAGGCTAATATTACCTAAGACTTCATTTTTGACGATTACATCAAAACTCAGTTGTGCAGCACAAACTTCCCCGCTTGAAACGGTTGTAAAGAATGCAGCTATTGAGATCGTACAGATGTATGTTGTGGTAGCATTTCGCTGTGACATAGCCTTGACTCCTATTTGCTTGAAAGTGTATTAAATCCTAATCAGCAAGTTTTTCAACTTTGTAAGTTTTGAGATTGAAACGCCACAAAGTTCGTACAATTAGGCGACTCTTAAGATCGACGACCGTATATTCTGGCGTAACCAAAAAATTTGAATCGGCAGAAAACTCGCCTATTGATAGCAAGTTAAGCTGATAAAATTCTTTAATTTCCTGACAAGTTTCGATCTCAAAAAGTCGCGCGTAACTCACCGGACCTCCACTCCGATCCGGTAGAGGATAATTTTCATCGATCGGGGGATATCCGTTACCAAATTGGATGTTCAAAAAGCGATCGTTTGGTGAAAAGCGAAACTGCACAGGCCCGGGAGCTCCTTTTTTCCATTTGCAGGCAAGTGTAAAGCTGGGATAGCTGTGCACGAATATTATCCCTTGCGGAAATTTATAGGTAAAAAACTTGGTTTCATCGTGGGAAAAGCCATAAATCCTTTGCGGAAAACGGCGAACTTCTTTACCTGTCGCCAACTCCCAGAAAACAGCATGGTCTTTCTGCGAAGCAGCAACAGTCTTACCGCCGTCTAAGAGAAATGTTTCCCTGACAACTACTCCATCATCCATTTTAAAAGTGCGAATCACCTCTGAAGAAACAGCATCTTTGACGGTAACAATGCCATTGCGTGAGCCGCTGACAGAGTAGCGATTTGTTGAGGGCGTGTTGTCAGCTACCCTCTCCATTTTCCCATTATTGTATGCAGTAATTCCAGGTAAAACAGAGCTTAGTGCCATTGCCGCACAAAGAATTAAAGCCAATATAAACAGGAAAAAATACTTCATAATTTCGCCCTCTGGATTACGGAATCAGCGAAAGAACCAGAACCACACCGCCACACCAATTACACTCAGCCAAAATAACTTTCCCCAACTCCCTCTCGAATCTCCGGGATGTTCAACCAAACTATACTTGTAATATCCCAATACAGGCTGACAATCATCCTTCTGCGGTACATTACTCTGCCAATAACAGTCAGATTTTGACCAATAATCGTCTGGCATACTCTGCCGTCTACTGGGCAGATAACCGTAAGTTAAATTCAGCTTTGAACGAGGAGGAAAGCCTTCTTGAAGAGCAAGTTGTTTCTGCGTCACCTGCACAAAACCCCGACTTCAACTCAAAGGTTGGAAAGGCTTCAATTGTTTGATGGCAACTGATACAAAACTCGTTACGTGCGAGCTTTTTTAGTTAAGGAGAGTGAGATTTGTCGGAGTAATGCTTTTCGCTGCGGTGTTTTTTCCAGTAGTTCATAACTATTCATTCGATTTCCCTGATTAATGAATTGATAGCTAACACTTGAACTGATGCACTAAAATTATCATAAATATTTGGTTCTGGATGCAGGGTTTATACGGAAGTTTTTGGAATTTACCTTGTATCCGAAACTTAGGCTTAACTAGAGATTTATCTGTTAGAAAAAAGTTAACTTCACAGAATCTTTATAAAAAAATCTGAGTTCCGGCGTTTCAGATCAGTTGTTGTCAAAAGCGTCAAGAGGACTGCTGGAAATGAAATTGGGACTATGGTACACAAGCTAACTTTACACAATCTTCACAAAAGAGAGAATTTGTGTCAATTAACACTTATGTAAAAGTCCTGAACGCATACAGACCAAAGAAACCGGGTTTTTTACCGAATCTGCGATGCTCTAATCAAGGATTTCCGTAAAAAAACCGGGTTTCTGATCCCCCATGCGTCCATGAGTGTTGATATAAAATCCGGGTGTACTGGAATTATTTGTTTGTATACTAATTTCATAAAGTAGTGCTAGATATTACCCCCCCAACCCCCCCGCGATTTCGGGGGGGCTAAGATTTCATCCATAGCACATCTTTAGAAAAATGGTAGTAAAACTTGTTAAAGTTCGCAGTTGCGGGTTTTTCGTTACACCGCGAATGCCAACTTTTCCTACTTCATTAAAGCAGCGCCGCGGTTGTAAAGTTCCCGCGCGTAATCAGTCCAAGTTCCTTGTCCCCAATAGCGGAAACAGCTTGTTTGTACCAACAAGTTGTAAAGCAAAGCTTGTTGGTATTCAAACTGCTTGGTAACGGCGGCATCTTGCTGTACCAGCCGATCGTACTTTTGGTGAAATGCTGCGCTGAGTTGATTCATCGGTTCCAAGACGTTTTCATAGCCTTTCACCCAACTCAAATCGTTAGTCCAAGATGCACCATCCATGTGAAAATTATGGTCTGTTTGCTTGAGTTGGCCGATCGCACTCTCGACCTTTTCCGGCGTCGCACTGTCGGGATCGACTAACTGCCAGATTTTGTGCTGGTTGACTCCCTGACAAACAGGATAATCATCAGGATTAACACCAGCCGCCTCAATTATCTCCAAATATTCAGTCCCATTTAAACCGACAACACCCGATTTTCCACCTCCTTGTTCGCGGTTTTCGTGCCAAGCTTTCATAAAAGCGCTGGGAAATTCATTCATCATCACGCCGCCATTTTCGCCGTCAGCAATTTGAGTAACTAAAGAAGGAACTGTGACATTGCCAATTTGCTGTTTTTGGCGGACTTTAGCTTCGTAATACGGCTGCATTTGACCGACCAACTTTGTATCGGAACCTTGGGTTTTAATCAAAGCCGTAATGCTGATGGTTTCGCCGCGAGAATTGCGGGCAACCAAACGGTTGGGAATATATTTTTGATCCTGCGACAATCCCGAACCGTCGGAAGTTTCTACAGAATGTTCTTGCACCATCAGCCAGCGATAGCCGCATTCTTTCAAAGCTTTGATGTATTCGTACAGTGTATCTGGGTGATTGGGAAAGTGCATTTCTGGGGGCGAAAAACCTTTGACGCGCTTCAGGGCATCCAACCCAAAAATAGCTGCAAAATGATGTTGCCATGCTTGAATTTGGAGTTTGATGTCGGGAATGGGAGTTGAGGGAATGACGGCGTGACTCCACATTGTCCCCAGCCATTCTACGTGAGGTTGATATTGAGGATCGCAGGTAATCCGCTTGAGATTATCAAAGATATCGTCGCGTCCCATTTGGCGCAATCCCCACAATAAATTGCCCGAATAGTCGAGCATAATTCGCGGGTTGCAGCCTTCAGCAATCAGTTGGGGAATAAATTCTCCCATGCGGGAATAGCACCAAGCAAAGACTCCGGCGTTGTGATTGTCTCCTTGGTTAGGATTTTCAAACATATTCTGCAAATTGCAGATTAGTTCGCCGTTTGCACCGGCTGGAATTGTGGGTTGGTGCATATGCAGGGCGCAGGCAAATCCGGCTTGAATGTTTTCGAGGCGCAGATTTGTTGTAGGTAAAAAGACTGGTTCGTTGCTGTTGGCTGCGGCACTGATTTCTGCTTCAAAACCGCAGATATTGGGCAAGCCTGAGTTAATTTCGTTTAAAATTAGTAGGTTTGGAGATTGGGCGATCGCAGACATAAATTTTTCTCAAGAATTGTGGAGCGGCATTGTCTGCTATTGCTAAAATAGCTAGATAATTTAATAGTAGCAGAGGATGTCTGCCAAAAATCAAATATAAAGCAATTCTCTTTCTTTTGTGAATTAGATTTATTTTTTAACTAACTGCTTGCACGGCAAATCCGGGACGCACCAATACCAAAAAAAGTGTTTTTTTATCATTACTGCGGGTTAAACAGAAGAATTTTCGTCCATCAAATCCGGTTTATGACCAAAGAGTGCGTGCAGGACTAATAGCAAAGGAAGTTAAGACAGAGAAAGAGATTAGTTCAAGAAGGTTTGAGAAAGTTGTGCGATCGATCTTCGGAACAACAGGATACAAAGGGCGAGTTGGCTCAACAGCAGCCGGAGACGGTACTGCGCCGTTTCCCTACCTGTATTCTAAGTATTTTCATTGTATTCCCAATGGCCGACTTGCTTATTTGCCGAGAAATCATATACTTTGTCAAGTTAAGAAAATATTTTTGGATTTCTAGGAGTCAGAAAAAAAATGTACATCGTACAAATTGCCTCAGAGTGCGCCCCTGTTATCAAAGCTGGGGGTTTGGGCGACGTAGTTTACGGTTTGAGTCGAGAATTGCAGAATTCCGGCCACTGCGTCGAGATTATTCTGCCCAAGTACGACTGCATGAGGTACGACCACATTTGGGGGCTGCACGAGGCCTATCGGGATTTGGCCGTGCCCTGGTACGACGGCGAAATCCTTTGCGATGTCTACTGCGGCTGGGTGCACGGGGTGTTGTGTTTTTTCATTGAACCTCGATCGCAAGATAACTTTTTTAACCGCGGCTGTTATTACGGTTGCAATGATGACAATATGCGGTTTGCATTTTTCAGCAAAGCTGCTTTGGAATTTTTGCTCAGAAGCAACAAACGCCCGGATGTGATTCACTGTCACGATTGGCAAACTGGTTTGGTTCCAGTCATGCTGTTTGAAGTTTACAAATACAATTGGATGGAAAATCAGCGAGTCTGCTATACCATTCACAATTTCAAACATCAAGGTATGGGTGGTAGCGACGTTTTGCAAGCAACGGGTTTGAATCGAGATGATTATTATTTTCAGTACGATCGCCTCAGAGATAATTTTAACCCCTTTGCCATTAACTTTATGAAAGGGGGCATTGTCTACTCAAACTTTGTCACCACGGTGTCGCCACACCATGCTTGGGAAGCTCACCTCGGCGAGTTCGGCTACGGTTTGGGCCACACTTTGCATACATATCAAGATAAGTTTCGCGGGGTGCTCAACGGCATTGATTATGATGTATGGAATCCTGAGAGCGATCGCTATATTCCGCATCACTACACTGAAAAGGATCTGGCAGGAAAAGCCAAAACTAAAAAGGCTTTGCGCGATCGGCTTTTATTGCGCGATGCTGACAAGCCTATGATTACCTTTATCGGTCGTTTGGACGATCAAAAAGGCGTTCACCTCGTGCACCATGCAATTTATTATTCTCTGAGTAAAGGCGCGCAATTCGTGCTTTTGGGTTCGGCGACGGAAGCAGGAATTAACGCACATTTTCAGCACGAGAAATGGTTTTTAAATGACAATCCAGACTGCCATTTGGAACTTGGTTTTAATGAGGAACTGTCGCACTTAATTTACGCGGGTGCGGATATGATTGTGGTGCCGAGCAATTACGAACCCTGCGGGCTGACTCAGATGATCGGGTTGAGGTACGGTACGGTTCCTGTGGTGCGGGGTGTGGGCGGTTTGGTGAATACGGTGTTCGATCGCGATTACGGCACCAGCCACACCCCCGAAGAGCGCAACGGTTACGTGTTTTACCAAAGCGACTACTACGCTTTAGAGTCGGTGCTCGATCGGGCGATCGGATTGTGGTATGACTACCGTGATGAATTTGAAAAACTCGTAATTCAAGGTATGAATTGCGATAATTCGTGGAAATATCCAGCTAAAGATTATGTGGAAATTTACGAGCTAATTCGACACAAATGAATTAGTCAGTAGTCAGTAGTCAGTAGTTAGTAGTCAGTAGTTATTAGGGAATTGTTAGCTGTTGACTGTTAACTGTTAGCTGTCAACTGTCAACTGCCAACTGTCAACTGTCAACTGTCAACTGTCAACTGTCAACTGTCAACTGTCAACTGTCAACTGTCAACTGATATATCTATCCAGACAGAGATAATGTTTTGAGTAAAAATGCGGGGGTGGAAAGTACGAATGTTGATTGTAGGGTTTTCTTGCCTGTCGCACTCAAGTGCGATCGTACAAGATAGAAGTATAGAAATTAAACGGCTGGTGTTCGCCCGCCCTACAAAAAATGAATTCACAACTAGAACAACAAGTAACTATTCTGCAAGACGAAACAGTAGCGGCAGGCAATGCAGCAAACCCAACGGTTGAAACACCTTTATTCGCTTCAGAATTTGCAACCGAAGAAAAAGTCAGAGTAGAAGAGTTTAAGATTAGCGCCGACAGTTTAATTGGTAAAGTCAAAGAACTCATTCAGCAAGGAAAACTCCGCCGACTCGTCATCAAAAACTCGCAAGGGCGGACTTTGGCAGACATTCCGCTGATGGCGGGATTGGTAGGCGGCGTTGCAGGAAGTGTAATCTTTCCAATTGCTGCTGCACTTGGCGCAGTTGGGGCGGTTGTGGCTCATTTGACTGTAACTGTCGAGCGCCCAGAATAGTCATCATACAAAATCCGGGTCTTGGATACCCTTGATGAACCAGTCGGCGCAGGCCGACTTTGTTTGACTTTCTGGCGGTTTCAACCGCCGAATTATCAAAGGACTATGTTAAGCTGAGACGCAGCTAGATTGTATAATATAAAAAAATAAGCAATCATTAGTTATAGTGTATGCCAGCCAAAAATC
>NZ_JAUBPP010000036.1:0-45854 GCF_036700765.1 Microcoleus sp. S1D4
TTTTTGGCTGGCATACACTATAACTAATGATTGCTTATTTTTTTATATTATACAATCTAGCTGCGTCTCAGCTTACTGAGTCACTAATCAGCCAGGTACTCAAGAGCAAAGACTCCAAATTTCGCTCTCACGTCATTCAGACAGCTTACCGATACGGTCTCAATAAAAATGACCCACTTTTTATCGTATTGCTGGCTACAGGTCAACTCGAACTGCTGTTAGAAAAAAAACCACAAGAGATTGACCAGTTTTTCAAGAATTGGCAATCTCAATGGCAAGGTGATTTGAAAGATTCTCAAGCTGTTATTTCTCAAGAACTGGAACAAGTTCGCCAGCTTACTGAAAATTGGGAAAAAGAAAGCAGGGAGTTTTTAGAACGGCAGGGAAAAGCGGCTGTTAAGGTGCAACATCGCCACATTTCTAACTCAGTTTACACCCTAGTGCGACAAGCAGCTTTAGAGAAAGTTGCTCACGATATTTGGTCGGTGATTTTTGGGAGCGGGGTGGTGTTAGGGGCAATGGCGATTGGCGCGTTTATCGGGTTAGCGCTGCCCCGGTTCATTCCAGCGCCTGAACTCGACCCAAAAGGGCCGCGCCAGCTCACTTTAGAACAAGCCGTAGCGCTCGAATGGGGGCTGAGCAAAGAGGGTCAGTTTGCTCGCAAGAACGCGGATACAATTCAGTGGGCAACCAGCAATGAAGGGAAATATGCTCGCCAACTTATGAGCTGGAATCAAGCTTTGTTGAGCGAGAAAGGTGACAAAAAATTGTGTGAAACTGAGATAAATCGATTGGGGGTGACGCTGACAGTAGAGGGTAAACCTGCACAAAAAGGATTTTGTACTTTGTGGATTCGCTCCCCTCAAGAACGAAAGTTTGTTCCTTGAGGGCAAATACTAAAATCGAGAATGGGATGTAAATAAGTTACCTTAACAGGAGAAATCTATGATGGCTAATTTGAACAATCAGCCGTTATCTGACCAAAATCAGAAGCAAGTGCAGTCGCAAATATCGGGTGTTTTAGTTGCACTAAATGACCCATTCGATGAGATGGTTTGGGATTACTGTTTGAGTCAAACATACCCAATATCGGAACAGATTAAGATTGTACTGAGTGCTTTCTGGGGACCGTTTGCTGCCAAAAATGCTAGCAAGTCTCCTGAGCGAGTGCGAGCAATAGCTTGTTATTCACTGCAACAATTAGCAGCTCAACAAAAATTGATTGAATCTGTGTTTGAACTGTCAAGTGAATCAAGTGACATACTCCCACGTCAAGCTGAGTACAGCTATGACGTGGGCATCTTTGCAGCCCGATGAAGGGTGTGCAAAATTTCCTTCGCGGTACTATCATCTATAGTTCCTACTATAGAAAGATTCCCGCTACGGCGTTTTCTCCTTGGGAAAATGCCCAACCCAAGTCTCTTTAAATTAATCGCGGCGTTAACATCGCGATCGACCATTAAAGAATGTTGCTCATCCCAATAGCTTCGCATACCGCAATCGGTGAAAACAATTTCATTCCGATAGCACAGAACCATTGAGGTATAAGCAGGTTTTTGCGGAACGACGACTGATCCAGCTTTTTCGGCTATGTATTCCAGCGTCTTAAAAAACTGACCGAACGCAGCATCCAGCCAAGACTTATTTAGTCCTGATTTAGCTGATTGACCGTTTGGGAGGTAAGTACCCTCATTATCTTGCTTAACTTTATTCCGTTTCGTTAAGCCTTTTAAGTTTAAGTCCTCATGAAAAAAGAATTTAGCTCCAGACCTGACAAGTCTGTGAGCTGTTTTGTAGTGGAAATCTTGGCGACAACGCGCTATTTTTTGGTGCTGTCTCGCTTCTTTTTTGGCTAATTTCCGTCGGGCTTTAGAACCGCGCTTCCGTTTGTTCCGCTTCCTTGATATCTGGTCTAACCTAGCTTGGTTTTTGCGAAGCGGTTTCAACGAAGGTAGCTTTTCCCCTGACGATGTTGCTAAATAGACATCTTCATGTAGCACCGCATCCAACCCAATTGAGTTATCCCAGTTTGGGGTAACTTTATCAGGAATAAACTGGGGTACTGAAGCGTCTTCAAGCATTATCTGGATGAACCAACCGTCAGCCTTTCTAGTTACACTAATTTGCTTAATAATGAATCCATCGGGGACCCTGCGGTGCATCCGAACTTTTATGACACCCAACTTCGGCAATCGGATATAAAACCAATTCTTGCGAACCAGCTTAATCCAGTCGTTATTAGCCGTAGAAAAAGTCATCGTCCGGTAATCCGCTTCAGTCTTGAATCGGGGCTTACCCGATCGCCCGCCTTTACTGTCCCCTACGATAAACCGCTCAAAGGCTTTATCTACTCGCTTAGAAACATCTTGCAGAATAGTTGAATCTACCTGCTTGAAGTCCAATAGCTCGCCACTGTGGAAGACTTTTACTAGGTCTTTTTTGATGACTGGTAATTGTTGTTTTTGGGAATAGTAGTTAGGCTTTTCACGAGGCGTAGAGATGCTAGCAACTAATGGGCAAGCATTTATAGCAGTCCGGTTACTCTCCCACCAATCAAATCGATCGCCTAGCTGCCTGTTGTACCAATAGCGACAAATTCTCAACCAATGATTTAGGCTTAACTTTTGAATGGTGTTGGGATAGAACTGATACTGATATGTTACTTTCATTGCGCTACGACCTTTACGCATTTGCTGAGAATAAAAATACCAGAAAAAACTATATTGTGTCAAGCAGTAATTTAATAATTATGTCAAGTAACGATGTGGGCAAATAAAGATTTGTTCATCTCGTCATCCACACCTTCATTGCTCGCCCGCTATGCTGGCGAGGACATGAAAATGTGGAATCCTCGATTCACGCGCCTCTCATCCCACACTAATCGAAGCGATATAGTGTGTGTTCTCAATCTGTTCTAAATACTGCAATTCGGTGGGAGTAAGAGCCGTTGTTCTTTCTAACAAGTTCAGAATTTCGACTTCAAACGGATCTAGATTTCCTAATTTGTGAAGTCGGTCAGTGCGATCGCAAATTTCTTGAAGTCCGGGTTGATTGTCTAGCGGTACAGCAGTGAGAGCCGAGTGCTTGAAGGTGTATGACTGCATAGTAACGGTGGGGATGTGTCGCATCCACACAGTGGCCGTTTTCTCGCCCACTGACTGAATGCGGCCTAACCTGCCGTTAACATCTTCGCGATCTGGCGCGTACACTTCTACTAACGAACCAATTTTGAGCGTTAGGTGGTGAGCGATGGCAGGTTGCTTTTCAGGTTTCACTTTCCGGCATCGCCCCTGTAAAGTTTTGGCAACTTGAGCCGGACGACTGCGAGCATCATTGGCCAAAGCAAGAACTTCCTTCTTTGTCAGCCCAGCAGAGCGGTTAAGAATCTTCCACTTCACATCTTCTCCTCCAATAGAACTAAGAGCATCCACAGCTCGAGTAAACTTGGCATCCCGGTAAATCGTTCTGGGGGAAGCTTTGAACCGTTCTCCCAACTCTCGTGCTGTTTTGTCTGTCAAGCTGACATTTTGACAGCTTGCTCCTTCTGGCATTGTTTTGTCTATCAAGTGGTCATTTTGACAGCTTGCCTCATCTGGCATTGTTTTGTCTGTCAAGCTGCCATTTTGACAGCTTGCTCTATCTGGCGATATTTTGTCTGTCAAACTGTCAAAATGACAGTTTGCCGAACGCTTGCCCCCGTGAGATTCCTTGGTCAGCTCGTACCAGGTGCCGCGCAGGTAGCTAACGGATTCTGGCGTCAAGCTGCGCCGTCCCAGTTGGTTGGCGATCGTCCAGACCTTGACTGCATTCCGGCCCTCAAAAGACATCTCTACAATTTTGTATGGTATGCCGTGCGCGGTACAGATGGCGAACCTGTTGTGGCCGTCGATGAGAAGCTTTTCCTCGGCCCAGACTACTAACGGGTCGCGGCATCCTTCCTCCAGAATGCTCGCTTGCAGGGCAGCTTTTTCGTCTTTACTCAGGGGAGGAATGAGAGATTGAAATTCGGGGTCGATTCGCAGTTGTTTCGCAGCACAAGAGGTACACCCTCCAATACCCCCCGGCAAAACAATTAACGCTTGCGGCTCCCAATCGTCTGCTTCTGATTGCATTTGACGCATTCCTGGCGAGTTTGTTGAATGCAAGGCTCGCCCGCGCTGACTCCTGTGCTCCGCAAGCGGCGAAGCGCGGGCAGAAATTTCCTTGAACTATTCAACACTAACATAGTTATCGTCGAGAATCCTCCAGAAAATGCGAAAATAGTTAAAAAAAGGAAATGCTATCGACGCTATGTCACCCAGGAAAGGAATTCACCCCCATCCCAACTCACTAGCCAACCTCAACCGCTCTGGGGGACAACCCCGCTATGAAGAACCCAAGAAGCAAAGAAATATTCAGGTAACATCGGTAGGATGGGAAGGAATTCGCGCGCTCGCCATGGAACGCGGATTGAGTCTCAACGAGTTGATAGAACAGATTGGCAGGGGTCTGATTCCCCTTGACACGGGTGAAAAAAGTAACTAATTGCCAGATATGGAAAGGGAGGTTAGATAAAAAAAACTTTCTATCAACTCGTTACTAGAAGTTTTATTGATAGTAATGACGGGTTTTTTATCTGTAAAAACTTATTAAAAATTACGGTTTTGTGCCGTATAAATGTATCAGAAAAAAATATAATGGTTCAATCACCTCCAAAACTTATAACTGTTGATGAATTTATTACTAACTACGGCGACAGCGATTGCTACGAACTGATTGATGGTGAATTAACCGAAATGGAACCAACAGGGCCGCACGAACAAGTATCCGGTTTTCTGGGACGAAAACTGAATGTAGAAATTGACCGCCTGGATCTACCCTACCTTATCCCCCCTCGCTGTCTCATCAAACTATTAGGAACAGCAACAGCCTTTCGCCCCGATGTGCTTGTATTAGACCAAATTCGACTAATTAATGAACCTTTATGGCACCAAGAACCTGTAATTACATCAGGTTCTTCTATTAAACTGATTGCTGAAGTTGTTAGTACCAACTGGCAGAACGATTACGCTCGCAAAGTTGAAGATTACGCCATACTAGGAGTGCCTGAGTATTGGATTGTTGACTATCTGGGCATTGGTGGCAGAGAATATATTGGCAAACCCAAACAACCGACAGTTACTATTTGTACGCTGCGAGAAGACGAGTATCAAAAACAGTTGTTTCAAAATGACGATCGGCTTATTTCCTCAATCTTTCCCGACTTGCAATTAACCGCACAAAAAATCTTCGCTGCCGGCAGATATGCTGCTATGTAGCTTATATCCAGGTAACGTCGGTAGGATGGAGGAAATTCGTGCGGTGTGATCGCCATTGAACTGGGATTGAGTCTCAACGATTTGATAGAACAGATTGGCAGGGGTCTGATTCCCTTTGGCAATGGTGAAAAAAGTAACTAATCGCCAGATATGGAAAGACAGGGTTCACTCAAAAAAACTTTCTATCAACTCGTTACCAGAAGTTTTTTTGAAAAAAAACACTAATTTAGTCGTTGATTCTCCGACCATTTTAACTAGCTTTCAAAATTTGCTCAATTAGGGAGACAACTTGCTGCGGTCGATGCTCAAAATGCTTCTGGATTTGAAATTTTAACGAATCTGCTGGCACATCTTTTTTGTTGAGTTTCAGGCGAATATGCTCACTTCGTGGGAGAGTGGAATTGAGCGCTCGAATAACGGTGCGGCATTGTCGGAGACTCAGGCTATCGACTTGAATGAAGGGTAGATTAAATGTGTCGGTATCGAGTTGAATATTAGAAGCAAATTCGGCTTTAAGTTGTAGCGAAGAGGTGAGGCGCTGTTCTTCTGTGGGTTCTGGAGTTGCTGCCGATTCGGTAACAGCAGGAAAGGAAGCAATTTCATTGAGAAGAGGCACAAAATCTGGGGCAAGTTCTGCTGAGAGTTTTTCAGAAGGATTCATTCGCTTCGATGCTAACAGCGTAGCGATATAGTGAACAATTAAGCCACCGTAACCAAAAATTACCACAGTTTCAATTGTGAGGGTGAGAAAATGCTGAATATGTTCGTACATGATTATAATTTATTTGCAAGTGGAACATCTCTCAAACGCGCTCGCGTTTAATATCAAAACCTTACTAAAGCCTTCTGAGAATGCGAGCGCAAGTATCGCAAACGGAACTGGTGCGGTGGGTGGGCGGGCAAAACAAATCCTGCTTGGAGCAGGATTTTATCCCCTTTATCGGGGGTCGTCATTGATTACTTGACAAAATCATCAATCTCTTCATTATCGTCAGTTGCCTTTTTCTTATGAGAAGCTTTGACTGCCGATTCGATATAACGGAAGTGCAAGTCAATCACTGCTTGCTCAGATGAAAGCCAGTAAACGTTGCTCAAGATTTCTTCAAGAATCTCGTCAGCCGAGTAGCCTTCATATTGCTTGTTAAACCAAGTATTGAACGCTTCCCAGTCAAGAGCTTTACCTTTCTGCAACTGTCGTTGTTTGGCACGTCCCGTTAACTCGCGGGCAACGTGCAAAAACATCTCGAAGCGCTGTTCTTCAAGAGTTTCTGCAAATAGCTTTTGCATCGGAGTTGGAGCGGATTTGCGATTAGCCATGATTAACCCTCAAGCGTGTTTTTTTTCACAACTAAAGCGACGGCAGTCTGCTAATTACAATTAATTCAAAAAATTTAGTGGGTGGGTGAGTGGGTAAAATTAAATTCACAACCAAGGTCAAAGTTTCCTTGATTGTGAATTTGTTGGGTCTGCTTCCCAGAGCGTCCTGATTCGGACGGTGGCGACAATCATTACCCTGAAATGAAGGAGAAGGGGAAGGGGAAGGGGAAGGATAATTTTTTTAGTAATAACGCGATTTTACTAAAGTTTTTCTACCCTTCTCCCAAGTTTTTCTACCCTTTCCGTTCCTTCCCCTTCCCCCTCCCCCTCCCCTTATTAAATGAATCGCGATTCGTGGAAAAGGCCTCGATAGAGGCAAAAAAATGCTCTGCTTTTTCAGCAGAGCTTTCTAATCAAACTTTAGCAATTATTCGTCGTCTTCCTCAAATTCTTCGTCTTCGTCTAAACTAAAATCATCCTCCTCATCGTCATCATCCTCATCCTCATCGCCTTCGGAGTCTTCGTCATCCTCATCAATTTCATCGAGTATGTCATCAATTTCATCATCTTCATCATCGAACTCGTCGTCATCGAGTTCTTCAGTATCTTCTTCTGAGGATTTAGCTAACTCGTTGCGACGCTTTAAGCTTTGAGCATTGAACTCCATTAAATCGGCAATGGCAGCTTGCGGGTTGTCAGCAATTGTATCGTAAAGGTGGCTCATCGCTAAGGCAACAACTTCGACATCATACTTGAGTTCATCGGGCCGGCCAACTAGCTTGGGAAACACAGTATTGTTCCACTCTTGCCAGTCGAACTTTTTACCATTGCCATTACCGTTGCGCTTATTCAACTGAGCTTGAATATCCAATCCCAGTTTTTCGCGAACTGCGTGGCCAACCTTTGTCGAAATACGGCTATCGCGACGCTGAATTGTCACGCCGTACTTCTTATGAATTGTATTGCGAATCTGTTTGACTAGCTCGCCAGCAAGTTGCTCGGAGCTGAGGTTAGGTTGAGGTTTTGATTTGGCTCCATTGTTACTGCCGACTGTTTGACTGTTCTGCTTTTCAGACGGTTTAGATTTAGCAGGCACTGGTGACTGAGAGCGAGTGGGAGTGGCTGCGGTTTGCTTTTTACTTGTGACCATGATTGACAATTTAACTTGCATAACATCAATTAATGAGTGCCGTTAGGCACAATTACCCCCTCCAGTAGAGGGGGAGTATTTCGCTCATTAGCAGGAAGCTAAATTTTAATTATGTTAGTTAAATTTTTATGTTAAATATCCTCTATTTAGATGTATAACCTCATGAAATTTTTCACTGTTTGGTCTAATTTAAGAGCGACTCAAACTCCAATATTTGCCCTCGAATATTACAGTGCAGATCGCCAAAAAATATTGTCATCATTTCATCAGTACGCCAGTGAGTGTTGTTTACCTGTTTATTATTGGAATCCTGGCTATGCAACTCTTCAACAGGTGCGGTGTTTGGATAAAAATCTCCCGAATTTAGGTTGTCATTCAGATATGGCAAGCATTTCCGATATTTCGGAGATGTATAATAGTGAATGCGTCTTATGTAAAACTGAGCTATCTGTCGAGAGTGATGTCCTGCAATTTATGCTGGAAAATGACTGCCCCGGTATCTTTTTGTTAGAGGACATTTTGGAGTCAGACAGTACCGAACAGCCTCTTGTCCGCCGTTATTCTCAATTGGCTAACGCATTCTTTGAGCTGAAAGGGCGTTGGGCCAACCAATATTGGGTACTGCTGGGTGAGTACATCCAACTGCCATCAAAGCTAAGTCCATTAATTCCTCTACTCAAATGTCCGTTACCCGATCGTTTTGAAGTCGAAGTTCTTGTAGATAATTTTTGCGATCGCAATTGTTCCCTTGATTTTGGTTCAGATGCGGTAGCTGCTAAAAAACGACTGGCTGTTTCTAGTCTAGGGCTGCCAACTGCTGAAATTGAATTAGTGTTAGATCGATCGCTCTCTATGACTGCTTCAGTTGTCCAAATCGCACAGTTGGTATTGGAGCATAAAATATCGCAACTTCGAGACCAGGGGTTGGAGTTCATTGCTTCTCCAGACGTGCCTCATGCTGGCGGTTTAGATTTATTAGACGCTTATTTGAGCGAAGTCGTAAAGCTGTCAGAAGCTGATGCCAAGAAATACCACCTCAGACCTCCCAAAGGAATGCTGCTGTGGGGGCCGCCGGGGACGGGCAAAAGTTTGAGTGCGAAGCTAGCTGCTAAGAAGCTAGGTTATGCGCTTTTAGCAGCAAGTTGGGGCAATATTCTAGGTTCCTCTAATCCCGACCGCGCTCTCAACAAAATGCTGGATACAGCCGATAATTTGGGCGGCTGCGTGCTGTTCTTTGACGATTTTGACAAGGGTTTTTCTGGCTGGGAATCAAATGCTGATGGCGGTGTAGCTAGACGGCTGTCGCAGAAATTGCTCACCTGGATGCAGGAACATGAGAGCCCCGTGTTAATGTTAGCTACTGTTAACCGCTTAGAAATGCTGCCGGCTGAACTTATTCGCAGATTTGACGACGGCGGAATCTGGTTTGTGGATTTGCCACACAGCGGCGCTCGCTATGAGATTTTCAATTTGCACTTAGCTAAGTATTTCCCAGAGCAGTTTGGGGAAGGAAAAGAGAATCTTTGGAGCGACAGGCAGTGGTATTCGCTACTATCTGATTATGCGGGAGCAACGAGTGCTGAAATTGCGCTCGCAGTTAAACGCTGTGCTGAACGAGCTTATTGTGAAGGACGACCTGGTAAAATTGAATTGGCCGATCTGCGTTATCAGAGAACTCAGTTTGTGCTGTCGTTTGAGCGTTCTTCTGAAGATATCCAGGGGATTCGGAATAAAGCGTCCTTTGCTCGGCCTGCTTCTGGGGGCGATCAGTCTAAATTTGCGGCGGCAGAGCAAGAATTATTCGAGTATCGGGCACCTGCTTACGAGAAAACTTGAGTGTACGATCAACAGCAATAGCAGGGTTTTATTGGCATCGAAAATCAATTCCAAGATTTCTGCCGCATTAGATGGTGCGGTGCAAACAAGAGAAGTATTGTAAAACTTCATTGAGTTTATAAGCAATAGTCCGGACAGTTTTTATATGACCCAATGGCTTATACCAATTCACTATGAAGATACACTAAATGAGGCTGATGTCTTTCTGGTTGGAACTATATCCTTAGCGTTATATTAAATGCAGCTTCATAGTGAATTGGTATTAGGCTCTAAGACTTTGAGCCACTGTGGATAATTAAATCAATGTCAGCTCCACCCCTGACTTACATTTAATTCGACTTTTTTATGCTCCTTGCCCCGCGTAAGCTTGTAGTATCGTTCCAAAAACTGTCCGGAGTATTGTTTAATACAAAGCCAAATAAACAAGTTCTTTTGTCTGGCAGATCGATTTTTAAGTATTTATACTGTATCGAGCGGTTCGCGCTAGACTATCCCACGGAATTTACTGCCCGCCCGCACCCCATGTGACAGTTGGGGTGCGGAATGTGGGTTTCATCTGGGGTAAATTTGACCAATTCCGGCGCAATATCCCCTAGAGCGCGATCATCGATGCACTGCAAAAATTGGTGCAGCAACTCTTGGGAGAACCAGACGAACAGATGGAAGTGTGGCGATCGCATCTCCACACTCTTCCAGGGCGAAATGTCCAGTATTGAGGAAGGTGTTGAGGCTGATGGCTACCAGATTTTGAACACCATTGGTGTATTGCCAACGAGTTCCTTCCACCAGGGTGAGGAGAAATTTGAGTTTATCTGCACTCTCAGGGGAGCGATCGCGCCAGTATGCTCTGACAGGTTCCCAAAATTGGAGTAATTACCATAGGTTCATCGGAATTGACCTTCACGAGCAAGGTTTAAGCGTCCAATAAACCAGTCTGCGAAATTGTCCTACATTTCACCACTTAATATCTGCCAGTTAAACGCCAATTTAGGAATGCAGTTGCTACTTAAACGTCAACTGCTGAAGTTCCTTTTGATTCCAGTTGCCTAACCTGGCTGCAGCTTCATAGGTGCTTTGTAAGAACTCTAACAACGTCTGATCCGGTGATTCTGCCTCACGGACAGCATCATAGGGCAAAATAAATTCACCCAACTCTTTATTGTAAAATGCAGCATCAGGACGAACCTCAGCCTGCTTAAACCCATCGGGTTCTGGGTACGCATAGGAATAAAACGCTGGGTATGATAATCCGGCTCCGGGCCAAAATCCGGCACTACTGACTTCCTGGGAATAGGCTTCCTGCGCCACTGCATCCGGTAGATTTGGCACCCCTCCCGGATGCTCAGGAGCCGATCGCCCCGAAAAGCGAGTCACTGCTAAATCAAAACTCCCCCAGAAAAAATGAACCGGACTAACCTTGCCGGAAAAATGGGAGCGAAATTCTCGAAAGACGCGATCGGACTGTAGCAGCACTCGCCAGCATCGATTGGCATAATCCGCATCATAAGTAGCATGGGTTTCATCCTGCTCAAATCGAATTGGATTGGGGACTTCATTTGGTTTAGTGTTAATTGTGATGTGAATATCCAATGCTCTGAGCGTTTCCATCACGGTTTGATAAAAATCAGCGACCGAGCGAGGGTAGAGGGCGATCGCCCGTCTTGCCCCTTCGCTGGTTTGAATCAGCAACTCATGATCAATGAAATCAAAGTCGATTTGAAAGATGCGGCTGCCATAGGGAATCGTGGAAGTGGTCAGTCCCCGAACGGTTAGATAGAGGGGAATATGCCAGGAATGATTAATCCACGGAGTTTGGGCAAATCGGATTTTGCCGATGATTTGAGTCCACATGTGCAAGGTGGCATAGGTCTCTTGCCATGCGTCCAGGGGTAAACTCGGCCAAATATCTGTTAGGGCAGGCTGATTTGACATCATGATTTCCTCGCGAGTAGAAAAGGGGCGCGTGATCAATAGTTCTTCTGTTGTTCGTCGGTAAAACCCACATTCCGCAGTTCTGGCTTTGATGACTAAGGATTTTCATACCTTCAGCGTAGGAAAATTATCTGTGCCTACCTTTTCTAATTTTAGTATCATTATTTTGCGATTTTGGCGAAATATAAGAAATTGGAATTCACAGATATTTCCTAATATATTTCTTCGGCAATATCTGAACCCATTCTCCCTAAATCAGACATCACAATTCCGGCAACATGAGTGTTCTGTTGCCAACACTTTGAATTTATTTAACAATATTCTCCGGTTTGTTTTCCGAGTTACCCATCTTCAACTATTAAATAATATTGACCGCAAACCTTTCCTAAATAATTTAATATCTCCCGACGTTCCTTTGTTAAGTTGCTTATTTGTTCGGCTCCATTTAGGTTGACTAAATGTACGGCTTTAAACATCTGAAATACCCACCGCATTGTCGGTTTATTTGTCAATTTCTTGACCTGGTTTCTGATGCTGGCATTGGCTGATTCTAATTCTTGTCTCAACTTTCTTTGGGCGATATTATATACTAATAAACATACTCCCATTATCATGGCAATTGCTTCTACTCTCTCGGGTTTTTTCACGAAGACGCTTGATGTGAAAAATAATGGGTCTTTTAAAAATCTAAATCCTCTTTCGTTACTTTGTTGCTCTTTGTATTCTTCTAATATTTGCTGGTTGGTTATTTCGTTTTTATCTAAGATGTTTGTTGCCAGTATAAATCTCCCTGCTTTGATTTTTTCGGCGGATATTATTTCGGGTCTGGTTTCTATTTTACCGATTATTTGATAGGCTATTGTGTCTATATTACTAGCTTTTTTGGTGGGTGCTTTTGGTTTTTTATGGCTTTTTTTTTGACATTTAATTTCGGTAATCTGGTGATATTTCCATGTGTCTGATAGATTTTTTATTGCGGTTTCTGCGTCGGCAACACAGGCGAATTTTTGCCGGGAAAGCTTGCGTAGGGCGGCTTGGGCGCTTGATTGTTGTTTGTTTACTTGTTTGTCTATTTGTTTGATGCTTGCTTGTTTCCTGAGTTCACTTTCTATGACTAACCATCTTTGTTTGATGTTTCCATATTCGCTACCTCTTTCGGCTATCTTATATCCTTTTTTTGAGCTTGATTGCCATTCGCTTTCTTGGATGTCTACGATTTGCTCTTGGGCTGATTTTATGCTTAATGGGACTCTTGTTATCCATTTGATTCCTGTCATTGCTGATAGGTTTTCCCTGGTGTATAAGGCGCTGTCTGCTACGCAGATTCCTTCAAATGTCCACTGTTTTTTGAATTCTTTTAGTCTTGATACGAATACGCTTTTATCGTCGATGTTTCCTGAATCTATTTTTAGATATAGTGGTATGTCTCCGTCTCCTGTTACAATCATGTCTATGATAAATTGTTTCAGGTCGGGTCGATGGTCTCTCGAGTATCCGTGAACTATTTCTATTGGTTTCATTTCTGATGTTTCTGATCCGGGTTCTTTTTCTGTTTGGTCGCTGTTTTCAACTTGGGTTTTATATTCTCCTTGTACATACATTGAACTTCCATCTAAATGGATGCTGTTCATTTTTACTGGGAATTTATGGGCGGCTTTTATGGCGATTGTTGTGAAGAGTTTTGTGGTTCCTACTTGGTAATATTTGTCGAGTGCTCTTCCTAGTCTATCGTCGTTTAGATGTTCCGGTAGTATTTCCTTTCCTATTAGATTAGATGTGATGTTGCTTTGCCTACGAAAAATTCCTCGAATATGTATAATGGGGCGCTTAAAAATCCTAGTCCATTCAAAATCATTGCTTTCATGACTTGTCCTGGGCTGAGCATTTCTTGGGTTGTTATTCCTACTATTTTATTGACTTCTTCTACTAATTCCATCTCGTCTATTATGCCTGCTACTATTCCTAGATGGTCTAAATTTAGGACTTTTATGGCTTCTTGATGCTCATTCATGGTTTTTTCCTCTTGGCTCCTCATTCGTTCATTGTATCTCAAAAAAGCCTGAAGAGATTACTGGATAATCACTTCAGGCTTGAATTTTTCAATTTTATAACCATCAATTCTATTTAAAGACCTGCGGAATGTGGGGTAAAACACCACAGCCATTGTTCTCCCAATTCGGCTGAACTAATCACCGCATGTCCACTTTCTTCGTAATGGCGGCGAGCGTGTTGATTTTTAGACGAGTCGCAGCACAGCATTTTGCCGCAGGTTTGACAAATTCTCAAGTGAACCCAGGGATCGCCAACTCGCATGCATTCCTCACAGCGGAATACCGGGTAATTGGCTTTTGAAATCATATTCTCCAGCGTCAGTTCGTTCAGGTGTTGACAAGACATGGAAGATTCCTGTGAATGTGCAAGATATGTACTTGCTCAAATGGGATACAGCCATTTGCGAAAGAGTTGAGTGAGGCGCGGCATAATCACGTAGGTCAGCAGGGCAACCGTTAGACCTGTAACCAACAAGGTTCTGAGCAATACCGGAAGCCCAACCAGGAGCGGTACTAGCAAACGGTTGAGAATAGATATCGTAAAAAATACTCCCAGCCATGTCACGATCGCCATTTTGTAGCGCGGAGGTGGAGCCTTCATGGGTTTGTTAGGAAGCGTAAACCAGGTTTCCAGACCCGTTAGAGTTTGAATGGTTTCAGGCTTTTCAATCAAGGGCTGCAACCGCTCCAGCCATTCCTGCCGCACACTGGATTCCAGCCAGGTTTTGAGGTTGTCGTAATGATCAAATCTGAGAATTGCCACATATTCAGGATGAGTGTGGTCACAGGGTCGGATCACGCTGACTCCTAAGTGTCCCTTAAATTGGTGAGCAGCCGTCGCAATTCCGTGCAACCATTCCTCATAACCTTGTTCACGTCCTGGTCTCACGATATGAGAAATCACGGCGGTGACTAGATAGTTTTCTTGACTGGTATTGCTCGCCAATGGTTCTTCCAACATAGAATTTAACAGTCCGGGAAATTGGATGGTTAAAACAGAAAAACAGCTCTTACCGTGCCTGTATAGACTCTAAAACTGAAACGTCGTCCGAATAATGCCAACAAAAATCGTGTCATTATTGCTGTTGTGTTCAGGGTTGGTAATGACGATTACACCAGGAGTGATTGAGAGATGGTCGTTCATTTGAAACCGGTAGAAAGTTTCAAAGTGCAATGAGGTGCTACGATCGCTTACTCCAAACTGATTGCTGATCACTCTAGGCGGTTGTCCAAAAACAAAGCCTAATAAGTTTCCTTCCTTACCCAAATCTGGAAATCCAAAATTAACTGCGTAGTAAAAAATCTCAGCAGTAGGAGCATTGGAGAGGTCTTGCGCCGATGCCCGGAGATATCCTATCCATCCTCCCAATCTGAAAGCAGGGTTAACAAGCCAGGAAGCCGTAAGACTATAGCTATCCCCAACAATGCTGGTACTGTTTCCATTAAAGGGATCATTGGTAATGGCACTACTGGTACCAATATCAATTGAATTCAAAGAACGAGCATAGGTTAAGCCCAAACTTAAGGATTCTGTGGGTTTGAGTGTCAGTTGTGCTAAGGCAGAGTAAGAACCATCAAATAATCCAGATCCCGCAGTCGGGTTGTTGGCGTTACTAGCAAGATAAACCAGTGTCAAATTGATGGCTGAGTTAAAGTTATGGTTGATACCAAAACCTGTCCCACCTGTTTCTTCACGATAGATAGGGCTACGCACCCCAAATGCGGAAATCGAACCTCTGCCATCACTTCCCAATAGAGGGTTAATCGTATCAACCACATCAAACAAAGTGCCCTGGGCGATCGCAGTCACCCTAGTATCTGACCCGATGGGAAATTGATAATAAAGTTGATTGAGAATGAACTGATTGTCTGTATTACCATCAAAACTTAGGCGAGCCATATTGGTTCCTGTGGCTGCTCTAAAGTTTGGAATATTACCAGCCTGAAATCGAATTCTCAGTAAATCTTGCCCCGTAAAACTGGTGTCCGAGATCAACCGCGCACGACCGCTAAAGATGATAGTGTCACCGATCTCACCCCTAGAACCAGGTGTTTCTCCTGGTGGTACAGCTCTATCACTGCCAAATGCACCGCTCACAGCAAAAACGACCTCTCCAGTCAATTTTGTTGTAGGGGAGAATTGCTGAGACTCTAATCGAGTTGTGCGGGTTTCTAAGGAATCTACCTGTCTACGCAATGTTGAGAGTTCTGATGCAAATTCCGCTTGAAGTCTTTGTAGTGTTTGTAGATTTTCTCTTTCCGCCAGATCTACTGTTGCACTGGCTAGTAGCTGATCTAGCCGATCTAGACAAGCATTTAGCCCAGCAGCAAACTCATAACGAGTAATGGCTCGATTGCCCTGAAATAGTTGATTTGGATAACCAACCATACAGTCGTAGCGATCGACTAAGGCTTGTAATGCTGCAAATGCCCAATCGGTCGGTTGCACATCAGCCAGTTGATTCACAGAGGGGACTTGACCTTGCAAGGTATCCTGGGCAATGGCAGACTCAACCAGGGATGGGTGAATCTCGGTCGGTTGCACATCAGCCAGTTGATTCACAGAGGGGACTTGATCTTGCAAGGTATCCTGGGCAATGGCAGACTCAACCAGGGATGGGTAAATCAGAGAGCCTCCAAAGATCAGACACGATGAGAGAATCGACTGATAGAGAAGTTTCATTGAGAATCAATCCCCTCGAAACACCGGATTACTTGGTAATTTTGGCAGCAACCACCTTGGCTAGGATCGATCAATGGCAATCGATCCTAGCCATTCACGAAATCATCAAGTGTCGTTGCAATATTGCAAATGAAGTTGATCACTTGGCAATGACAACACCCACTCAGTTACACAGGAGTCATCAGGCGCTCACGACTGGCAGAGCCAGCACTTGATGTTGCCACATAGCTAGTCATCAGGTTTTTGTAGTCAGGAATAAACCCTGCAAGGAGATTACCTAGCCCTTCAATATCGTTACGCCAGTCACGGTGCAATTCACCTACAACACTAAACCAATTGACCAACTGAACTCCAGCACGAGACATCCGATCCCACGCTGCATCGCGACAGGCTTCATCGAAGGTGCCAGAGGCATCAGTAACCACAAAAACGTCATACCCTGCCTCTAATGCCGAAAGCGCACAAAACGTAACACAGACATCAGTGACAATGCCAGCAATGATCAATTGCTTCTTACCGGTTGCTTCTACGGCTTTAACGAATTCCTCATTGTCCCAAGCGTTAATCTGTCCGGGGCGCGGAATAAAAGGAGCATCGGGAAACTTCTCCTTCAGTTCAGGCATAATGACTCCATTGGGACCATCCTCAAAGCTAGTGGTCAAAACAGTAGGGAGGTTGAAAAACTTGGCTATACTTGCTAGCGCCAACACATTATTTTTGAAGTCGGCAGCACCAATATCACGCACAAGCGAGAACAGTCCAGTTTGGTGATCCACCAGTAAAACAGCAGCATTATTCTTGTCTAGACGATTGTACTTGAATGTAGACATTAGGTAATTCTCCTATTGGAGCGATTGGTGAATGAGGAATTGCAGAATGAAATCAAAAGCTAAACATCTCTGCTTGTGCTTTTAAGTGAAACGTCTGTTTACCCTCAAGGGTTGATGACGTAAGCGATCGCGCCATGAACTGAGTCTGCAAGACAACGCCAAATTTCATCACTTAAGCTCCGCAAGTTAAGCACAGAGTTAAGATTTTCGCGTCGCGTGCCCAAAGGGCATTCGCTTCACTGTGCGATTGCTCCTAATGCTTTCAACGTCGCTGCTTGAGCGTGCGTTAATCCAGTTGCACCTTGAATATTTATGCCTTCAAGCATGGAACCGTGCAATTTACTTGCTCGATCCATTTCCATGACTGTTTGCATAAATTCAATATAGGTGGTCGCCTTCAAGCTGTCGCCTATAGCAAGTTAAATTTTTTACAGTACAAATTGATAGATTAACCATGCCATCGCGGAGTAGAAGGCTAGCTCTAACTTAAGTTAGAATCCGAATTTGATCGAAAGTACATTCATACAACTGATCGACCATCAATGTCTGAATGCAAAATCCGGTAGCGATGTCCCACACCTTTGATGCGGGCGATGACCTGTTTGCCCCCCGGATGAAGCGGTTGTCACTACGAGCTATTGCCGTGAACCGACGACGACAGACCCTGGCTGCCTCAACGCTTCAGCAATACGGCTCTCGATTCCGAGGTAGCCTGTGGAAGATATTGAATGTATCTCTGCCTTCCAGGCTATTTCCCATGCCCTTGCCTCACACCAGTCTGATTGGCTACTGAGTTGAGCAATTACAAGTCAAGATATAAAGATCCACACAAGGAGCTTTATATTCTGGAGTTTGGCAAGCGATATACTTTGGGAAACGGATGACAGTCTTTCGCCGGGGGGCGTTCAATGATTACCCTGCCTGGAGTTACTATTCACAGCAAAATCTATGAGAGCTTAGCTTCTTTGGTGTATCGGGGTATCAGAGAGCAAGATAACTGTGCAGTGATTGCCAAAGTTCTCAAGCAGGATTATCCCTCTCCTCAGGATTTAACTCGCTATCGGCAAGAGTATGAAATTACTCGCTTTCTCAACATTGAAGGCGTAGTCAAGGCATACAGCCAGCAAGACTACCAGCGCACGCTGGTTATTCTTTTGGAAGACCTTGGTGGAGAGTCTTTAGAATGCTGGATGCGGCAACAATTAGACTTCTGTCCCATGCCGCTGTCGGTTTTTTTGAATATGGCGATCGCCATTACTGATACTCTAGGCAAAATCCATGCGGCCCATGTCATCCATAAAGATATTAATCCTGGCAACATTGTCTTTAATCCGAGGACTGGCGTTGTCAAAATCATTGATTTTGGCATTGCCACTCGCTTCAGTCGCACCAATCCGACATTCAAAAGTCTCCATCTTCTAGAAGGAACCCCCGCCTATTTGTCGCCAGAGCAAACCGGACGAATGAACCGTATGCTCGACTATCGCACCGACTTTTATTCACTGGGTGCAACCTTCTACGAACTGTTGACGGGACAATTACCGTTTCCCACTAAAGATTTCCTAGAGCTAGTCCACTGCCACATTGCCAGACCGCCGGCTCCCCCGCATGAATTAAACTCAACGATTCCCCAACCTGTTTCAGATCTGATTTTGAAACTGATGGCAAAGAATGCGGAGGATCGCTATCAAAGTGCCTGGGGCATCAAAGCAGATTTAGAACGCTGTGCCCAGCAACTGGCAGAAGTGGGTTTAATTGAACCTATGCCATTGGGACTGCAAGATGTTTCCGAGCAGTTCCGCATTCCTCAAAAACTATATGGGCGAGAAGCGAAGATTGCAGCATTATTGGCGGCTTTCGACAGAGTGGCAGGGAATGAGGGAATAGGGGAATGGGGAAGTGGGGGAGCAGAAAAAGACATTACCCTACTACCGCATCGTGAAATGATGCTGGTCTCCGGTTATGCTGGCATCGGCAAAACGGCATTGGTGCAGGAACTCCATAAACCGATCACAGCAAACCAAGGCTATTTTATCTCTGGCAAATTTGACCAATTTGGGCGCAACATTCCCTACAGCGCCATTGTGAATGCCCTGCAAAAGTTAGTGCAGCAACTCTTGAGCGAACCGGATGAGCAGGTGGAAGTGTGGCGATCGCGCCTGCTCACTGCTCTGGGCAGCAACGGACAAATCATCATTGATGTCATCCCCGAAGTTGAGTTAATCATTGGCAAGCAGTCGCCTATACCCGAAGTTGGAGCAACTGAGGCACAGAATCGCTTCAATCTCACGTTTCAAAGATTTGTGCGGGCGTTTTGTGCAAAAGAGCATCCCCTAGTCATTTTCTTAGACGATCTACAGTGGATCGATTCTGCGACTTTGAAGTTAATCGAACTCATCTTACTTGATGAGCAAATCCAGTATCTGTTTTTGATCGGAGCCTACCGAGATAACGAACTGACTCCAACGCATCCGTTGGTCTTAACGCTAGAGAGCATGCGAAACCAGGGAGCAGTACTTCAGGAAATCATCCTGACCCCTTTAACCCTGGAACCGTTGAGTCAACTGATAGCTGAGACATTACATCACAATCCTGATATCGTTCGCGCCCTAGCCCAAGCTGTGTCACGTAAAACCGAGGGCAACCCTTTCTTTGTCGGTGAATTTTTGAAAATGCTGTATGGCGAACATCTGTTGACTTTCGATGCACAAAAGTTGAGCTGGCAGTGGGACCTAGCTGAGATTGAAGCTCAAGATATCACTGATAATGTGGTGGAGTTGCTGCTGCGTCAGTTGCAGAAATTGCCGGAAGCAACACAGCAAGTTCTCTCCATAGCTGCCTGTGTTGGGTCTGAGTTTGATTTAGAAACGTTGGCGATCGTTTGCGAAAAATCACCGAAAGCAATTTTCCAGGATCTACTAGCAGCAATACAAGCGGGATTAATTCAACCTCTATCTGAATTGGACGAAGATTTGTTAGTTCAAGAGTATAAGTTTTCGCACGATCGCGTTCAGCAAGCGGCTTATGCTTTGATTGATGAATCGCAGAAACAGGTTGTTCATCTCCAAATCGGTCGCAATTTGCTCGAAAAAACTTCACCAGAGCAACGATCCGATCGGTTGTTTGAAATCATCGATCATCTCAATCAAGGACTTGAGCTAGTCACTGCTCAATCAGAACGAACTGAAATTGCCAGATTTAATTTAATGGCAGGTCAGAAAGCAAAGGCATCAACGGCTTATGAAGCAGCTTTTAAGTATTTCACTACAGGGTTTCACCTCCTCAATTCAGAGAGTTGGCAGAGTGAGTATGACCTTACCTTAGCGCTGTACTCAGAAGCAGCAGAAGCGGCGTATCTCCAGGGTCACTTTGATGAGATGGAACAGTTGGTAGAAGTGGTACTTGATCGTGGCAAAACAGTGGTTGACAAAGTGCAGGCTTACGATAGCAGAATTCAAGGATATTTGTCACAGGGCAACCTGAAAGAAGTACTAAAAACTGGATTGGAAGCGTTAAAGCTCTTGGGAATAGATTTAATAGAAAATCCAAGTCAGGCAGATATTCAAAGGGAATTGGAGTCAACGGCTGCACTACTTGCTGAACGAGAAATCGAAGACTTGATCAATTTACCAGAGATGACTGCACCAGAACCACTGGCAGCTATGTCAATCCTAGCGAATATGGGGTCTGCTGTATTTATAACGTTACCAGCACTGTGGATACTGATTGTATGTAAGAGGGTAAATCTGTCAGTTAACTACGGTAGTAATACCTGGTCACCACATAGTTATGTTGCTTACGGATCTGTTCTATGTGGAGTTGTTCAAGACATTGAACTCGGTTATAAATTTGGACAACTGGCTCTCAGCCTGGCAGAACGATTGCATAGCAAAAAAGGAAACTCGAAAACATTAATGTTTTCGAGTTTCCATATCCTGCACTGGAAGGTGCATCTTAGGATATCAATAACATTTCTGGTTGATGCTTATCAAAATGCGGTGGAAACCGGAGACTTTGAATCTGCTGGTTATACTGCATATTTCGTGTGCCATAACTCATTTTTTGCTGGAGAGAAACTTACCCAACTAGAACAAAAAACAGCAACTTACAGCAAAGCGATCAACCAAATCAGACGGGAAAGCCCCTCGAATTGGCTTGCAATATTGTGGCAGACCATTCTTAATTTGCTAAATAGGTCTGAGAATCCCAGCCGCTTAGTTGGTCGGGTGTGTAATGAAGAGCAGGCGTTACCACACGCTATTGCAGTTAAAGATGGAAGTGCAATTAAAATACTCCATTTATACAAAGTTATATTATGTTATCTATTTGGAGAATATCATCAAGCAGTACAAATTGCTATTTTAGCAAGGCAACATTTTGAAGAGGTGACAGCAATAACGATTTTACCTGTATTCTGCTTCTATCATTCTCTGGCGCTTTTGAGCCTATCGCTCGATGCTACAAACTCTGAAAAGTCAGCTTGGCTAAACTCTGTTAATACTAACCAAGAAAAGATGCAGAAATGGGCAGAACATGCCCCAATAAATTATCTACATAAATTTTATCTAGTCGAGGCAGAGAAAGCGCGAGTCTTAGGCCAATTTCTTGAGGCTGAAGAGTTTTATGAACGGGCGATCGCAGGTGCTGCTGAAAATGAGTATATCCAGGAAGAAGCACTCGCGTATGAATTAGCGGCTAAACATTATCTGGCGCGAGGTCGGTCAAAAATTGCTCAAACCTATATGAAAGAGGCGCACTATTGTTACGATCGCTGGGGCGCGATCGCTAAAGTTAAAAACTTAGAAAAACGCTATCCACAGTTCTTTCCTAAATCGTCTAGAGCCGCTTCCACATCAATTCCTATTACTGCTGAAACTATCTCTAATCCCTTCCATACCGCTTTCGATTTAGCAGCAGTGATGAAAGCTTCACAGGCGATTTCTCGTGAAATTGAACTGAAGCAATTGCTGCGATTACTGATGCAAACTTTAATTGAGAATGCTGGCGCACAAACCGGATATCTGATTTTAGAAAACTCAGGAAAATGGTTAATCGAAGCGGCTTGTGAACTCAATGCCGATGAAAATGCTTGTGCGACTCAGGTGTTACAGTCTATTCCAATTGCCGAACAATTGCCAGAATCAATCATTCAATATGTGATTCGGACTCTGAAGCCTGTCACCTTAAATGATGCGACTCGTGAAGGTGCTTTTATTAATGAGCCATATATTCAACAGAACCAGCCTCAATCTGTTTTCTGTTTACCGCTGCTAAATCAAGCCAAGCTGGTCGGTGTATTGTATTTAGAAAATCAGTTAGCAACTGGAGTATTTACACCAGAGCGATCGCAGGTCTTGCAGCTATTATCGACTCAAGCAGCGATCGCCATCGAAAATGCCAACCTTTACTCAGAACTGCAGGCTAAGGAAAGCAAGATCACCCAGTTCCTCGAAGCGATTCCGGTGGGAATTGCGATCGTGGATGCGACGGGTTGCCCTTACTATGCCAACCAATGTGGCAATCAACTCATGGGCAAAGAAACTGATACTTCCATAGCACCGGAGCAGCTCTCAGAGGCTTATCAGCTTTATGTAGCGGGAACGGATCAAATCTATCCAGCGGAGAGCTTGCCTATTGTGCGGGCATTAAGGGGCGAACGCATTAGGACTGAAGATATAGAAATTCGTCGAGATCATGTCACAATTCTAATTGAGGCACGGGGAACACCAGTTTTTGATCGACAAGGCAATATCACTTATGCGATCGCTACCTTTCAGGACATTACAGAGCGCAAACAAGCCGAGAAACTCCTAGCCGACTACAACTGCACTTTAGAGCAACAGGTCGCAGAACGAACTTTTGCGTTACGACAAAGTGAGGCCAATTACCGCAACCTGCTACAAACCGCGAATTCAGTCATCATTCGCTATGACACGCAAGGACGGATTCGATACATCAACGATTATGGGGTGAAACTCCTGGGCTATGAAGAACATGAGATTTTAGGGCGAACCTTATTTGAAACAATCATTCCAGACATCGAAACCTCTGGACGTGATGTCAAACCATTTGTTCACGATTTACTTCGTAATCCTCAATTGTACCCGCAAGGTGAGAGTGAAAACCTGTGTCGAGACGATCGGCGAGTTTGGATGGCCTGGTCGAATCAAGCCATCTTCAATGATCAGGGAGATGTCGTTGAAATCTTATCGGTGGGCAACGACACCACCCAGCGTAGGCAAGCAGAAGAGGCATTACAACGCAGTGAGGCCAAGTTCCGCAATATCTTTGAAAACTCGCAGGTTGGCATCTACCGAGTCCGCTTCTCGGATGGATTACTTCTCGATGCCAATCAACGCCATGCCAATCTGTTTGGCTTTGATTCACCAGAGGAGATCATTGGGCTTGAACACGTCATAGGCTATTATGCAGATCCCAGCGATCACCAACACCTCATTGAGTTGCTGAAGCGGGATCGAGAAGTGCGAAGCTTTGAAGTCCAGATGCGAAAACGAGATGGGACATTGTTTTGGGGGCTTTTCTCTCTTTATCTGAATGCAGACGATGACTACATCGAAGGGGTGATTGCGGATATTAGTGATCGCAAGCAAGCAGAAGCCGCTCTACAAGCTTCAGAGAAAGAGCTGCAAACTTTAATTACGGCAATTCCCGACCCGTTGTATGTACTAACTGCTGAAGGGCAAGTACTCGATGCAGTCGAGAGAGATCCCAATCAGTCATGTAGACCAATCGAGGAGCAGATTGGTAAAACACTGCATCAACTCCTTACCAAGGAACAAGCCGATGAATTCCTGAGTTGCATTCAGCAGGTACTGAGAACCCAACAAGTCCTCACCGTTGAATACAGCCACTGGATAGCTGGACGAGAAATGTGGTTTTCGGTTCGCATTGCCCCGATTCGGCACGAGCAGGTGATTTGGTTAGTGCGAGATATTACGCCGCAAAAGCAAGCAGAAGCAGCCTCGATTTTAGAAGAGCGTAACCGCATGGCACGCGAAATTCACGATACACTCGCCCAAGCATTTACAGGTATTCTCGCTCAGGTAGGAGCCGCAAACCAGGTGCTAACAGATGATTTAGAAGCAGCTCAAGCACACCTAGACCTGATCAAAGAATTGGCGCGAACTGGACTGGCTGAAGCACGGCGATCGGTCGTCGCGCTCCGTCCTCAGCTTTTGGAGGAGGGCAATTTACAGAGCGCTCTACATCGTCTCATCGCTCAAATCAGAACTGCCGCAATGGATACCACTTTATATTATGAGATTGAAGGTACAGTGTATTCTCTACCGACTGAAGTCGAGAGTAACCTACTGCGAATGGGGCAGGAAGCATTGACCAATGCGATTAGATACGCCAATGCTGACGAAATTCGAGTCCAGCTAGTATACGATCGCGATCAGTTTTGCTTGCGCGTGAAAGACAATGGACAGGGCTTTGGAGTTGGAAGTATTCCATCCTCTGAGGGATTTGGCTTACTCGGCATGAGCGAACGGGCAGAGCGTATCGGCGCACAACTCACGATTAGGAGTCAACCTGGACAAGGAACAGAGATTATTGTCACCATCAATCGGGAGTAACATCACAATGAGCGAAACCACGACTATTCGGGTTTTGATTGCGGACGACCATGCTATTTTTCGGCAAGGATTAGCCACGATTATTAACCGTGACCCAGATATGCAGGTGATTGCCCAAGCCGAAAATGGGGAACAAGCGATCGCCTTATTTCGGGAACATCAACCGGATGTTACACTCATGGATTTGCGAATGCCGGAAGTGGAAGGAGTTGCCGCCATCGGTGCAATTTGTGCTGCTGCTAAATCGGCTCGGATTATTGTACTAACCACGTATGATAGTGACGAAGATATTTATCGGGGATTGCAGGCAGGCGCAAAAGGATATCTGTTGAAAGAAACTGAACCTGACGAGCTTCTGAATGCCATTCGTACCGTTCATCGGGGTCAGAAGTATATTCCGCCCGATGTAGGAGCAAAGTTGGTACAGCGCCTCAGCAATCCAGAACTGAGTGAAAGAGAACTAGAAGTACTCCGCTCACTGGCGAAGGGAATGAGTAATGCGGATATTGCGACTGCTTTGAGTATTGGTGAAGGTACTGTTAAATCCCATGTTAATCGGATTTTGAATAAGTTAGATGTTAGCGATCGTACCCAAGCTGTGATTGTTGCCGTTAAACGTGGCATTGTTAGTTTGTAGGATGTACTTTCGATAGAATTGGGATTCTAACTTGAGTTAGAGCCAGCCTTCTACTCCACGATGGAATGGTTACTCTATCAATTTGTACTGTAAAAAATTTAACTCGGTATAGACGACGGCTTGAAGGCGATCGCCTATATTGAATTTATGCAAACAGTCATGCAAATGGATCGAGCAAGTAAATTGCACAGTTCCATGCTTGATACAAATGTAAAAAGATGAGCAACGATCGTAGCCACAGGTCTTTACTTGTACCACCTTCAACTCAAGATTGGATTCAAGGTATTCTGAGTGCCAAGGTAGTGCTGGTGATGTACGGAGATTATCAATGCCCTAGAAGTGCGGACGTTTACAAGCTGATTAAAGCGATCAAACGAGAGCTTAGTGCTGCTTTTGGAGAAAATTATTTATGCTTCATCTTCCGTCATTTTCCACAAACACAGATTCATCCCCATGCTCAACGGGCAGCCCAAGCTGCCGAAGCCGCCGCCGCCCAAGGAAAGTTTTGGTTAATGAGCGATACCTTATTTGACCATCAACAAAGGTTGGAGAACGGTTATCTTGTCGAGTACGCCAATGATTTAGGGCTTGACATTCCTCAATTTCTCAAAGAGTTGTCTAAACAAGTGCATGTCGATCGCATCAACGAAGATATCGAAGGCGGAATAGAGAGTGGAGTAACGACTGCCCCAGCCCTGTTTATCAATAAAATTCGGTATACCGAGCGCTGGAACACGACGGAGTTGATGGCTGCCATGATTGCTGCAAGTCATTAAGTTCCCCGATCTTTGCTTTCAATTCATATCTGACTTGCCTGTAAGTGCTGTAAGCCATCTAATTGATGGCTAGACTTTGCCTACTCTGCTGAACAAAATTACCGCTTTTTGAACCATGCCAACAACTGAATTCCTGCGTATTGATTTAGTGAATTACAAATCAGTATTTCATTGAGGATAATTCTATGACACGTTTACTAGTACAAGACAAGAATAATTATGGGCATGAAGGTAAACCTCAGACTGATTCTCTTCAGGACTCCTCAGTCAATCATGCCCTGATTGCGATCGCGCAAGAAGTCACTGAGTTACTGAGACAAGTTTACTTGATGCAAACTGACGAAATTGAAACAGGAGAAACAGAATGATACTGCAAGATAAAGTGGCGTTAGTCACTGGTGGTACATCGGGAATCGGCAGAGCAACGGCGATCGCTTATGCCCAACAACAAGCAAAGGTGGTAGTAGTTGGTCGTCGAATTGATGAAGGTAAAGAAACTGTTCGATTGATCAAAGAAGCTGGCGGAGATGCTATTTTTGTGCAGATGTCACGAAAGAAGCCGATGTTAAAGCAATGGTTGATAAAGTAGTTGACGTTTTTGGTCGGTTAGATATTGCCTTTAATAATGCAGGAACTATCGGCGAAAATCATTCATTGATTGAGCAAACAGAAGTGGAATACCATCGCACGATGAACGTCAATGTCAAAGGCGTTTGGTTGTCAATGAAACATGAAATTACTCAGATGTTGAAACAGGGAAGTGGTGCGATCGTCAATATGGCATCTGCAAATGGAGTCGTTGCATTTCCTACCTTCCCCCTCTACACCGCGAGTAAAAGCGCGGTAATCGGTTTAACAAAAGCTGCTGCGCTCCAATATGCCAAAGCGGGTATTCGCATCAATGTCGTTGCACCAGCGGTAATCGAAACAGATATGTTTGAAGCAGCGACAGGTGGGCAGGATGAAGTCAAAGCTTACATGGCAGGACTTCACCCGATCGGACGGATTGGAACACCGCTTGAAGTTGCAAATGCAATCTTGTTTTTATCATCTGACATGGCATCGTTCATAACAGGTGAAACGTTGATGGTAGATGGTGGCTATGTAGCACAGTAGTCGATCGGCAATGCAAAATATTGCAGTGATCGAATGCGCGATGGCTAGCTTTTGTCTGTTTTGTTGAGCAAATTGCCAATCTTTGAACCATGCTAACAATTACAACGCCAACCCTTAAAGCCAAGCGTAAGGGCTTAACGCACACTCGATTACAGCAAGTAATCGGCTATATTCGTGCTCACCTTGATCGAGATTTATCACTGACGGAACTTGCAGAAGTGATCAATATTAGCCCGACTTACTTTGCAAGTTTGTTTAAGCAAACAATGGGAATTTCTCCCCGTCAGTACGTGATTCAGCAGCGCGTGGAACAGGCAAAATTGATGCTATCGAAAACAGATCTGGCGATCGCGGACATTGCCCTGCAAGTCGGCTTCTCCAGCCAAAGCCATTTGACGCAGCACTTCAAACGATTCACAGGAAAGACCCCCAAGCAGATTCGTTAGCGCCATAAGAATCTGAAAGAAATCGAGCCTTGGAACTCATTACATTGACATTAAGTTAGGCAAGAATCTGAAGCAGCAACAGAACTAAGATTGTATCTTCGTCCACAACGTCAACTAAGAATGGATCGGACAAAAATGAGCATTCAGCAATTGATCACGCCTGAAAAGCACGACCTAGGTGGGTTTAGCGTACAGCGCATTTTACCGAGTGAAACCCTAAAAATGGTTGGCCCTTTCATCTTCTTTGATCACTTAGGCCCATCTATTTTCCCGGCTGGAAAAGGCGTCGATGTTAGACCTCATCCCCACATCAATTTAGCGACGGTTACCTATTTGTTTGAAGGAAGCCTTCTGCATAGAGATAGTCTAGGGACAGTACAAGAGATTTTTCCGGGCGAGGTGAACTGGATGACAGCGGGCAAAGGTATTGTTCATTCTGAGCGATCGCCCGAGAGCTTTAGAGAGAAAGAGTCTACTCTTCACGGCATTCAGACCTGGATTGCCCTCCCCGAAATCGCTGAAGAAGTTGAACCCAGCTTTTCACATTATTCGGCGACTGATTTACCGAGGTGGACTCAAACAGGCACCAGCGCGACCTTGATCGCCGGTAGCTATCAGTCTCACCAATCACCAGTTAAAACCTACTCTGCTACTCTTTACCTAGCGCTTGTTTTCACGGAGGGTAGTCAATTTCAGCTAGCGCCAATAGAAGGTTTAGAAAGGGCAGTTTATAGCGTCACATCCGGCCTATTCGTAAATGGAAAGCCTTTAGAGCCATATCGTCTAGCCGTTTTAGCGCCGGATGAATCAGTAAATATCAGTGCGGGGGCTGAGGCAAAAGCAATGATTATCGGCGGGGCACCAGTGGGCGATCGCACAAAGTACTGGAACTTTGTGTCGAGCCGCTCAGCGCGTATCGAGCAGGCAAAACGAGATTGGCAAGACCGCCGCTTCCCGGCGGTTCCCGGTGAAACTGAATTCATTCCGCTCCCTGATAATTCAGATCACGGTAGTAGCGCGCCCCCTCTGAGCTGACGATAGTTAGGCGTTTTTGCTGAGCGAGAGAACAGCAGCTTAACTTGTACACCAAGGCTTTCTACTATTTCGGATTAAGTCTATTTCATTCGCAAAACGCTTGGGAAATGATATGGAAGTTGGAATTGACAGTTTTGCCTCGGTTGGAACGAGTGAGAATGGTGAAACGACGGATGCCGCGCAGTCTGTCGCCGAACTGCTGGAGAGAATAGAGCAGGCGGATCGTTCCGGCTTGGATATCTTCGGTATCGGCGAGCATCATCGGCATGAATTTTTAGATTCGGCAAACGCGGTTATTCTCGCCGCTGCCGCCGCACGCACCGAGCGCATCCGTCTAACCAGCGCGGTTACGGTGCTGAGCGCGGCTGACCCGGTGCGTGTGTTTCAACAATTCGCCACGCTCGATTTGATTTCAAAAGGTCGCGCCGAAATGGTGGTCGGGCGCGGCTCGTTCACCGAAGCCTTTCCGCTATTCGGATTAAGTCTCGGCGATTACGACGAGATTTTTGCTGAAAAGCTCGAACTCTTGCTCAAAATTCGGGACAATGAAACGGTCGATTGGTCGGGCAAATTTCGCCTCGCGCTGGAAAACCAAGCGATTTATCCGCGTCCGCTGCAAAAGCCGTTTCCCATCTGGATCGGGTTCGGCGGTACGCCGCAGTCTTTCCGCCGCGCCGGAATGCTTGGACTGCCGCTCGTGGTCGCCATTATCGGCGGCGAAACGCATCGCTTTCGTTCGCTCGTCGATTTATACCGCGATGCCGGAGCGCGCGCCGGCATCGCGCCCGAAGCATTGAAAGTTTCATTGCATTCAATCGGTTATGTCGCCGACACGACCGAGCAAGCCATTGAAGAGTTCGGCGTTGCTGAATACAGGTATGAATTCAAGATTTCGGAATTTCTAGAAGCCAAGTATGGTGAGTTTTGTAACATCAAGCGAAAAATGGATTCATACCGTGAATCAGCAACGCCAAGAGTTCTTTCCAGGGTACGCCGAAACCTTCACTAGAATCTGCAGAGAGAGAGGCTGGCCGCCCGTTACGCGCGCCGCTTTTGACGCGCAGCGCGGCGCAACCGGCGCGTTACTCGTAGGCAGTCCCGAAGAAGTGGCGGAGAAAATCCGCCGTCACAGCGAATCGCTCGGCGGCATTTCAAGAGTAACGTTTCAAATGGACAACGCGCAGATGAACTACGCCCAACTGATGCGCTCCATTGAACTGATTGGAATGCGAATGTCGCCACTCTTGAACAATTAAAATATGCTCGCGATCGTAGACAACCTACCCATCGTTCTATATACAGCTCAAAAGAAACATTGGGTGAAATTGAGGCAACCGCATCATTGTAATTTAGGTGCCCAAAACTATGAATTCACAAACACCTCAAACCACCACCACTGCTGACGAGTCGGCAATTCGTGATTTTCTTCACCAGATGATTGATGCTTGGAATGGAGGCAGCGGTGAAGACTTTGCTGCTCCGTTTAGCGAAACTGCCGACTTCATCGCCTTCGAGGGAACGCATCTCAAGGGTCGAAAAGAAATAGCTGAATTTAACCAGCAAGCCTTCGATACCGTTGTCAACGGAACACGCCTGGAGGGTGAGGTAAATTTCGTCCACTTCCTGAATTCTCAACTTGCTCTCATGAGCGGAGCTGTCAGGGTAATGCTGCCCGGACAATCCGAAACTTCACCGTCACGAAATTCGATGCAGCTATTCGTCATGATGAAACGTGATCGAGATTGGCAAATTGAAGGGCTACTCAAGGCCCGGAAGTGGACGCTAGAACGGCAATTTTTCCTGGACGAGTTTGACTCGCTGAGTGAAGAGGCTCAACGTCAATTAACCGATCTCGTTATAGATATCAAGCAGGCTTCACTTCAATCGCGTGAGTCAACAAAGAATTTGGCAACGATCGTGAATGAAATAAGAATCTGAAAGAAATTAAGCATTGTAATCAATACAGTTGAGATAGAACAAACTAGGAGAATCTAACGTGGTCAAAGAGCAAACTGTAGACAAACAAGCAAATGTACAGGCAACCCCTAATCTGACACCTGCTCAGGAAGCTTTACAAGCGGTCTGGGAAGAGCATATCGGGCACGAGTTTGGTACTCACAGCCCTGAAGATGCTCTCGCTACAATGGTTGAGGACGCTTACGTGAATCACATTCCGGTAATGACTGGGGGAGTAGGGAAACCGGCACTGCGTGAGTTTTATTCCAAGTACTTCATTCCACAGATGCCGCCGGATATAGAACTGGCTCCGGTTTCGCGCACAATCGGAACCAATCAACTCGTCGATGAAATGCTGGTTAAGTTCACTCATACCATCCAGATGGACTGGATGCTACCCGGCATTGCTCCGACCGGGAAACAGGTTGAAGTGCCAGTGGTCGCGATTATTCGGTTCCGTGACGGCAAGTTAGCCCATGAACACCTCTACTGGGATCAGGCGAGTGTATTGGTTCAACTCGGCATGCTTGATCCGGTTACGCTGCCCGTTGTAGGGGTTGACAGTGCACGCAAGGTACTTGATCCGGGCTTGCCCTCAAACGCACTGCTCGATCGTGCCAGCAATCGCGACTAAGTGTAGGAGCCAGCAAATATCAATGCCTAAACCCGCCATTTTGCAACCAGGATCGTACTCATCCTGGTTGTAGGAGGTGCTTCTTATTGCTGGCCCCTACACGTATTGCTCATTGAGTTTTTGACAAAGTGACACAGCCATTCACAACAAGAGGTAACTATCATGATGCTGAAAGACAAGGTTGCTTTGGTGACTGGCGGAACATCGGGAATTGGTAGAGCAACTGCGATCGCTTATGCCCAACAACAAGCAAAGGTGGTAGTAGTTGGTCGTCGAATTGATGAAGGTGAAGAAACTGTTCGATTGATTCAGGATGCTGGCGGAGAGGCGATTTTTGTGCAAGCAGATGTCACGAAAGAAGCCGATGTTAAAGCAATGGTTGATAAAGCGGTTGGCGTTTTTGGTCGGTTAGATATTGCCTTTAATAATGCAGGAACTGTCGGCGAAAATCCCTCATTGATTGAGCAAACAGAAGCGGAATACGATCGCATTATGAACGTCAATGTCAAAGGTGTTTGGTTGTCGATGAAACATGAAATTGCTCAGATGTTGAAAAAGGGAAGTGGTGCGATCGTCAATACGGCATCTGCGAATGGAGTAGTTGCACTTCCTGGCGTACCCCTCTACACCGCGAGTAAGCACGCGGTAATAGGCTTAACAAAAGCTGCTGCGCTCCAATATGCCAAGGCGGGTATTCGCATCAATGTCGTTGCACCAGCAGTAATCGAAACAGATATGTTTGAAGCAGCTACAGGTGGGCAGGATGAAGCCAAAGCTTACATAACAGGACTTCACCCGATCGGACGAATTGGAACACCGCTTGAAGTTGCAAATGCAGTCCTGTTTTTATCATCTGACCTGGCATCGTTCGTAACAGGTGAAACGTTGATGGTAGATGGTGGCTTTGTAGCGCAATAGTCGAAAAGCAGGGCGAAATGTTTGATACAGCACTTCAAGCGACTCACTAAAGTAACACTGAAATAGGTTCGCTAATTCCATAGGAAACTCCATAAGAATCTGCAAGAAGTTGAGTGTTGGAACTGACTACACTCAAGTGAACTAAGACAAAGAGACCTTAGGAGTTGATGATTATGTCCAAAGTTGGAGAACAGAAAAAGATGATGAACCGAAACAAAGAGATTTACGAGTGCGTCATTGTCGGTGGCGGTTCCGCTGGACTCAGTGCGGCACTGCTTTTAGGCAGAAGTCGCCGTCGAGTGTTAGTCTGCGACAAAGGGAATCCGCGTAACGCTCCCGCACACGAGTCGCACAGTTTTTTCACCCGCGATGGCATCAGTCCACATGAACTTTTGAGCATCGGGCGCGACCAACTCAAACCTTATAAAAGCGTTGAATTTCAAGCGATTGGGGTCAAGGAAATCAACCCATCCGGCAATCAATTTGAAGTTGTGTTTGAGGATGGCACGATTAAAAAAACGCGCAAAATTTTGCTGGCTTTCGGGGTAATGGATGAATTTCCAGCTCTCGAAAACTTTGGTGATTTCTGGGGCAAAAGCGTGTTTCATTGTCCCTATTGCCATGCCTGGGAAGTGCGCGACGAGCCGCTTGCCATTGTTGGAAATGGCGAAACGGGCATCGAAATGGCGGCATTGCTGAAAAATTGGAGTGCTGATTTAGTCCTCTGCACCAACGGCAAAGCCGATCTAACCGCTGATCAAAGGACACTCTTGGAAAACCACAAAATCCTTGTTCGCGAAGAGAAAATTATCCGACTCGAAGGCGATAACGGACAATTAGAAAACATCGTTTTTGAGACAAACGAGAAAATTGCGCGTCGCGGAATACTGATCCGACCAAAGCAAACACTCCGTTCAAACCTAGCTGAAAAGTTAGGCTGTGAGTTGAATGAATTTAATTTAATCAAGACGACCAATGTTTTTAACGAAACTAGCGTCAAAGGCGTTTATGCGGCAGGTGACATCACTTCACCCATGCAAGTGATCGTCGCTGCTGTTTTTCAGGGTAGCGTTGCTGCTAGCGGCTTAAATCACTCTCTGATTATGGAAGATTTCCTCTAAATTAAGGTAATTCAATCTTCATCAGAACAAGCATTGTAGCTGGTCTAGTTTCATAGATCAAGAGAGTAGGGAAAGTCATGCGTGTTAATTACATATCAAGTCTACAGAGCGATCTAATGATGCAGTCTTTGTGGTGGTGGGTTGGTAGCGCAGTAGTCGAAAGGCAGTACGAAACGTTGCGACCAAGTAGCGATCGACACCGATATTAATCCCGCAGACAGCGACTTTGCCGCAGAGCAGACCAAGATGACTGCCCTCGGTCGCTATGGACAGGGTGACGAGGTAGCTGGCATGGTCTCTTATCTCGCCAGTTTTGAAGCTGATTTTGTTACGGGCGCAAGTCTCAAAATTGATGGCGGCTATACCGCTTGAACAACAGGTAATCCAGATCTGCAACCACTACAGCAATCCTAATTGGAGTCTGACGGGTCGTAAGGATGGAACCCTGGCTGGAGGCGCAGCCCTCACTCCCCTTATTCACAAGTAGGTCGTAAACGCTACAAACCTTATTCAGAGAAATTCAGAGGACATCATTATTTCGCAAAAACTCTCAGAAAAAGTTGCACTCGTCACATAGCTCATCCACACAGCAGAAAACAGCAATGATAAACTCTTCGATATCAAACATTTTTTTCACCTTCTGTTCTGGCACAATTGCTTACCAGAAGCATAGGGTGGGATTTTCCTTATTGAAAGTTGCACATTGCCTGTTAGTTATCATCGTTCTGGTTGTCAGTGTGCTTGTTGGCTCTGGTTGGCTGAATCGCGCAACTCCTGCTTCAACTTGTGACATCGCAACTCGCTCTACCCAAATCGGGAGTGGAACGCTTTCCTATAATCAAGCAGGGACAGGACAGCCGATTTTACTGCTGCATGGATTATTTGCCGAGAAAGAGCAGTGGAATGGCATGATGTGCGAGTTGGCTAGAGTAGGTTATCAAGCGATCGCACCCGATCTACCCGGTTATGCCAAGAGTACTGGATTTACCGTGAAAGACTATGCACTAGAGAATCAGGTAGCCCTCTTGCACCAGTTTGTCGAGCAGCTAAAGATTCAATCCCTTGATGTTGCAGGTAGCTCGATGGGGGGCACGATCGCAGCCCTTTACAGCCAGCTTTATCCCAACCAAGTTCGCAGCCTCGCCTTTATCGGTTCACCGCTAGGCGTAACGAATTGGGCAACTAGCGTCAGGAAATCGATTATTGAGGGCATCAATCCCTTTATTCCGATTACCAAAGAGCAGTTCGATCTAGAAATCAGTCTGCTTTTCGTGACGCCTCCTACGATTCCGGATGAGGTCAAAACCGAGAAAGTGAACGATTATGTGAATCGTAATCGAAATTATCAGCAGACTTGGAACATTGTGAATCTTTATGATGATGTGCTTTGTCAGTTGCCTCACAGTCGGGTTCCGACCCTGGCAATTTGGGGTCAGGAAGACAAAATCTATGATATTCGGGATGTCGATCGCTCACATCGCTGTTTTCCAGGGAGTCAAATTATTCAATTACCCAAAGCAGGACATTTGCTGTTGATCGAAAACGCTCAGGAAGCAGCATCGAATTATCTTGGTTTTCTGAAAAAAATCAAAAATCGATAGACGAATCAAGCATTCAGCAATTAGGCTTTGGTGTCGAGGAATTGAATCTCAGCCAGTTGTTGGCTAATGACCTGAACATTAGGCTTACAAAAGAAAGGAGATCGCTATGAGAAACAATGGAACGACATGACTATTTAGTTAAGTTGCACATCGCCTTTGGCTGGGAGCGAGAAAACTTTTTTGGTATGCTACGAGGCTGTGATATCTGCATTTGCTACTAAACGGTAACTACCTTACCAAATCGTGCTGACTTACGAAGTTAGGTAGAACTTACCTACGCTGAATAGTATTGAAATCCCGTCACTGTTTATTCTAAATCAAGGAGAGTTGGCACAGATGGAATCTATGAAAGCAGCCGTATTAACTGCGTTTGGTGATGCTGAGAAGTTTGAGATTCAAACTGTTCCGATACCAACACTGAAGGCGAATCAGGTGTTAGTCAGAGTTTGTGCAACCTCGATTAACCCGGTCGATTATCAAACTCGTCGTGGTGATTACAAAGAACTGGTTCAATTACCCGCCATCCTTGGAGTTGATGTTTCAGGGGTGATTGAGGTAATTGGCGAAGCTGTGACTGATTTCAAGGTGGGAGACAACGTGTATTACTCGCCGCAAATTTTTGGAGAATTCGGTAGCTACGCTCAGTATCATGTGGCTGATGCAGCGATTGTTGCATTGAAGCCTGCAAATCTATCGCACATTGAAGCAGCTTCTTTTCCGCTTGCAGGCGGAACGGCTTGGGATTGTCTAGTGACTAGGGGCAATCTACAAGTTGGTGAAACAGTTCTCATCCATGCGGGTGCGGGTGGAGTGGGTTCGATCGCAGTTCAACTCGCCAAAGCGATAGGGGCATACGTTTTTGCAACGTGTAGTTCTAGAAACCGAGATTTCGTGACAGAACTGGGTGCAGATCGAGTGATTGATTACAAAAATGAAGATTACGTAGAAGTCATTCGTCAGGAAACAAATGGACTGGGTGTGGATTTAGTTCTAGATACGATCGGCGGAGAAACAATTCAGCGTAGTCTAGAAATCATTCGTCCCTTTGGTAGGCTTACAAGCATTGTAGACATTGCAGTACCGCAATCGCTTTTTGAAGCATGGGGTAAGAATCTGACGATTCATTTTGTTTTTTCACCCCAGTATCGAGCAAAATTAGAGGCTTTGACAAAACTGATCGAGCGTCATCAGCTTCGCCCAGTGATTGATTCAGTATTTTCTTGGGATCAGGTCATTCTGGCACATCAACGTATAGAGCAGGGAGGAACACGGGGCAAAGTTGTGCTGAAGTTTACAGAAAATTAGACCAGCTTTACAGCATTGGTAATTGCTAAACGGATCGGAGTTTGATTGTGTGCTGAAGGTCAACATTGATTGGAACTCGCATAACAATCCCGTTGCACGCCAACCATACAAAGATAGTTAGTTGAGTACGAAAGGTTGCTAGCGGCAGATGATGGCGGGCGATCGCTGACTACGCTGAGGAGAAGAATGCGCTGGTAGAGAGATCGTTCCGTTAAAGCATCCACTTGAACAGAGGAGAGATTCAGATGTCACAGAACAATAAAGCTGTCTTAGAAGCGGCAAATGCGGCGAACGCAGCAGGCAACTATGAAGGATTCTTGTCATTCTGCACTGACGACACGAAATGGACGTTCGTAGGGGACAAGACCCTTAACGGAAAAGAAGCTGTTCGCCAATATATGGCAGAGACATACATAGAGCCGCCAAAGTTTACGGTCGCCAACTTAATCGCTGAGGGTGATTTCGTCACGGCAGTTGGCGACATCACACTGAAGGACGCAGACGGGAAAGCGGCTCATTACTCGTACTGCGATGTCTGGCGCTTTCGCGGCAGCAAGATTATCGAATTAAGGGCTTTCGTCATCAAAATCTCGGTCTGACCCGCCGTCGTCGTTCACGTCGTTTTCAACCTGCTCACTATCCCGGTGATGGCAATCGCTGGCATGGGCTGAGATGCGATCGGAGTTCAATTTTTGAAAGTTAATATTGATTGCAACAGGAGAAATAGAATGATACTTCAGGATAAAGTGGCGTTAGTCACTGGAGGCACAGCGGGAATCGGTAGAGCAACAGCGATCGCTTATCCCCAACAACAAGCAAAGGTGGTGGTAGTTGGTCGTCGAATTGATGAAGGTGAAGAAACGGTTCGATTGATTCAGGATGCTGGCGGAGAGGCGATTTTTGTGCAAGCAGATGTCACGAAAGAAGCCGATGTTAAAGCAATGGTTGATAAAACGGTTGACGTTTTTGGTCGGTTGGATATTGCCTTTAATAATGCAGGAATGGGCGGCGAAAATCCCTCATTGATTGAGCAAACAGAAGCTGAATATGACCGCACTATGAATGTCAATGTCAAAGGTGTTTGGTTGTCGATGAAATATGAAATTGCTCAGATGTTGAAACAGGGAAGTGGTTCGATCGTCAATATGGCATCTGCGGTTGGAGTCGTTGCACTTCCTAACATACTCCTCTACACCGCGAGTAAACATGCGGTAGTAGGCTTAACAAAAGCTGCTGCGCTCCAATATGCCAAAGCGGGTATTCGCATCAATGCCGTTGCACCAGGGTCAATCCAAACAGATATGTTTGAAGCTGCTGCGCTCCAATATGCCAAAGCGGGTATTCGCATCAATGTCGTTGCACCAGGGGCAATCCAAACAGATATGTTTGAAGCAGTTACAGATGAAGCCAAAGCTTACTTGACAGGACTTCACCCGATCGGACGAATTGGAACACCGCTTGAAGTTGCCAATGCAGTTCTGTTTTTATCATCTGACATGGCATCGTTCGTAACAGGTGAAACGTTGATGGTAGATGGTGGGTTTGTAGCGCAATAGTCGAACGACAGTGCGAGATGACAACACTTGCAGGCAAAGTTGCACTGGTAACAGGTGGTTCTCGCGGTTTAGGAGCGGCGATCGTAGGGTATGCCAAAGGTGTCCAAGATTCCAAGTCTGAGCGTCGAAGCTCAGTCGGAAGAAAATCAAAAACAGAGAGAATTGTACGATGAAAATACGCTACGGGTTTCGACAGGTCGGCGATGTCGAAGTGTTCTACCGTGAGGCGGGGTCAAGCGATGCGCCAGTAATACTGCTGTTGCACGGCTTTCCAACCGCTAGCCATATGTTCCGTGACGTGATCCCTCTCCTTGCTGATCGCTTTCGGCTCATCGCGCCCGATCTACCTGGTTTTGGGCAGACCAAGGCACCGTCACGCGGGACGTTCGACTACAGGTTCGACCGCCTTACCGACGTGATCGAGGGCTTCACCGATGCTTTGTCGCTCGATCGATACGTACTCTACATCTTCGACTACGGTGCGCCGGTAGGTCTGCGTCTGGCGATGCGCCATCCTGAACGGATATCTGCGATCATCTCGCAGAACGGCAACGCTTACCTGGAGGGTTTCAGTGATGAATGGGGTTCGTGGGAGTCCTATTGGCGCGAACCGAGCGCAGCGAACCGGGAAGCCTGCCGACCCTCGCTCGCACCGGACACAATCCGGAACTGGCAGTATGGTACCGGAGCCGATCCAACCCTTCTGTCGCCTGACGGCTACGAACTCGACATCGCCTACATGGGGCGAGCGGGCGCGGAGGAGATCCAGCTCGATCTGATCCTCGATTACGGCAGCAACGTCGCGCTCTATCCGGATTTCCAGTCCTACTTTCGTGAGCAACGTCCGCCGCTTCTCGCCGTCTGGGGTCGTCATGATCCGGCATTTCTGCCCGCTGGTGCTGCCGCTTATCAGCGAGATCTCCCGAATGTAGAGATTCACCTGCTCGACGCCGGACATTTCGCGCTGGAGACTCATGCAGAGGAGGTGGCAACGTTGATCCGCGCATTCCTCGACAGAACGCTCGGTTCCACGCTGCGTCTTGAAGGTGATTGCACAAGAATCTGACAAAACACCCTAAGAATCTGAAAGAAACCGAGCATTAGGAGTCATTACACTCAGACTATGAAAACAGCAGATAGGAAGCAAAAACACATTCTTCACGATAAGGGACATTCCATGAAACTCTATCATATGCCCGGTGCCTGTTCGCTGGCTGATCTCATCGTTCTTGAATGGATTGGTATGCCGCACGAAATCGTCAGGATGAGTCTTGAAAGCATCAAGTCACCAGACTATAGCTGTAGCCAATTAGATTAGGACACAGATTATAAGTCAAGATAGTCGCCGTAAAACAACCATCATTAATCACGTAACTAAAAAGGAGTTTGATCGTGCAGAACATCACACTTGACACTATCACTGAAGCCGTCATTAATCATGGCGATCGCGGCAAATCTCACCCGCGACTCTATGAAATTTACACGAGCTTGGTTCCACATTTGCATGACTTTGTGCGTGAGGTGAATCTGACAGAATCAGAATTGCAGCAGGGACGTAATTTTCTCAACCAGGCAAGTCATCACACTCAAGAGATTCCCACTGGAGAGATCCATTTGTTGACGGATCTACTAGGGATCTCAGAGTTGGTAGAATTGCTGAACGATGCTCATCGTGGTACAGAAAGCAATTTAGAAGGACCATTGTATGTGCCGAATGCACCAGAACGGCAGATGGGCGATCGCTTGGGTATTGATACAGAAGGAGATTCGCTTTTCCTGTCAGGCAGGGTTTTAGATTTGAACGGTCAACCGATCGCCAATGCTGTGATTGATGTTTGGCAACCCAACTCCAAAGGATTATATGATATCCAAGATCCATCTCAGCCGCTGGGGAATTTTCGCGGACGTTTCAAAACGAACAAGAGTGGAAAGTATATGTTTGAAACCGTCGTGCCACTAGGTTACAAAGTGCCAAGCAGTGGTCCATCTGGCGAATTGCTGCGACTCTTGGGACGGCATCCTTGGCGGGCGGCTCACATCCATTTCAAACTCAGTGCTCCGGAGTATACTTCGCTGACAACACAAATTTTTATTGCTGGCGATCCTCACCTGGATTCAGATACAACCTTTGCAGTTCAATCAGCGATCGTTCAATTGCAAAAGCACGAAGCACCAGACAAACTCAAGGCACACAATCAAAGTAAGCCGTTTTACACAACTGAATTTGATTTTGTGTTAAAACCCGCTACTCTCTAGCGGAAAATCATCAAGCAATGGTTGCACATTATGTCTACACCATCAATCCAGAACAATCTGCTAATTGGCATTTGGAAGTTAATTTCTGCAACTGCCATTTACGCTGATGGAACGGTGACTCCAGACGTGTATGGAACTCATCCGGTTGGCTACATCACTTACACATCAGATGGTCACATGATGGTGATGTTTTCTAGGAGCGATCGCTCACCGCTGAGTCAGGAGGTCAGATCACCGCTGACTCCCCAGATGCAATCTTTACCCGTGGAAGAGCTTGCTCAAGCATTTACAACATTCAATGCTTACGCTGGAACTTATACCTTGAGTGAGAACACAGTAACTCACCAGATCAAAATTGCATCAATTCCTAATCGGGTCGGTACAACATTAGTCCGCACTTTTACTCTGAGTGAGAGCCGAGTGACGCTGAAAACGTTGCCAGTTTTGAGTGATGGTGTTGAGGCGGTTTTCGAGTTGGTGTGGGAGCGCATTTAATTGCTTTGTCATTGCACCACAAAAGCATTTAAGTTTCTACAACTTTGCGACACAGTATCAAATTTAATTCAAGCTTCAACCGCAAGCGAATGCAATCTGAATCAAGATTTTAGCGCTATCAGCCGTCTCTAACTTGTAGCTTAACTCAGCAAACTTGACTGTTCTGAATCAAATGAATGTTGAAGAATGAGGACAACGAAACACCTGTTTCTCAGACATCTACGTTGTAGAAGTCTTCGGTAATGACGTTGAGTTTCATTTACTCGATACCGGACATTTTGCTCTGGAAGAAGATGGGGATGCGATCGCAAATCACATCACGCAATTTCTCGCATCATGGCTGCAACCCATCCCTGTCTAATAAGTGCGAAGATTGCTGGGCAAGCGCTTTCGTATTGGCGATGTTCACCTGATGGTGATACAGCCTCGCCTGCCCCGCTACAAACTTGAAATTCCCGATCATTATCGTTTTAGTGCTGTGGTGAAAGAGTATTTCTGAAGCCAAAACTGGTACACACAGCAATGCGACAGGCATTGCATACTTCAGTTTTTGTCTAAGTCTTAACAAAACCGAACATTTGCAGGAGGTCTAATGTTTATCGATTACCTGACACTCATGCTGATTAATCTATCGGCTGGACTCGCTCTGTTAGCTGCCTATGTGTATTTTGGTCTTGGTACTTCAAATCAGAAACGCTGGATTCCTGGTTTTGGTGTAGTCGGCGCGATCGCTTTAGTCACTGGCTTACACATGACTTTTACCTGGCCCATTATTGGTAGTTTCAATGTTGCCTATGGTGAAACAACTGTTCTGTTTGGCATTTTGTTTGTAGGAACTTCCCTAACTCTGGCAATGGGTTGGGAATTATTTACCCTGGGCATTTATGGATTCTTTGCAGGACTGGTATCGCTTCTAATTGGCTTTCGCATCATAAACCTGGGAATAACACAACTTCCTTTGCTGTCAGGAATTGGGTTCATTCTCGTTGGCTTAGGAGGAATTTTTTCTGTACCAACCCTCTCTCTCAAATCAACCCGGCTCTTGCGAACTATTGGAGCAATTGTGTTAAGTGTGGCAGCTCTCATCTTTGCTTATATCGGATTGACTGCCTACTGGGCGCATCTTGCGGACTTTTCGACATGGAAGCCCCTGCCAAGATAGTCGCCGTAAAACAACCATCATTAATCACGTAACTAAAAAGGAGTTTGATCGTGCAGAAAATCGCACTTGACACTATCACTGAAGCCGTCATTAATCATGGCGATCGTGGCAAATCTCACACGCGACTGTATGAAATTTACACGAGCTTCGTTCGACATTTGCATGACTTTGTGCGTGAGGTGAATCTGACTGAATCAGAGTTGCAGCAGGGACGTAATTTTCTCAACCGGGTCAGTCATCACACTCAGGAGATTCCCGCTGGAGAAATGCAGGCGTTAACAGATCTACTCGGAATCTCAGAGTTGGTAGAATTACTGCACGATTCGCATTGCGGTACAGAAAGCAATTTAGAAGGACCATTGTATGTGCCGAATGCACCAGAACGGCAGATGGGCGATCGCTTAGGCATTGATCCAGAAGGCGACACGCTTTTCCTGTCAGGCAGTGTTTTAGATGTGAACGGTCAACCGATCGCCAATGCTGTGATTGATGTTTGGCAACCCAACTCCAAAGGATTATATGATATCCAAGATCCATCTCAGCCGCTGGGGAATTTTCGCGGACGTTTCAAAACGAACAAGAGTGGAAAGTATATGTTTGAAACCGTCGTGCCACTAGGTTACAAAGTGCCAAGCAGTGGTCCATCTGGCGAATTGCTGCGACTCTTGGGACGGCATCCTTGGCGGGCGGCTCACATCCATTTCAAACTCAGTGCTCCGGAGTATACTTCGCTGACAACACAAATTTTTATTGCTGGCGATCCTCACCTGGATTCAGATACAACCTTTGCAGTTCAATCAGCGATCGTTCAATTGCAAAAGCACGAAGCACCAGACAAACTCAAGGCACACAATCAAAGTAAGCCGTTTTACACAACTGAATTTGATTTTGTGTTGACACCCGTTACTTCAGCCGAAGACTATAAAGCAACATCTGAACAACATGCCTACACCATTGATTCAAAATAACCCGCTAATTGGCATTTGGAAGTTAATTTCTGCAACAGCAGAATCAAAGCCATCTTAGAGGCGGCAAACGCGGCGATCGCGCTCAGGCAACAATGAAGGATTCTTGTCGTTATGAAGCGATGATACGCAATGGATTCTTGCCCCATCTTGAAGTCTGCTTAACACAGCATTGTTAAGACGGTGCTCGATCGCTGCATAAAAATTGTGATGCAACAGACAAAAACATATCATCAATTTACAACGGAGAAACTTCTCATGCCTTACATTACCGTTGGTCAAGAAAACTCTGCAACCATCGATCTCTACTACGAAGATATTGGGACAGGTCAACCGATTGTTCTGATTCATGGATTTCCATTGAACGGACATTCCTGGGAGAAGCAGGTTTTAGTTTTACTGAATGCAGGATATCGAGTAATTACCTACGATCGTCGAGGATTTGGCAACTCCAGTCAGCCATCATCTGGCTATGACTACGATACCTTCGCCGCCGATTTGAATACACTCATGACCAAGCTTGACTTGCAAAATACCGTGCTGGTCGGTTTCTCAATGGGAACAGGTGAAGTCACACGTTATCTTGGCAAATACGGCTCAGAGCGGGTGCAGAAAGCCGTGCTGATGGCTCCCGTTCCACCGTTTCTGTTAAAGACAGACGACAATCCAGAGGGTGTTGATCAAAGTGTCTTCGATGGCATGATGAAAGCGATTGTTGACGATCGTCCAGCTTATTTTTCTGCCTTTTTCAAAGAGTTCTTCAATGTTGATGTATTGCTTGGCGATCGCATCAGCAATGAAGCAATTCAAGCCAGTTGGAATGTAGCAGTAGGGGCTTCTGCTAAAGGGACTTTAGACTGTGTACCCTCCTGGCTGACTGATTTCCGCGATGATCTGCCCCGCATTGATGTACCGACTCTGATTATTCATGGAGATAGCGATCGCATTCTGCCGCTTGAGTCCACCGCAGCAAGACTTCCAAAGCTGATTAAAAACAGTCAACTGGTTGTCATTCCTGGCGGACCGCACGCCATCAACTGGACTCACGCTGATCAGGTCAATCCCGTGTTGCTGGACTTTCTTCAGCAGAAATAATCAGTGACCCTTTCTCCTCCGAAATTCACAGATCCTGAACTTGATCCGATTGTGTAATTGCAAGCCTAAACTTATGCTGATCCAAAAACTAAACGACTGTGAAGAAATTATCGCTGGAGATGGAACTGTTCTGCGCGAACTGCTTCATCCTGACAAACAAGATATCAACTTGCGTTACAGTTTGGCACATGCGATCTTGCCTGTTGGCGAAACTTCGATTCCCCATTCTCTAAAGACTTCTGAGGTTTATTACATCATTAGCGGTGTTGGCGAAATGTCGATCGACAGTGAAGTTCGTCGCATTGAACCAGGCGATACGGTTTACATTCCTCCAAATGCAATCCAGTTCCTTCACAACTACGGCGACGAACCCATTGTTTTCGTTTGTCTAGTTGATCCAGCTTGGCGCAAAGAAGACGAAACGATTTATGCACCAGTCTGATTCATGTAAATCTCACTGCTAGGGATGATTGCTCACGATCTTAGGAAACCCAGCCATCGTTTTCAGTCAATGTTCATTGAAACTCTCTAGGAGCCATCATGAGTACTGCTGTAGTGAATAGCACGTCCCATGTTGTGATGGTTGCCCATGCAGACGCTGTTGCCAAACTCATCGATTGTGCTGCAACCGCGCTATAGACGAGGCATAAACGCATCCGGCTACATCACTGGACAATCCTTAGTGATCGATGGCGGATACACAGCGAACTGACCCATTTCAAGAGAGAACAAGAGAGAAAAGACGAGCTTGATTTTCAGATCACATTTACAAGGAGGGATTCTATGTCAACTTTTGTCTTAGTTCATGGCTCCTGGCATGATGGTTCTGCTTGGCAGGCAGTCATTGATCAACTAGAAGCAAAGGGACATCATGCTTTTGCGCCCACGATCGCTGGGCATGGCAAAGGCGTGAACAAAAACGTCAACCATGCTCAATGCACGCAATCGGTCGTCGATTACATTGTGAGTAAAGACTTAAACGATATCGTTCTAGTCGGACATAGTTTCGGTGGGACAATTATTGCCAAAGTTGCTGAAGCAATCAGCGATCGCATTCGACGACTCATCTTCTTCAATGCCTTTGTCCTCAATGATGGTGAAAGCATCAACGATAACACCCCACCGCACTCTCAAGCGTTATCCGATCAGCTAGCGAGACAATCGGGCGATCATACGGTGATGCTACCTTTTGAGATTTGGCGAGAAGCGTTTATCAACGACGCTGACCTCGAACTGGCTCGATCGAGTTACGCACAATTATCGCCTGAACCGTATCAACCGTGGCTTGACAAGTTAGACCTAAAGCAGTTTTACTCGCTGCCCATCCCCAAAAGCTACCTTTACTGTACCGAAGACAACGTCCTTCCTCAAGGCGATTGGGGTTGGCATCCCAGAATGTCTACCCGCTTGGGGCTATTTCGGTTCGTGCAAATGTCTGGTAGTCATGAGGTGATGTTTTCCAACCCGGTCGGCTTGGCAGAAAAGATGATTGCGGCAGGACGTGACTAGCTGATGGTTGAGATGAACAACAGACAATCGCTTATCCCCGAAACAAGGGCGCTAACCGATCAGAATTTGACCAATCATCGTAGGAATCTGAAAGCAATCAAGCATTGGTACTGTCTATACTTCAGATCAAACAAACGGAATTAGCCGGCAACGCTTGCTGCTCCAGTAAGTTCATAGCGATCGAACGCAGCAGTGCATCTTCGTGCTGTTGTGTTCCTAAACTGCCAAAACAATTAGATAAGAAATCCCAAAACGAGGCGCTTATGAATTCACAAACAATTCAAAATCAACTCACCAGTCCTACTGACGAGTCCGCAATCCGTGCTTTCCATCACCAGATGATTGATGCTTAGAATCGAGGCAGCGGTGAAGACTTCGCTGCTCCGTTCAGCGAAACTGCCGATTTCATCGCGTTCGAGGGAACCCATCTCAAGGGTCGAAAAGCGATCGCTGCATTTCATCAGCAAGCGTTCGACACGGTTGTCAAAGGAACACGTTTGGGTAGTGCTAAACAAGTAATGATGCATTATAATGATGGATGAAATACCAGATAGCACCGATATGGTTGTCTAATGAC
>NZ_JAUBPP010000062.1:0-1394 GCF_036700765.1 Microcoleus sp. S1D4
TTTATCAGAAAATTGGGTCGAAAACCCCGTCCTTCTAGGACGGCTTTATATTTACCAGAGACATACTCGTCACTAAATGTGCTATGGTAGTGAAATGTTAACCATGAATTACCGCTACCGAATCTATCCAACCGTCGCTCAAGCGCAGTCGCTTTTTGAGTGGATGGATACTTGTCGCGTTGCCTATAACTACGGGTTGCGAGAAATTAAGGATTGGTTTAATGGTCGGAAATGTTTGGTTGAAAGATGTTCTATCAGGCATGAGTACATCATACCTGCGGATACTCCTTTCCCTAGCGAAGTAAACCAACTCAACGCACTGCCCGGCGCTAAAAAGGTATTTCCCCGATTGAGTGAAGTACCGAGCCAAGTGTTGCAGCAAGCGCTCAAGCAGTTACACCGAGCCTGGGAAGGATTTCAAAAAATTGGGCATGGATTCCCTCGATTCAAGAAGTTTGGTCAATTCAAGTCTTTGCTGTTCCCGCAGTTCAAAACCAATCCGGTGACTGGTACGCATATTGCTTTACCAAAATTGGGGTTGATTCCAATCAACCTGCATCGCCCAATACCGAGTGGATTTGTGGTTAAACAGGTGCGGATAATCAATAAAGCAGATATCTGGTACGCCTCTATCAATATCCAATGCAATGTCAGCGTTCCAGATCCAATGCCTCACGGTCATCCTATTGGGGTAGATGTGGGGCTTGAGAAGTTTCTAGCAACTAGCGACGGTATTCTCGTAAAATCGCCCAAATTCCTGAAAGTAATGCTCCGCAAGCTGAAATTGCTGCAACGCAGACTTTCTCGAAAGAAGAAACGTTCTAAAAATTACGAAAAACAACGTATCAAGGTTGCCAGACTTCACCACACAATTGACAGCACTCGTAAAGATTTCCACTTCAAACAAGCTCATACGCTTTGCGATGCTGGCGATATGGTCTTCATGGAAGACTTGGATTACAGAATCCTAGCCAAAGGAATGCTGGGGAAACAAATGCTTGACGCTGGATTTGGACAATTCCGAACCATCGTCAAATACCTGTGTTGGAAACGCGGTAAATTTTTTGGTGAAGTTTGTGCTAGAGGTACTTCGCAGGAATGTCCTGAATGCGGTACAAAAGTCAAAAAAGACTTAAGTGTCAGGGTGCATTCTTGTTCTAATTGTGGCTACACAACCGATAGAGATGTCGCCAGCGGTCAAGTAATTAGAAATAGAGGAATAGCTTTGGTTAATACCGATGGACAGTCGGGAATTCAAAATGCCTATGCAGACGGTTTGCCGGGGATTGAGGTGTCTCAATCTAGGTCAAAGTCGAAAACCCGCGAGGGAATAACTAGGAAATCTAAGAAGTGATTCTTAGAAGCTCCGCACCTGATAGTCGGAGTAATGTCAC
>NZ_JAUBPP010000037.1:0-32604 GCF_036700765.1 Microcoleus sp. S1D4
AACCCGCGAGGGAATAACTAGGAAATCTAAGAAGTGATTCTTAGAAGCTCCGCACCTGATAGTCGGAGTAATGTCACCATGGCTTGTTTGCATCTAAAACTTGTTGCAGCTTTGCTGTCGCGCACAAACGATCGCCTTTTTGGCAGACATCTGCAGTTTTGCGAAAGAGGCGATCGCTAAATCACGGAAACCACTGGATAATTATAACTTTCTTTTACCACTAAACCGTCCTTCCAATATCCAATAGAAAGCTGGTTGCTCTTCGTGTCAATTATTTGACCGTCTATTTTAGTTGTAAAGTCATTATACCAATTTGCGATTACTACAAAATCATAATCTTTTTCGGCGGCCACAGCAATGTCTTGACTAATTAATTTTGATTCTCTAAATTCCACCAACATCTCATTGAAAAAATATTCTCTCCCTTGACGGCACGCTTCTTTACCCTCGGTAACAGTTCCGTCACCTTCAATCATCACAATATCTTCGGAGTAATATTTATCTAAAACTGCGGATGTTTGAAAACTAGCGACCAAGTTATTGATATCTGCTAGCTTGAGCTGTAGTTCTTCTAATGTCATAAAAAATTACTTCACGCGATCGATAAATTGGGAGCATCTGAGTTTGGATTTCACTCTCGTTAAGAGTCGGAGAGTTCGTTAGATATGACTGCAGGCACTCAATCGCTTTCCTCGGAATGAAAATATCTGCGTTGCATCTGTGTGTATGTGCCTCACATCTGCGGTTGAATTATCAATCGAAAATTTACGCAAATTTGTAAGGCGTTCCCAAAATGGTATCAAAAATTAGTCCCACAATATTCTGATGTTAGCTGGCGAGTGCGATCGCCAATCGGTCAAATAGTCGATCGCGCTTCTAGTCTTTTTGCAGGGAAACCATCAAATCTATCCCAATCTAAAATCTAAAACTTAAAATCTAAAATTGAGGAACCATCCGCCCGCATCCAACAGTCTCAGCATCCAGTTACCTGCAATTCTGCTACAGTCAGTCATGACATCCCCGTGCATCTTCCAGAGACAAGGGTTCCCAGCCTCAGCGCCGACAGCAGTAAAATCCCATCAGCTTGTCACCTGCAACCCGATCGGCAATAACTTAAAAATTAAGGTAGTTTGAAAATAACCCCCTAAAGTACCCATAGGCCTTGACATCCGACCTACACTCTGTAAATTAGACACTCTAACTGCGCCGCCATCCATATATAAAAAGATGCCATGTCAACTTTAGTCATCGTCGAATCTCCCACCAAAGCCCGTACCATTCGCAACTTCCTGCCCTCCACCTACCGTGTAGAGGCATCAATGGGCCACGTCCGCGACCTCCCATCCTCCGCCGAAGAAATACCAGAAGCCGTTAAAGGAGAAAAATGGGCGCAACTAGGCGTCAACGTGGAAGCAGACTTTGAACCGCTTTACGTCATCCCCAAAGATAAAAAGAAAATTGTTAAAGAACTCAAAGACGCCCTCAAAGACGCCACAGAACTGATTCTAGCCACAGACGAAGACCGAGAAGGCGAAAGCATTTCCTGGCATTTGCTGCAAATCCTCAAACCCAAAGTTCCCATCAAGCGGATGGTATTTCACGAAATCACCCGCGAAGCCATCCGCGACGCCCTCACCCACTGCCGCGATATCGACAATCGAGTTGTACAGGCCCAGGAAACTCGCCGAATTCTCGATAGACTCGTCGGCTACACACTCTCTCCGCTACTGTGGAAGAAAATCGCCTGGGGTTTGTCCGCAGGGCGAGTCCAGTCAGTCGCAGTCAGGCTGTTGGTACGCCGGGAACGGGAACGCCGCGCCTTCCGCCAAGGCAGCTACTGGGATTTGAAAGCCGTTTTGGAAAAGGGCAAAATTTCCTTCGATGCCAAACTCGTCACAGTCGGGAACGTGAAAGTTGCCAACGGCAGCGATTTTGATGAAAATACCGGGCAAATTATCGCAGGCCGCCGCGTACTTTTGCTCAACGAAGACCAAGCCAGGGCTTTACTCTCGCGCATTCAAAACAAACCCTGGACTGTTAGCAATATCGAAGAACGGCCAGTCACCCGCAAACCCTCGCCGCCGTTTACGACCTCGACTTTGCAGCAGGAGGCTAACCGCAAGCTGAGGCTGGGTGCGCGGGAAACTATGCGAATTGCCCAAAGTCTCTACGAACGCGGTTTTATCACCTATATGCGGACGGATTCGGTGCATTTGTCCGAACAGGCGATTACGGCCGCCCGCAGTTGTGTGCAAGAACTTTACGGCAGCGAATATCTCAGCCCCCAACCCCGCAAATACACGACCAAAAGCAAAGGCGCCCAGGAAGCCCACGAAGCTATCCGCCCGGCCGGCAGCACTTTTCGGACTCCGCAGCAAACGGGATTGGATGGCGTGGACTTCCGCCTCTACGATTTGATTTGGAAGCGGACTGTGGCTTCTCAAATGGCCGATTCCCGCCAAACTCACGTCACGCTACAAACTCAGGTAGAAGATGCCGGTTTCCGTTCCAGCGGGAAACGCATTGATTTTCCCGGCTTTTTGCGCGCCTACGTCGAAGGTTCCGACGACCCGGATGCGGCTTTGGAAGACCAAGAGGTGATTTTGCCGGCGCTGAAGGTGGGGGATAAACCTAATTGCAAGGATTTGCAGGCTGTGGGGCACGAAACTCAACCTCCCGCCCGCTATACGGAGGCTTCTCTGGTGAAGATGCTAGAAAGCGAGGGGGTTGGCCGTCCGAGTACCTATGCGAGTATTATCGGTACAATTGTCGATCGGGGATACGCGAAATTAATAGCTAACGCCCTGATTCCGACCTTCACTGCTTTCGCCGTCACTACTTTATTAGAAACACATTTCCCCGATTTAGTAGACACGGGTTTTACTTCCCGCATGGAACAAACCCTCGATGAAATTGCCACCGGTGAGGCGAAATGGCTGCCGTATTTGCAAAAGTTTTATATCGGGGAAATGGGACTTGCTACCCAAGTTAAGGAACAGGAAAGTCAGATTGACGCGAAAGTTGCTCGAACTGTGGTATTGGAGAATATTGCGGCGAAAGTTTGCATCGGCAAATACGGCGCTTACCTGGAAGCTGAAAGCGAAGAGGGCCAGGTGAAAGCATCGATTCCGCAAGATTTGACTCCGGCTGATTTAGACCCGGAAAAAGTGGAGTTTCTGTTAAAGCAAAAGACGGAAGGCCCGGAAAAATTGGGTCTTCACCCGGACACTGGGGAACCGATTTATGTGTTGGTTGGCAATTACGGCCCCTACGTTCAGTTGGGGGATGTTTCGGAAACGAATAAGAAACCGAAGCGTTCTTCTTTACCGAAGGGGACTGATAAGGATAGCGTGACGGTTGATATGGCGGTGAGTTTGTTGACTCTACCTCGCCTGTTGGGCACTCATCCGGATACGGGGGCGAAGGTGCAGGCTAATTTGGGGATGTACGGGCCTTATGTTGTGCACGACCAGGGTAAGGTTGGTAAGGATTATCGATCTATCAAGCCGCCGGATGATGTTTTGACGATCGAGATCGATCGGGCATTAGAGTTATTATCGCAGCCGAAAGCCGTGCGTGGCAGCAAATCAGCGACACCTTTGAAGGAATTGGGCGCGCATCCAGAGTCGGGAGAACCCTTGAATGTTTACGATGGCCGCTACGGCCCTTACGTGAAACACGGGGATATCAATGCTTCTTTGGCTAAGGATGAATCTGTGGAGAATTTCACCTTACAAAGAGCACTGGAATTATTAGCAGCGAAGGAAGCTGCGGGCGGCGGCAAATCTAGCAAGTCGAAGAAGTCTAGTAAGACTGCGGCGAAGTCGGAAACTGCAACTGAGAAGACTGCGGCTAAGAAAACGACTGCTAAGAAGACGACGACTGCGGCTAAGAAAACGACTGCTAAGAAGGCGACGACTGCGACAAAGACGAAGAAAGCAACTAAGTCAAGTTAGTTTAGTTTTCACTCATCGAGAAACCCGGACGGTGTAGGGGCGGTGCCACCGTGCCCGCCCGGGTTTTTTGTTGGTAAAATACTGCAAAAATTTAGGTTTGTAGTAAGGACTTCAGTCCTTAAAATTGGGTTAGAGTGTCGTAGGGCGATCGGAGTTTTTGAACAAAGAGCTGTTTGGGCGATCGCTCCATATTATAATGGAATTTTATCGTAAAAAAACAGGAGTCAATTTCGGGAATATATTGGAAAAATATCCATCAGAAACTTACAGGTTATTGGGTGTAAAGTGCGATCCAGCGATCGGTAAAATTTTGATAATTTTCTAGTTTATAACTTGACAAAACACAAAATATGCGGTATTTTTACTTGTTCGTCCCGCATTTTGGAGTTAACGCTTAGTTAGAGGCCTAAGATATCCGCAGACATTACCGCAAAGTTATTGGTAGTGACCTATTAGGCATAATCATTGGCAGTCGAGGAATTGAACCGTTGTAGTTACGGGTAATACTTTTTGGGGACTTAGGTTAGATATAATGTTGTGACTAGATCGAACCCTCTTCCTATCGCAGTTCCGTAGTGGATAATTTTCTGTCGCAAAACATTCCGTATGATAATCAAACCTAGTTTATTGGGCGTAGAACCCGGTCTATTTGGATTAGAAAAGGGACGCTCTAATCGAGATTTTTCTAAACAGGAAAGTTGGGGAAAGAATAAATTTAACAATGCTTTTCCCGTATCTTTATCTTGCTACATGGCTAGCAAATGCTTGAAGCCAGTCTACTTAATTTTAGATGCAAATGCTCGCATTAAACATGAAAAAATAGATGTTTCTTCTATTTTTGGGTTAAATCCATTTTCATCGGAACTTTTCTTTGCTTTTGAAACCGACTTTACACCCTACAGAACAGTTGTTACGGGTAAAATGCCAAGAACGGATCTAGTAACACTTAACAAAAGTACAGGAACTGCCTGTTTGCACAGCTTAGAAGTCAAGCTCACGGCATTACCTGATAATTCAACTTACAAGTTGGCAGAAAATAAGTACGGCTGTGAAATCGTTGTTAGACCTACTACTCTTGTTTATCTGGCACTAGGAATTGCATACAAATTTAAGCATTCCCCAGAAGTATTACTTAACTATTTAGATCCTAGCTCTGTTCGCAGAGTGTCATCTTGGTGGGATGAAAAAAATATTAGAGGTTACACTTTAGATTTGGTAAGTGATATAGATCGGATTTTAATGTCAGTATTAGGCTTACAAGAACCATTTGTTTTGCAACCAGTTTGGAAAACAATTGGAAGAACAGTGAAACTGCACGAAAATTGTTTGGATGTCTTTGTCTGGAGCGATTTCGCATTCACAAGACTTTTCTTTAATGCAGCAAGGGATGCTTTGATTAAAAAGCAAGAAATAGATCGGTATGCAAGGTCTGTTATTTGGCTGTCAAGAATGCTTCTTGATTTTGCCCTTGAGGGTAGAATTCCTCATGCAGACATTATGAAAGCACTTTCCTACAATGCTCAAACTGATAAGGCATTTGCACTAAACGGTGCTAACACCAATCAATATATGGCTTGTGCAGAACTGACAAGTCCTAGAATTAAAAAAAATGAGATCAGCAATATTGTTCTTGGTGGTGGACAAAACTTTCTCAGTCCTGAAAGACGACTTGATGCTGCTCTTCTCAGCAATCCAGAATTATTTAATTAGAGCCGTGAATATGTTAAAAACCAAAATGGAAACTAAACCAAAAAATCTTACAGTTGTAGATCTTTTTTCAGGCTGTGGTGGGTTGTCACTCGGAATTCAAAACGCTGGTTTTGATGTGATTGCAGGTTTTGACAACTGGGAGTTAGCTATTAATGTTTATCAGCAAAACTTTAAACACCAAGCATTTTTGATTGACCTGAGCAATCTTCAAGGCCAGTTTGACATTATTAAAAGGTTTAATCCAGACATCATAGCTGGAGGCCCACCCTGTCAAGATTTTTCGAGTGCGGGAAAAAGAGATGAAAATCTAGGTAGAGCAGATTTAACTATTTCTTTTGCTGAGATTGTTGCGTTTGTCAAGCCTAGATTTTTTATCATGGAAAATGTAGATAGATTTGTAAGAAGCACGAAATATCAAGAAGCAAAAAAAATATTTCAATCTGCTAACTACGGCCTCAGTGAAAAAATACTTCGGGCTAGTTTATGTGGTGTTCCGCAAAGTAGAAAAAGATTTTTTTGGATCGGTGAACTTGATGGGGAAGATAAAAAAATAGAGCCTTATTTGGAAAAAAATCTGGCAACTGAACCTCTGACTATCAGGCAATATTTTAATAGTATAGGTAAGGCTTTAAATGTCGATCATTATTACAGACATCCGAGAAGTTATCAAAGGCGTGGCGTGTTTAGTGTTGACGAGCCTAGCCCAACAGTTAGAGGAGTTAACAGACCGATTTCCAAGACTTATCAACCTCATCCGGGTGATTCAGCTTTGGTCTCATCAAATGTACGTCCTTTAACTACTATTGAAAGAAGTTATATACAAACTTTTCCCGATAATTTTTTATTTCAAGGTTCTAAAACCGCTCTCGAACAGTTAATTGGTAATGCTGTGCCTGTTAAACTTGCTGAGTATGTCGCTCGTTGTCTTGCTCGGTATATTGAAGATTCTGATGTTAATGTTTCTCTGGAAGAGGTGAGGCTAGAACAAGTGGATAAAAGCTTTATTCAACTGTCTTTAATAGATGTTTAAATGTATAGGATATAGTTCAAATTTTAATTTGGGCATCTAACAATTTAAATGCAGCGGACGGACTAGATATCCTGGTGTCGAGTTCAAGGCGATCTGTTGTTGATTTGAGCTTAGATTAGTAAATTTTTTACTCATACATAAACCGGGTTTATTAAAAAATGCCGAGTTTATTGATTGATAAAACACTAAATTTACTTACCAAAATAGGTTCGAGCGTTAGGATTTCATTGCTTTAAATTATCTTATTTTTTGTCATAAATATCGGGGCGGTTCGATCGCACGCCCCCACATTTGTGAGACATATCAACTCAAACCCTTGTCAAGCCTAGCTTTTGGGCTGGCTTGTCACCAGTCGGCAAAATCAGCCTATTTACTTATTGACAATTGCTCTTCTCTGTTAAATTGTCAGGGATATAACATAAAAGTTAAAAAATGTATCAAAAACAACAGAAAGTACCAAATGTTTTATGTACGGCCCTACAATAGAGAAACGAAACAAGAAAAGAGGCGCGATCGCTATGAGTATCAATGAAGACCTGGATTGGGAAGAAGCATTTGAGTACAGAGCGGGCTTGACAGTGGAGTTGAAGTCCCAGCCAGGGGTTTTGCATACGATCGCTTACTATGAAGTGATGATGGTACCGCCCATCTGGTTAGAAAATGACCCCCGTCCCCGGTATCCTCACGAACTGCTAGTCGTTTCGCAGCAGCCAAGTGTGTCCAATAGTTGCCAAATTTCACAGTGTCCTGTTTTAGTCGCGTCTTAGGTTTTTCAGCGGGAAATATCGGCGATGGCTTTTAGCAAACAATCAAACCGATGCAGTAATTTTCGGATTGACATTGCTTTGCATTACGGTGTGCCGATCGACTTAAGATATAGATGGCGGTGACTGTGCGATCGACTCGAATCAATTTTCCCCTCAGAGTCTCAGCAGTAGATATCGCATCATTCATATTAGCAGTCTGTCTAGCAATACCGTTATTTTGCGTGCAGGGAGGAATACCGCAGCGCTTAGGTTTCAGCTTGTGCAGTTGAAAGAAATCGCGCCGGTTGACAATCAAAACAGCCCGATTTTCAACGATCGCAAATGCGCTAATACATCCTCGATCGAATATTCTAGCGTTTCCTGCTGGTCGAACAGTCACGACATCGGGTTCAAAAGAACGCAGGTTATGCGCGACTTGTCGGGGAAAGTCTTCGCCTGCATAGATACGCGCCATAGATTTATGGGATATTTTTAGGTATATCTAAGATTTCGTCAGCCTCGTCTTGCAGCCTGATTGCTTTCGCAATGTCGTCAGGGTAAGCTTCAGCATAAGCCGAAACATTTACTAAATCAGCAGCACCCAGATGGAGATAGCAATCTACGATATAGCCTTTTTCAAACAGGTGAGGAGTTGAGAAAGGCGATAATTCTGGGACTGTCACAGAGCTTATTTAATTTATGAATGTAAAAAATGAATTGAGCGCGTGCGATCGCCCTCGATCACTTTTTACATTTATTATTTAGATTTATTATTAATATTTCTGACCTCTACCTGAAGCAGAATTTTTCACAACTTGCACGGCACAGCCGGCGACGCACAGTATATATAGCAATCCTAAATCATTTGTGAATTTCTTACTCCCTCCCCTTAATAAGGGGAGGGTTGGGGTGGGGTAAAAAACTTTACGACTCCTGCAAGGATTGCTATAGCGATCGACCCGCAGCCCGCGCCCTACAAAAACTCTTGCATAATTCCTATTTTCTATTGCATAATTCCTTGAGCCCTCGCTAGTTGCCGCCTTTCTTCCGTTAAAATAGCGCGATGTTTAGTAAAATATTAAGATTCATTTAAACTTTGATACAGACAAAAACGATATACAATTCAATTGTTTGTGACAAAAATAGGGAATAAAAATAGCAAATATGATCGATCGCAAAATATGACCGATCGCACTTGCCAAACAACTTCCCAAACAATTTTTTCCAAACAACCAAAACTCAGGAGTCAACAGCCGATGATGCTAGAAACCACCGAGAGCCCCCAATTAAAACCGCTTTCCGACTCAGAAGTTCACAAAATGAACGCCTACTGGCGGGCGGCAAACTACCTATCCGTCGGACAAATCTATCTCCTCGACAATCCCCTACTCAAAGAACAACTCAAACTCGAACACGTCAAACCCAGACTCCTCGGACATTGGGGGACAACTCCAGGCCTCAACTTCATCTACGTTCACCTCAACCGCATCATCAAAGCCCAAGACATCAACGTCATCTACATCGCAGGCCCCGGACACGGCGGCCCCGGCTTGGTGGCCAATACCTATCTCGAAGGCACCTATAGCGAATATTACTCCAACATTTCTGAAGACGAAGAAGGGATGAAACGGCTGTTCAAACAGTTCTCGTTTCCCGGCGGTATCCCCAGCCACGTCGCGCCGGAAACTCCGGGTTCGATTCACGAAGGCGGCGAACTCGGCTACGCCCTCGTCCACGCTTACGGGGCGGCCTTCGACAACCCAGATTTGATTGTGGCGGCTGTTGTCGGCGACGGGGAAGCGGAAACAGGCCCGCTGGCTGCTAGCTGGCATTCTAACAAGTTTCTCAACCCGGTTCGGGACGGGGCCGTGTTGCCGATTTTGCACCTCAACGGCTACAAAATTGCCAATCCGACGGTGTTGGCCCGCATTCCGCAGGAGGAATTGGAAAGTTTGATGGTTGGTTACGGCTACAAACCTTATTGGGTGGAAGGTTCAGACCCGGAAACGATGCACCAGTTGATGGCTGCAACTATGGATGCGGCGATCGGCGAAATTAAGGCGATTCAGGAAAAAGCCCGGACTCAGGGCTATTCGGGCCGCCCGCAGTGGCCGATGATTGTGATGAAGACTCCCAAGGGCTGGACTGGGCCGAAGGAGGTTGACGGGAAGAAAACTGAGGGCTCTTGGCGATCGCACCAAGTCCCGCTAGCAGAAATGGCTTCTAAGCCCGGACACGTCCAACTCCTGGAGGATTGGATGAAAAGCTACAAGCCGGAAGAACTCTTTGACGACAAGGGCCAACTGATTCCAGAATTGGCGGAACTCGCACCCAAGGGCGATCGGCGGATGGGGGCAAATCCCCACGCTAACGGCGGCAAGCTGCTGCGAGACTTGAAAATGCCAATTTTTGCAGACTACGCCGTAGACGTGCAAAAACCAGGGGCTGTGATTGCAGAAGCAACCCGCGTTACCGGCCGTTTCCTGCGGGATGTGATGAAACTCAATCAGGAAAACGCTAATTTCCGAGTTGTCGGGCCCGACGAGACGGCCTCAAATCGCCTCGATCCGGTGTTTGAAGTGACGAGTCGGGAGTGGATGGCCCAAACTTTACCGGAAGATGACCACCTCTTCACCCCCGACGGCCGCGTGATGGAAGTCCTCAGCGAACATCTTTGTCAGGGATGGCTGGAAGGCTATTTGCTAACAGGAAGGCACGGATTTTTCTCTTGCTACGAGGCGTTTATTCACATCATTGATTCGATGTTCAACCAACACGCTAAATGGTTGAAAACTACTCGCGATATTCCTTGGCGCAGACCGATCGCCTCTTTGAATTATTTGCTAACATCTCACGTTTGGCGGCAAGACCACAACGGTTTTTCTCACCAAGATCCGGGTTTTATCGACCACGTAATTAACAAGAAAGCGGAAGTGGTGCGGATTTATTTGCCGCCTGATGCGAACACTTTGCTGTCAGTAACTGACCACTGTCTCCGCAGCCGCAATTACGTTAATGTGATTATTGCAGGGAAGCAGCCGGCTTTGCAGTATTTGGATATGGATGCTGCGATTAAACACTGTACGACTGGCCTCGGTATTTGGGAATGGGCTAGCAACGATCGAGGTGGCGAACCTGATGTGGTGATGGCTTGCGCGGGCGATGTTCCGACGCTGGAAACTTTGGCGGCTGTTGACATTCTGCGCCGAGATTATCCTGAGTTAAAAGTGCGGGTGGTAAATGTGGTGGATTTGATGACGCTGCAGCCTACTAGCGAACATCCGCACGGTTTGTCCGATCGCGATTTTGATGCTTTGTTCACGAAGGATAAGCCTGTGATTTTTGCTTTTCACGGCTATCCTTGGCTGATTCACCGCTTGACTTACCGCCGGACGAATCACTCGAATATTCACGTTCGCGGTTACAAGGAAGAGGGTACGACTACTACGCCGTTTGATATGGTGGTGATGAACGATCTCGATCGCTTCCATTTAGTTGGTGATGTACTCGATCGCGTTCCGAAACTGAGTTCTGTAGCAGCTTACGGCAAACAGGCTATGCGGGACAAGCTGATCGAACACAGGCAGTATATCACCAAATACGGTGACGATATGCCGGAAATCCGCAACTGGAAGTGGTCGCACGGGGGCGCGGTTGCACCGGATGCGCCGCAGGAAACGAAAGATCCGGAGGTGGGAGAACAGGGCGTGCGATCGGGTGCACCTGGATAGGGGCGATCGCTTGTAGATACAAGGGGCGATTTTACCAATAACACGCGATGCAAAAATAAAGTCCTCACAAATTGAGGGCTTTTTTTCTTTTTTCCTAATTAACACTCATCATGTGTAGATTTAAAGCGTGTTTTAAAATTAACACTCATAGTGTGTAGATTTTCAACCGTGACAAGCTTTATATTTTCGGTGTGACAAAAAATATCAAGCTTCAAATATTTGGCAAACAAGTTCGGAAATTGAGAAAAGCAAAGGGGCTAAGCCAAGAAAAGTTAGCTGAACTAGCAGAATTGCATCGAAATTATATTGGTGGCATTGAACGTGGTGAGAGAAATATCGCTCTTCTGAATATTTTGCGTCTAGCTAAAGCTTTAGGAGTATCGCTAAGCGAATTGTTAGAGGGGATAGAGTAAATGAGTTCACCTTATGCGGGACTTGCACCAGAAGCTTGGAAAGTAAAAACACGGGAATTGATAGAGATACATCCACTTAACCCGGATGAAATATATGAAGTAGTAATTCACGTTTGGCGAGAAATATTTGAATCTAATCTAACTAGCGCCAACTACAAAATAGGTGTAGATTTATTTCCCCGCCCCCAAATTATGGGATACTTTTTGCACGAACTAATCCCGTTAGAATTGGCTAGGCGATACCCAGCAATTTGGCGTCGCGAAGAAAATGCGACTGAAAAAGATATTGTCTGTCTTCTAAACGATAGCTTCTCAATCGAAATTAAAACATCTTCAAGTAATCGCAATACCTATGGAAACCGCAGTTATACTCAACTCAGCACTACTGGTATAGAAGGAAAGAAGAGTAAATCAGGCTATTACCTTGTTGTTAATTTCCAGAAATTTAACAAAAACGTTCAAGGTTCACAAAAACCGCAGATTAACTTAGTCAGATTTGGATGGTTAGACCAAGAAGATTGGCAAGGTCAAGCTGCTGCAACCGGTCAGCAAGCGAGATTAAGCCCTGCTGTTGAACGTTATAAATTGCTGCAATTACCAACTTTAGAATAAAGATAATTGTGCTTCTCTGACTTGTTTTTCTCTCAAAAAAATATCAATTCTATTAGCGGCAATATCGCAGTAATCAGCCCTGATTTCAAATCCAATAACTTGTCGCTGCAAACCCAGAGCCACAATTGCTGTAGTCCCGGAACCCATAAACGGATCTAAAACAATTTCGTTTAAATTCGATGAAGACTTGATGATGCGATCTAAAACAGCAACCGGAAATTGAGCGGGGTGAGATGTGCGTTCTTTTGAAGCTCGGTTTTTCCCGGACGTAACTTTTGGGAACTGCCAAACATCCGTCGGATTTTTGCCTTTTAAATTTACTTTAATCTTGCCGTTCTTCTTTTGATTTGGATATTTCACATTTGGGTCGCGTACTTCATCCAAATTAAATATATAATTGTCGGGATTTTTGACATACCAGAGAAACTTTTCGTTGCGTGGCGAAAAAAACTTGCTGCCCGCAACTCCCGCACCGTAATTCCACACAATTTCTTGAATCAGATAAAAAGGTACTTTGTCCCAAAGCAGATAGGAAATCGGAATTGCTTTGGCCCGATAGCGCACAGACAAGTAACCTAAATTCAGCCAAAATGCCCCTCGATCAACCGTTGTCCGGTAAACTTCCGCTATCCACCGCTCGCACCAGTCTAAATACTCATCCAACACCAAGGATTTTTCGTACTCTTTGCCAATATTGTAAGGCGGGCTGGTAACGGTTAAATCTACAAATCGATCTGGCAACAGCTTCATTGCCTCCAAACAATCCATGTTGTAAATTAGACAATTAGGAGCTTGAAAGTAAGGTTTCCCTAAAATCCTCTCAATTTCGATCGAACTCATGAAATGCTGGGACATTCTTTTCTTGACAAAGTGCAATACCTATAGTATATAAGTAAAACAACTAAGATCGATGTCATCTTAGCATAAACCAACCCCGCTCTAAAATTGGTTTATTCAAAATGATCTGTAATGCTTAAAGAAATAGAAATCCAAATTTATGAGGACGGTCGTCCTCACTACGAACCTAGGAATTTATGAGCTTAAAAATCTACTTTGTACGACACGGTGAAACAACTTACAGCAAGACTGGCGGCTACTGCGGCGACCTCGACGCAGAATTAACACCGGAAGGTTCTATGATGGCCGAACAATTTGCTGCAACTTATGCAAAATTGCCTTGGAATGCTGTTTATGTCAGCCCCATGAAACGCACGATCGCAACTGCGAAACCTCTGTGCGATGCTGTGGGAATTGAAATGCAACTTCGCGACGGATTGAGGGAAATTAAGTACGGCAAGTGGGAGGGTAAAACAGTTGAGTTTGTTCGTGAAAAATATGCTGATGATTATATTAATTGGTTGACGGAACCGGCTTGGAATCCACCGACTGGGGGGGAAACTTCTGTGCAAATTGCTAGCCGATCGTCCTTAGTGATCGCAGAAATTCAGGAAAAGTACAAGAATGGTAATGTTTTGGTGGTTTCCCACAAGGCGACTATTCGGATTATTTTGTGCAGTTTGTTGGGGATCGATTTGGGAAGTTATCGCCTTCGCATTGCCGCCTTAGCAGCTTCTGTGAGTGTTGTCAAGTTTGATGTGCGCGGGCCGATGTTGGAGGTTTTGGGCGATCGATCTTACATGGATGAAACTCTCCGCAATTTACCCGGTACTTGACATTGACGGTAAGGTGCGGGGGCGCACCCTACAGTCTGAAACTAAAGTGCGCCCAAGTAAGACAATCCTAAAATCGTACCTGTTCCCAGAATATGACCGAAGCAGAGACTTCCGACAAGTGCACCCAAGCTCAAACCGCCCACCAGATTCGCTGAGGGCGCGGCTGGGCCTGTGTGAGGATTTTTGATGGTTAAGCTGCCGAAAGCAATGGCTGCAACATTGCAAATAATCATAATTAAACCGATTTCGGGGCTCCACTCTACGGTTCTGGCCGTAACGGTTAGTAAAATTGTTGTCAGCATGGCGATCGACTCCTTAATTTTTAGTCCATGAAAATCAGATGATGAAGATATATCAAACAACAGCAACCCGCGGCTACATATTGAATTAATTTTTAATAATTTGACATATTCCTTAACAAAGTTATAATGAGTGCATAGCTAACAATTAATACGGATAGCCAGAAACCGGGTTTTTTAGCAAAATACACAGGTTCCAACCAACAGAAAAGGTAAAAAAATAGGGCTGGCACGGGGGCACCGCCCCTACTACTAATTCCCAATTCCCAATTCCCATGAAAATCCTAGTTTTAAATGCAGGTTCTAGCAGTCACAAAAGCTGCTTGTACGAACTAAATGACCGACTTCCCGATCGCGCGCCGCAACCCCTCTGGGAAGCGCAAATAGACTGGACTCACCGCGAAAATGCCGGGGAGCTGCAAGTCAAAACTGCTGCGGGCAATACGCTTGCGGAAGAATTCGCTTCAAATTCTCGCTCCCAGGCCATTGCTCGGATGCTGGAGACTCTGTGGCAGGGAAAAACTCAAGTTATTAATAGTTTAAAGGACATTGATATTGTCGGTCATCGCGTCGTTCACGGCGGGCGAAAATATCAGCAAAGCACGCTGATTTCGCCGGAAGTCAAAGAGGAAATTTCTCGTTTAGCTGAGTTTGCTCCTGTCCACAATCCGGTTAATTTGGCAGGCATCGAAGCAATCGAAGAAATACTGGGAAATGTGCCGCAAATTGCTGTTTTTGATACGGCTTTTCACGCTCAATTGCCACCCGCTGCGTTTGTTTATCCTGGCCCCTACGAATGGCTGGAAGAGGGGATTCGGCGCTACGGTTTTCACGGCATTAGCCATCAATATTGCACTCGCAGGGCTGCTGAAATTATGAACCGCGATTCTGCTGATTTACGGCTGATTAGCTGTCATTTGGGCAACGGATGCTCTCTGGCGGCGGTTCTCGGTGGTCGGAGTGTTGATACTACGATGGGTTTTACTCCTTTGGATGGTTTGATGATGGGAAGTCGATCGGGGGCGATCGATCCTGGTATCATAATTCATCTGTTAAGGCGATCGCACTTTACTGCTGAGGAACTAGATAATATTCTGAATCGAAATTCTGGTTTGAAGGGGATTTCCGGGGTTTCTAGCGATATGCGGCAAATTTTGGCAGCGATTAAAGATGGTAATTCTCGGGCTCAACTTGCTTTGGATATTTACGTGCACCGTTTGCGGGCTGGTATCGGGGCGATGTTGGCGAGTTTGGGCGGGTTGGATGCTTTGATTTTTACTGCGGGTGTTGGGGAAAATTCGGCGGTTTTGCGGGCTGCAGCTTGTGAAGTTTTTGGATTTATCGGGTTAAAATTGGATGGGGAGAAAAATTTGAATTCGCCAGTGGATGATGATATTGCGGCGGTTGATTCAGCGGCGAGAGTTTTGGTGATTCACACTCAGGAAGATTGGGAGATTGCGCGGGAATGTTGGGATATTTCTCGCGGATGATTCGGTTAAGCGATCGCCCTTTGAGGCTACTTGAACACAAGCGACATCTTTTCTGGTGGGTAATAAATACAAAAGGGCGATCGGGACTTGGAGATCAAAATCGCGATCGAGGATTTCATTCTTCAGTTGACTCTAATTTAGAGTTGCAGCGTTTCCAATAAATTTTAGCCGCGCGATCGGCCTGATTCCGCCGCCAACACTCGGAAAACAGCCGCGCCGCTTCCAATAATATCAAATCCGGTAGCATCGGAGTTATATCAATTCCGGTTGCACTCATACATGATGTTAACAGTCAACAGTCAACAGTCAACAGTCAACAGTGAATTTACTATTCCGATGAAGAAAGGATTTGATATAACTTCCCTTCCGAGTAAATTTTCAAAGCTTCGGCAAACAATTCCAGCGTAGCTAACTTGCCCGCTTTGACTTCTGGCGTGTCAGCATCAAACACCTCATCGAGGTCACATAACAGCCATTCCATCAATCATAGCTGACGCAATAATTGTATAAGCCTGTACCCAAGCTTTTTCAGTTTCAGGTGTCCACTCTAAACCCATCTGCGCCTTCAGGGCTTGAATAAGTGCATTCGCAACAATAGGAAAATGTTCTACTGAAACGCCATATTTGGCATGAGTTGCACCTAATCCTTTAGCAAAAACATTAATTAACTTAGGTTTCCGTAAATTTTCAATAATTATTTCTAAGCTTTGCCAAAGCTTTTCTTTTTGCTGTGCCATTCTTGTATTCATAAAAAGAGCTTTTATCTGAGAAGAATTATTAAAAAGTATTTCATAAAAGTTACTTACAAATTCATCAGATTGAGGTTTAATTAATGCTAAACTTCTCTCTAATAGCTCGATGTTTAAAGTGATAGTTTTTTGTTCACACCAGTCAAAATAAATTTGAGCAACTCGATCGGAAGGACAGAGGTTTAAACATTGAGCAAATAATTCTGTAGCTTCGATAAATTTCTGTTGTCGGTATAAGCTCAAAGCTCGATTAAATAAATCTTTTGTTGCTAATTTTCCTCGCTTTGTTTCAGGAATATCTGCATCAAAAACTTCATAAATTGTAGATAAGTCTACTTTTCCCTTAACACTAATTTCAGCGATCATCCGAATAGAATAGTTGCTAGGATTAGCTAATTTGTTAAAAGTCTGCTGTGTAATCAGTAAAGCAATACCATAATTTTTTGTTAATCCTTCCACACGAGAAGCTAAATTCACCGCATCACTAATTACCGTCGTATCCATGCGATTTTGCCCGCCCACCGTGCCTAACATTAAATTACCAGTATTAATGCCAATTCCAATCTTAATCGGGGCATAACCAGAATTAACCCGCTCTTGATTGTATACTTGAAGTTGATGCAGCATGGCAATACTGGCGTTTACTGCATTATCAGCATTGCCACTAAATAAGGCCATAATCGCATCACCAATATATTTGTCAATAAAGCCATGATTTTCAATAATTGCTGATTCCATCCGAGATAAATAAGCATTAATAAACTGAAAATTATCCTCCGGCGTCATACTTTCCGAAAGCGTAGTGAAGTCGCGAATGTCGGAAAACAACACCGACATTTCTAACTGCACTTGGTCGCCTAATTCCACATCGACAATGCTGGACTTTTCTAAAAACTGGAGGAATTGATTGGGGACGAAACGCTCGTAAGCTTTGTTGAGTTGAAAAAGTTCATTGGTGAACCTGATCTGCTCTGTTTCGGCTTTTTTACGCTCCGTGATATCTTGAAAGGCTACAATTGCATAAGAAATGTTGTCCTTTTCATCATAGATGGGAGTACCCCAAGCCTCGATCGGAATAATCTTGTTGCCTTGGTGGATTTCCATATCCTCAGCGGTGGCGCTTTCGCCCCTCAACGCCCGCACAACAGGCAATTCTGCCGAGGGATATTCCTGCTCTGTTCCCGCTTGATAGACTTGATAAACCTCGGGTATTTGCTCGCTGGTGACGTTAGGGATAACTCCTTTACCTAATAATTGAATAGCAACGCGATTACTATAGTAAGGTTTGCCAGTAGCATCCACCACAGACACCCCGACTGGAATAGCTTCTAAAAATTGAGTCAGCCTGTTCTCACTTTCGCGGACTTCTGTATAGAGTTTAGAATTTTGAATCGAGATAGCCGCTTGTCCCGATAAAACTTTTAATAGTTCCACTCTTTCTGGCGTAAAAGCTCCGGCTGTGAGATTGTTTTCTAGGTAAACAATACTAATAATTTGAGATTGGTTAATCAGCGGCACACATAAAATTGATTTGGGCTGATTTTTTCGGATGTAGGGGTCGTTAGTAAATTGTCCTTTTCGGAAAGCGTCATCCAGTACCACGCTTTCTTGAGTGCGGGCCACATAATTGACAATTGCGGAGGAAAGTTCTTGACAATTTTCAACGGGGATTGACTGCAAAACGGTGACTTGTTCAGAATTTATTGTCCCTTCAGCTTCAATTAACAGCGTTCCCTGGCTGGACAAAATCAGATAGCCTCTTTGCGCCCCCGCATTTTCCATCAAAATTTTCATCAAGCTAGACAGTAGTTTATCCAGCAGAATTTCACCGGAAATCGCCTGAGAAGCTTTCATCACCGTGGTGATATCTAGATTACTACCCGAACCAATGGCCGTCACTGATGCGGTAGTTTTAGTGTTTTTTCTTCCCGATTTAATTGCCCCCAATAACTGGGGATATTGCGTTTCTAAATCTGTTACTTTAGCAGTAGCTCCCCATTGGACATAACAATAGTACGCCTCAATCATGTAGGTTTGAGCAATTTTTTCTTTACCCCATTCCAGGTAAAATTTGGCGGCTAGTTCGTTGGCAAGAGCTTCTTCGTTGAGGAATTTATTTTCTTTAGCGAGGGAGATTGCGCGATCGTACATTTCAATCGCCTCAGCTTTATTGCCCAAAACGCGATGTTTTTCTGCCTCAACCAAATACCATTTATGTAGATAATTCATGGAAGCATTTTGCGCCCATTGGTGCAGAGTCGTTTGATGAATTTCCACCTGGGCCAAAATTTCAGCTTTCCGGGTTTCTGGCTGTGTGGGTAAGAGTGCCAGGTGCGTCAGAGCTGCATAGAAATGGAAAGCGGGAGCAAAAACCAACCCCGATACTGCCATCAAATACTGTTTGCTTTGAGCCATGTGGTCTAGGGCCGCCGTGTAATTACCAAAGGAGTAGGCAAGCAACAGTTTGTAGATGTAGACAGTAGCGATCGGCATGAATTCTTTGTCCTGATGGTGCTTAGGAATCATAACTCTTTCATCGTAGGCAGTTCCGATTAAGCAATCCGGTTGACTAACGGCTTCAGTCAAGTTCTGCACCGTCTGCCGTGTCATATCCAAATAAGTTTGTGCAGAATATTGCTTTATCTGCGCCATGACAGCACTGTAACCTGCTATTTCGGCCCCCCAAGTGTCTAGTTCTACCCCACCGAAAAAGTTGACATAAAAGTAAATAGCTATGTTGTAGCCAGCGTAGAGAAAGTCGCCCGTTTCCATCCCAGCCGTATAGCCATCTTTCAGTGTCGGGATCATTGCCAAGAGAGCTTCTTGGCGATGCTGAATAAAGCACGCAAACAGAACTAGAGTTATTGACTTGAATTCCGGCACATTGAACCGATCGAGCAATGAAAGTGCCAATTTACCAAAGGCATAGCCCGTTTCCACCTTTCCTAAAAAGGCACACAGCACCATCCCGTGCATCGCATACCCCACCGTCGATGCGGGTGCATTCCCAAATTGGAGCGATAAACTTACTATCGTGGAGCTAACTAGGGGTAGCAAACTGGGCATTCCTTGAAAAATGGGTGCAACCAACATTCCTAACAGTTGCATGGCTGACCGAGTCAGAAGATCAGTCATTACAGGCAGGTCAACCAGTTGCTCAATCTGTCTGTCCTGAAGTTGACTAGCCAGAGCTTGCAGCGCTTTACTAACCTTGGCTTCTTCAGGTTCGGTGAGGAGATCGATTCCCAATAGTCGCAGGGCCTCTCTACCCACTGCGATCGCCTCCAACATTTTGCCCTGGGCTGTCTGAGCGGCAATTTGAATTTCGTAAATTTTAACTTTGTCTAAAATCGTCTTAGCTTCTTGCAACACCTGTGCTGCCATCTGTTCCATACCTTCAAGGTCAGCATTCAAATAGGCGGCTTCGGCAGCCGCAATATAGAGATTCAGGGTCAACTCATACTGACTTTGCCAGCAGTTGGCTGTCAGTAGCTCAATCCCTGTTTGCAGATAGAGCATTGCGGCTGCGTAGGCGGTAGAACTTCTTGCCTTAGCTCCCGCTTCTAAGTTGAGTAGGGCTAAGGCTTCTCGTTCGCTTAATTGATTAATTAACTCAATTCCTTGATTCAAATGCCCCACAAGATCAAAGAGTTTTTCCTCTCTCTCAATATCCGAGAAATTTTGTAGGAGTAACTGTCCTATTTTGAGATGAGTGGCTTGTTTTTGGTTTTCAGGAATCAATGAATAAGCCGCTTGCTGGACGCGATCGTGTAGGAACTTATAAGTTGGATTAGCTACAGACCCAGGAGGCGATTGAGCATCTGCTTGAAGGAAGTTATAGCCTTCTGAAATCACTAAAATGAGTCCTTCTTGCAAGGCATTCCAGAGTGCTGATGCCGTTTGTTCTGGTAATTCTTCGTTGACTATTGCCAATGTCTCTAAATCAAATTGCGCCCCAATGCAAGCCGCCAACTTGAGAACATCCTGAGTTTCTACAGGCAACTTCTGCAATTGGGCCGCCATAAACTCCACCACATCCGAGGCGTGGGTAAGTCTAGCTTGGGCAATATCGCACTGCCAATGTCGTACATTGCAGTCAAACCTAATTTGACCATCTTCATGCAGCGCCTTGAGAAATTGCGTGGAGAAAAAGGGATTACCTTTGGTTTTTTGATAAACCAATTCTGTCAAGGGCCCGGCCCAGGATAAAGTACAAATCAGCGTATCTGCTACCAACTGATTCAGATCTCTTTGGCTCAACGGTTGCAGGGTAATAGAATTCACCACTGCCCCAGACTTAACAATCTCATCCACCGTCAGCATAAACGGATGAGTAGGTGACACCTCATTATCCCGATAAGCACCTAAGACTAACAGGTGCCCCTTATCCTCCATCAACAGTTGTAGCAACTTCAGCGATGTCGAATCTGCCCACTGCAAATCGTCCAAAAACATCACTAAGGGATGTTCGGCGGTGGTAAATACTTGCACAAATTTCTGCATCAGCAGATTGAAGCGATTTTGTGCCGCAGTCCCCGAAAGTTCTAGTGCAGTTGGTTGAGCGCCAATGATGCGTTCTAATTCAGGAATTACCTCAATTAGCACTTGCCCGCTATCACCCAATGCTGTCAGAATTTTGGTTTTCCATGTTTGTACCTGAGCATCACTTTCTGATAGCAACTGTCCCATCAATTCCCGAAATGCTTGCACAAATGCACTGAAGGGAATATTGCGCTGAAATTGGTCATATTTGCCTTTTATAAAATAGCCCCGCTGTCTGGCGATCGGCTTATGGACTTCGTTCACTACGGCGGTTTTACCAATCCCAGAAAAGCCAGCTACCAGCATCATTTCGGCGCTACCTGTACTAACTCGTTCAAAGGCAGCTAATAGATTATCAACTTCAGTTTCTCTGCCGTATAACTTTTCGGGAATCAGGAAACGGTCTGTAATATCCCGCGTTCCCAAGTCAAATTCTTGTATGCTATCTGTTTCTTGTAATAGAAGCCGACACATTTCTAAATCGTGCTTTAGTCCCCCTGCCGTTTGATAGCGGTTTTCTGCGTTCTTCGCCATCAGTTTACTAACAATTTGCGAGACAATTAGGGAAATTTTTGGCTCGATTTCGTGCGAAGAAAGCGGCTGTCTGGCAATGTGGCAGTGAACCAGTTCTAAAGCGTCTTCTGTCTCAAAAGGCAGTTTTCCTGTCAGCAATTCGTAGAAGGTGACACCAAGCGAGTAAAAGTCAGTTCGGTAATCGAGAGTACGATTCATTCTCCCGGTTTGTTCAGGTGAGATGTAAGCAAGGGTTCCTTCCAGAATGCCGGGGTTTTTCAGAGTCGGTGTTTCTCTGGTTAGCTGAGTAGAAATACCAAAATCAATAATTTTTAATTGTTCCGTTTCCGGGTTGTAAACAATATTTGAGGGGTTAATATCTTTATGGATGATGTTGGCGCTGTGAATTTGGCCTAAAATTTCAGTTGTGGCAATAGCGAGGAGCAAAAATTCTTCAAGAGTAAACTTTCGCTGCTGCATCCAAATTGTCAAGGATTCGCCGCCAAAGTCCTCCACAAACATCACGAGGCTGTTTTGGTATTTTTGCAAGTCATAAACTTGTATGACGCCCGCCTCCTTCAGCTCTTGGGTGATGCGGTATTCGGTGCGGTAGCGCACCAATTCTTGAGGTGTGGGGTAGCTTTCTTTGAGCAGTTTGAGGATAATTGGCTCTTGATCTGCTTCCCGAATTGCCCGGTAAACCAGAGAGTTGACACTTTCGTAAAGCAGCGTCTGGACAGCAACGCCTGGAATAGAGAGCATATTGGTTTTTATGGTAAAAATTAAAGCTAACTTAAAACGCACCAGCTTGGTGTATAGAATAGCACCTTAGAAAGGCAAAAGTTTTGTTTTTGTAACAAATATTTAGTTTTTCGGGTAGCAGCCTGCAAATACTTTGTGGTAGCCCCGATTTCGATCGCCTAATTTGTATGCTGCATCAACAGTCGATCGCACTTTTGATTTGATTTTTAGGTATAGCAACCGCTTAATTTAAATTGTGTAGCCTGTCTTTGATTTTTGTGCGAGTCACCAATGCAGACTGACAGCGTTCCCAATAAATTTTAGCCGCGCGATCGCCCTGATTCTGCCGCCAACACTCGGAAAACAGTCGCGCCGCTTCCAATAACTTCCCTTCCGAGTAAAGCGCCCTAGCTTCTACAAACAATTCCAGCGTAGCTAACTTGCCGTCTTTAATTGCTGGCGGATCTGCATCAAACACCTCATAAACCGTCACCGCTTCAGATTTTCCCTTAACTTTTACCGTATCTAGCGTGCGGATTGCGTACTGAGATGGATTTTTCAGGCGCGTATAAGTTGGCTGAGTAATTAACAGCGCCACCCCATAATTTTTTGTCAAACTTTCCACGCGAGAAGCTAAATTCACCGCATCGCTGATTACTGTCCCATCCATGCGATTTTGTCCTCCCACCGTTCCCAGCATCAAAGAACCCGTATTAATGCCAATCCCAATCTGAATCGGGGCACAGCCTGAATTAGCGCAGTATTGATTGTATTCAACGAGACGGTGCAGCATCGCAATTCCCGCTTTCACCGCATTATCCGCCTCACCGCTAAACAGCGCCATAATCGCATCCCCAATATATTTATCAATAAACCCCTTATTTTCATTAATCACGGGTTCCATGCGAGAAAGATAGGAATTGATAAATTTGAAATTATCTTCCGGCGTCATAGTTTCCGAAAGTGTGGTGAAGTCGCGAATATCTGAAAACAACACCGACATTTCTAACTGCACTTGGTCGCCCAATTCCACATCCACGATGCTTGATTTATTTAGAAAGTGGAGAAATTGATAGGGTATAAATCGCTCGTAAGCTTTGTTGAGTTGAGCCAGCCTACTTTCATTTTCGCGTACTTCTGTATAAAGCTTAGAATTTTGAATAGAAATAGCTGCCTGTCCAGATAACACTTTTAATAATTCCACTCTTTCTGGCGTAAAAGCTCCGGCTGTCAGATTGTTTTCTAGGTAAACAATACTGACGATTTGAGATTGATTGATCAGCGGCACGCATAAAATTGATTTTGGCTGATGCTTTTGGATGTAGGGGTCGTTAGTAAATTGTCCCTCTCGAAGGGCATCATCTAGTACCACACTTTCTTGAGTGCGGGACACATAATTGACAATCGCAGAACAAAGTTCTTGACAATTATCAACAGGGATTGAGTGCAGCACGGTGACTTGTTCGTCATCGATTGCCCCTTCAGCTTCAATTAACAGTTGTCCCTGGCTTGACAAAATCAGATAGCCTCTTTGCGCCCCTGCATTTTCCATCAAAATTTTCATCAAGCTAGACAGTAGTTTATCCAGCAATATTTCGCCGGAAATCGCGTGAGAAGCCTTCATCACTGCGCTGATATCTAGGTGATTCCCCGAACCAGTCGTTGTCATTGCTACGGTAGTTTGAGTGTTTTTCCTTCCCGGTTGAGTTACAATAAATAATTGGGGATATCGCGTTTCTAAATCTGTTACCTTAGCAGTTGCTCCCCATTCAACATAACAATAATACGCCTCAAATATGTAGGATTGAGCAACTTTTGTTTTGCCCCATTCACCGTAGAATTTTGCTGCGAGTTCGTTTGCAAGGGCTTCGTCATTAACATATTTGTTTTTTTTGGCTCCAGAAATTGCGCGATCGTACATTTCAATCGCCTCGGCTTTATTGCCCAACACCCGTTGCCGTTCTGCTTCAACTAAATGCCATTTATGCAGATAATTCATCGGAGCATTGTTCGCCCACTGTTGCAGCGTGCTTTGATGGGTTTCCACTAAGCCAAGAATTTCAGTTTGCTTCGTTTCTGGCTGTGCCCGAAAAAGTGCCAGGTGCGTCAGGGCAGCATAAAAATGAAAAATGGGTACAAAAGCCGATCCAGATACTCCCATCAAATACTGTTTGACTTGGGAAATATGGTCTAGGGCAGCCGTATAATTGCCATAGCAGTAAGCAAGCAGCAGTTTGAAAATGCAGGCACAGGCGATCGCCGTAAATTCATTATCCTGATAGTGCTTGGGAATCATCACCGTTTCATCATAGGCAGATCCTATTAACAAATCCGGCCGAATACGGGTTTCTCTCAAGTTTTGTACCGTCTGCTGAATCATATCCAAATAAATCCGAGCAGAATATTGTTTCAACTGCGCCATGACAGCCCTGAAACTTGCTATTTCTGCTTCCCAAGTATCTAGTTCTACACCAGCGAATAAATAAGTATAAAAACAAATATATATATTGTAGCCAGCGTCTACAAAGTCGCCTGTTTCCATACCCAACCTATAGCCCTCTTTCAGCGTCGGTATCGTTGCTAAAAGAGATTCTTGGCGGTGCTGAATCCAACCGCCAAACAAAAGTAGAACTGTGGACTTGAATTCGGGTACATTCAACCTATCGAGCAATGAGAGTGCCAATTGCCCAAAAACATAGCCAGTTTCCACCTCTCCCAAAAAGGCACATAACACCATCCCGTGCATCGCATAACCCACTGTCGATGCGGGCGCATTCCCAAAAGAGAGCGATAAACTCACCATCGTTGAGCTCAGCAAGGGCAGCAAACCGGGCATTCCCTGGAAAATGGGTGGAAACAACATACCAGACAGTTGCATAGCTGCCTGAGTCTCTGGATTTGTCATCACAGGTAAGTCAACCAATTCCTCAATTTTTCGGCCACTTAGTTGCCCCGCAAGGGCTTGTAGCGCTTTGCCAATCTTGGCTTCATCGGGTTCGGCAGGAAGTTCAATCCCCAATTGTAAGAGTGCGTCTCTTGCTACTGCGATCGTTTCTAATACCTTGCTCTGAGCTGTCTGAGCGGCAATTTTAATTTCGTAAATTTTAACTCGATCTAAAATTGTTTGGGCTTCTTGCAAAACCTTTGCTGTTATCTGTTCCATACCATCAAAGTCACCATTCAAATAGGCAATTTCAGCAGCAGCAACGTAAAGATTTAGCGCCAATTCATATTGAGTTTGCCAGCATTGAGGTGTCAGTAACTCAATTCCCGTTTGTAGATAGATATTTGCCACAGCGTAGGCGGTAGAATTTCTGGCCTTGCGTCCAGCTTCTAAGTTGAGTTGGGCTAAGGCTGAGCGTTCACTCGATCGATCGATTAACTCAATTCCTTGATTTAAATGCCCCACAATATCAAAGATTCTTTCTTCTATTTCTATCTCAGAAGAACTTTGTAGCAGCAACCGTCCAATTTTCAGATGAGTGGCTTGTTTTTGGTTGTCGGGAATCAATGAATAAGCCGCTTGCTGGACGCGATCGTGCAGGAACTTATAAGTGGGATTAGCAACAGACTGATTCGGAGATTGAGCATCTACTTGAATAAAGTTATAGCCTTCGGAAATTACTAAAATGAGTCCTTCTTGCAAGGCTTTCCACAGCGCTGATGCCGTCGATTCTGGTAATTCTTCGCTGACTGTTGCCAATGTCTCTAAATCAAACTGTGCCCCAATACACGCGGCAAGTTTGAGAACATCCTGAGTTTGGGCAGGCAACTTCTGGAATTGCGCCGCCATAAACTCCACCACATCCGAGGTGCCGGCAAATTTAACTCGATCGATATCGCACTGCCACCCCCCTGTACTTGCACCCTTAGTAAGGGAGGATTGAGGGTGGTTAAAGATAATTTGACCATCTTCATACAGCGCCTTGAGGAATTGAGTCGAGAAAAAGGGATTACCTTGGGTTTTTTGATAAACCAATTCTGTCAGGGGTTCGGCTAAAGATAAATCGCAAATTAGTGTATCTGCTACCAACTGATTGAGATCTGCTAAACGCAATTGTTGCAGCGTAATCGTATTCACCGTGGCCCCAGACTTCACAATCTCATCCACCGCCAACATAAACGGATGAGCAGGTGATACCTCATTATCCCGATAAGCACCCAATACCAAGAGATGCCCCGTATCCTCCATCAATAGTTGTAGCAATTTCAAAGATGCTGAATCTGCCCACTGCAAATCGTCCAGAAACATCACTAAGGGATGTTCAGCAGTAGTAAATACTTGCACAAATTTCTGCATCAGCAGATTGAAGCGATTTTGGGCGGCACTCCCCGACAATTTTAGTGCAGGACTTTGAGCGCCAATGATGCGTTCTAATTCAGGAATTACGTCAATCAAGACTTGCCCGCTCTCGCCTACTGCTGTGAGGATCAGGGTTTTCCATCTGTCTAACTGAGCGTCACTTTCTGATAATAATTGTCCCATCAATTCCCGAAATGCTTGCACAAATGCACTGAACGGGATATTGCGCTGGAACTGGTCGTATTTGCCTTTGATGAAATAACCGCGCTGTCGGGCGATGGGCTTGTGGACTTCGTTCACTACTGCGGTTTTACCAATTCCAGAGGAGCCAGAGACTAGCATCATTTCGGCAGTAGCATTACCAACTCTTTCAAAGGCAGCTAATAGCTCGAAAACTTCTGTTTCTCTGCCGTATAATTTTTCGGGAATCAGGAAATTATCTGTAATATCATGCGTTCCCAAGTCAAATTCTTCTATGCTCTCGTTTTCTTGTAATGCAACCCGACATATTTCTAAATCGTGCTTCAGTCCCAATGCTGTTTGATAGCGGTTTTCGGCATTCTTCGCCATCAATTTACTGACAATTTTGGAGATAATTTGGGGAATTTCTGGCTCGATTTTGTGGGGAGGAATTGGCAGTCTGGCAATGTGGCAGTGAACCAACTCTAAAGCATCTTCTGTCTCGAAAGGCAGTTTTCCACTCAGCAATTCGTAGAAGGTGACACCGAGGGAGTAAAAGTCTGTGCGGTAATCGATAGAGCGATTCATCCTGCCTGTTTGTTCCGGCGAGATGTAAGCGAGGGTGCCTTCTAAAATGCTGGGGTTTTTCAGGGTTGGCATTTCTCGCGTTAGCTGAGTGGAAATACCAAAGTCGATAATTTTGAGCTGCCCCGTTTCCGGGTTATAAACAATATTTGAGGGGTTAATATCTTTGTGGATGATGTTGGCCGCGTGAATTTTCCCTAAAGTTTCAGTAGTGGCGATCGCAATTTGCAGAAACTCCTTGAGGCTAAACTTTCGCCGCAGCATCCATATTTTCAAGGATTCCCCGCCAAAGTCCTCCACAAAAATCACGAGGCTGTTTTGGTATTTTTGCAAATCATAGACTCGCACGACTCCCGCCTCTTTCAGCTCTCGGGTGATGCGATATTCGGTGCGGTAGCGCAGCAATTCTTGAGGTGTGGGGTAGCTTTCTTTGAGAAGTTTGAGGATCAGCGGTTGGCGATCGGCTTCCCGAATGGCCCGGTAAACCAGAGAGTTAGCACTTTCATAGAGCAGTGTCTGGACGGCAACGCCTGGAATCGAGAGCATATTGATTTTTCTGCTAAAAATTAACGCTAAGTCACAACGCACCAGCTTTCTGTAAATAATAGCGCGTTAGAAACGAAAAAAATAGGGTTTTTTAACTCATGTTTAGTTTTTCAGCATCTCGTGGCTTTCAATCCCTCGTTTCTGTCCGCTTTACCAAGCACTTCGCTGCTAACCGAACCGCAAGTTCAAGTAATACCGCGCGCTGCTGGGAAAATAGAAAATGGGAAAAGCATACCGCCAATCATCAAACCCCTCGGAAAATTGCCACGCTAAGTAGGGCTTGTTGAAAAAGTCTTTTCGTTAAGGCTAGGAGTCAGGAGTCAGGAGTCAGGAGTCAGAAGTCAGAATTAGAGGAGGTAAGAATAGTCAGGAATCTAGGAAAGTGATTGACTTTTGATGGTTTCAAAGCTTATTTCTTGCACCTCATTCACTTTTTATCCCTCTTAATCCATTGAGTTATCTAGGTTTTTGGTTAAATCAGCAAGCGCTAAGTAATATCAAATCCTCTGTTCATCGGAATAGTAAATTCGAGTCAACAGTCAACAGTCAACAGTCAACAGTCAACAGTCAACATCACCTGACGGTGTAACCGGAAATGATCTAATAGGAGAACAGGAATATTAATATCTTTTCACCACGGACTTCCAATCATCACAAAAGCCGACCAATAATAAGGATGCGACAACTTCAAATCAGCAAACCCCTGCAAAGATTGCGGCAACTCCACCACCTCACCCCGACTCGAACCCCGCAACCTGCCGCCCTCCAAACGCACATCACCCCGCAACATCGCAATTTGCGCTTCTCGCAGCGCCGCAGCCTTAATTGGCGCAGTCTTCAAATGCTGGTAAAACTCATTCATCAATCCCAAAGTACCCTCATCCGAAACATACCACAAACTCCCCAAAGCCGTTTGCACCCCAGCTTGCAGCGCCAAACCGCCAAAACCCAACTCCGCACTTTCATCACCCACGGCAGTCCGACAAGCACTTAAAACTAACAAATTCACCTGCAGATTATCGCACTACTACCTTGAGTGTTAAGAATTGATGAAAGATTGTCCCTGAGCAATAGTACCATCCGCATTGCTGGCGAACATACCTACCAGCCAAAATTTCCAGAACTATTAAGAAACATCACATTTATCACCAATTTTGAGACAGGTGACTTATAGTTCAATACAATTGACTTAATATTTTTTGATGAACTTCATCTTACGATTTTATAGGCAATACAGGCATTTTTTGCAATTCAGATTATTCTTCAGTCAACCGTATTGACTTATACTTTATAGTTTCCCTAACTAAAACTGTAATATGAATTTAACAAATTCTCGCTATCAGCAATTAGCGCCATATTTAATATTTCTATTTCTTGTCACTTTCTTTTTTGCGATCGCCTCAGTATTTCCTTACCGAATAGAATTCGATCCCCTCCCTCAAATCAAAGGAATTAACCAGTGGTTGAGCGGAGGATCTAGTTTAATCAACTCAGTTGTTACCGTAAATCCCAAAGATATATCCCAAGATATACAAACCTGGATAGTCTGGCACGCTCCAGGCGTTACCTTCGCATTTTTACCTTTAATCGCCCTCGGATTGCCTTTAGGAATTGCAGTCAGAACAACCGCATACTTTTTGTTTCTTTCAGGCGGCTTGGGGTGGATAAAGGTAATAGATACTCTCACCTCTGACCAAAAAATCAAAATAATTATAGCTGTCCTGTTATCTATCTATTATATAGAAATTGGCTCATTATTGGTTTTTACAGCAGGAGATGTCATTCCGTGGGCAGTCATGCCTTGGGTATTACTCTACGCAATGTATCTGTGTTCAATTTTATCATCAGGCAATAAATTTGATAGTCGCCTTCTAATTCATGCAGCTCTACTAGGTCTACTTTTAGGGGGAATTTACTGGTTAAAATACTCTGCTTTTTTAGTTTCTCTAGGAATTCTCGCATATCTAGCTGTATTTTTATGGTTTTTCAGCAAACAATATACCTTGAAAAACCGTTTTATCCTGTTAACAGTTTGTACGGGATTCAGCTTGTTACCCGTAATTGGTCTGAGTGCTATTCACCATTCACTTTCTGGAGTCCATAGTGCTGTAGAGCAATTTCAATCTGCTATTCCTGTGGCATCGCCTTCTACAAGAGGAATGCGTTTTTTATTGAGTTTAATAGCAGCTCCTGGTTTGGGTCTATTCAATTCAGAAATTTTTACTCAAGGCAGGCTGTTGACCTGTACAAGCACAATTTTTAAACAGTTATTTGCTTTAGATATTTCAGGAAAAACAGAAACCTTTAAAATATTTGTAGGTCTAGCAGGAACCTTAGCAGCTTTTTGGTTTGTTGCAGACTGCGCTCGAAAAAATATATACAATAAAAAACTTATTATTCTTTGGGGCTGCCTTTCCACGATTCCTTTTATATTCATTGCATATATATCTTATAAAACTGGGATCAATCTATTAATGGCAGGCATCGGTCGTTATAGTAATCCTTTCTTTATACTTACTGTTTTTTTTGTTATTTCTTCCTACCTTTACTGGATTTCCAATCGGGAAAAATCTATCCTTTCAAAAATTGTCTTGTCTATTTTATTGGTATTCTTTGTATTGCTGCCCCCGCTCAATTATATAGGTGATTGGGCTGAGGCTATAATGTTGCGGAAAAATTACGTAACAACAGAGAATTTTATCTATGTCGATATCTTGTCAAAAATGAATGTTAAATCGGTAGTTAGTCAAATAAATTCTGCTGTTAAATCACCTAAAGATGTTGTAGTTTTAACTAAAGATACCGATGAATTGCGTTTTGGTTCGTGGCTCGAAATGAGACACAGAATCCTCACACTCCCAATAGTTGACAGTGAAGAAGCTCAGATGAAAATTACAACAGCACAAGATTTGAGAGTCATACTTGTTGTATCTAAGGCTTTGGAGCAAAATGAAAATCAACTGGCGCTAATCAAGCAGAGATTTGCCCAATCAACTGGATGGACTCGGCTGCCAGAAAATCCAGATGCTGAGGTTTCTATTTGGTTTTCTGATTTGAAGGCTTGACAATATATAGCCTTTCTCAGATAAATGAGGTATGTGTGCTAATGGGTAATGGGTAATGAATAATTGGCAGGGCACCAGCTTTTAAGCCGCAAGCTTTGCGGTTATTGTCAATTACCTTTTGCTTTCATTACCGATTACCAATCACCACGGACTGCCAATCATCACAAAAGCCGACCAATAATAAGGATGTGACAACTTCAAATCAGCAAACCCCTGCAAAGATTGCGGCAACTCCACTCCCTCGCCGCGACTCGAACCCCGCAACTTTCCGCCCTCCAAACGCACATCACCCCGCAACATGGCAATTTGCGCTTCTCGCAGCGCCGCAGCCTTAATTGGCGAAGTCTTCAAATGCTGGTAAAACTCATTCATCAATCCCAAAGTACCCTCATCCGAAACATACCACAAACTCCCCAAAGCCGTTTGCACCCCAGCTTGCAGCGCCAAACCGCCAAAACCCAACTCCGCACTTTCATCACCCACAGCAGTCCGACAAGCACTTAAAACTAACAAATTCACCTGCGGATTATTCAATCTCAAATTCTGTAATTGATCCAGTCTTAGCCGACTATCCCACAACTGAATAAAAGAATTACTCGGAGCTCCCGGACGAAATTCGCCGTGAGTAGCTAAGTGAATAATTCCAAAAGGCCGGCTTTGATGCTGTTGTTTCAAATTCTCTAAAGTAAAACCCTCATTCAGAAAACTTGCTCCCGGCCACTCTCGCGAAATAGCAGCTATTTCTGCAGGAACGGCAGGTAGAGGATTCAACTCTGAAAATTCCGACGCGCCCATTGCTAGAACTTGAGAATTTCTGAGATCGACGTAGCGACTATCTGTTAAATTAATGCTGGGCATCAAACTGAGACTGTATTTTTCCACCAAAAATTGCTTTCCGTCGTGCAAAGCAGCAAAGGGCATACCTCTCAAACCCCGATCGACAACAAAGGAAATAGTATCCGTTTCGCACTTTTGCAAATCCTCCTCCAAAGGCGCAACCATCCACTTATAAAGCTTTTGGGCTGATGGTAGATAACTGGTAGTAGTCCGCGCCCCAGGCTTAGTAATCTCACCCCTGAATTCAGTTACAACTTTCAGCAATTCTTCCCGGTTTGCTTGCGACACGGTTTTGTGAACCACTGCACCGCAAGAAGTTACTAACATTAAATCTAATTTTTCTTCTCGCGAAAACAGATAAATTAAGCTGGGTTTCGTGCCCGTTTCTGCACCCACAGATGCTAACTTTTTCTTGATTTCGTCTGGGGATAGCAACTCGTCGGTGGTGTTAATGCCGAAATATTCCCGGAATTCTTGGCTGAAAGATTTTTCCAGCAGAGGTAAAGCTGCCGATATTTGACCGACATCCAAATTCCTGCCGATTTCACTGCGAAATGCTGACTGAATAACTGAATCTCTGATATTTGAATTGATCACATTTCTCAGTCCTCTCGGATCTTGGATTCTTTCCGGCGGCAGCCTTTCTCCGCGTTTTCCTAGCTCTCGCGATATTCTGTTTTGATTCCGTTGCTGTTGGGAGTTAAGGGGTTCGTTTGGTTGGGGAAAAACCCGGTTTCTATCTGATGGAAATCTACCGCTTGGAGTTATTCCCGGTGGAGTTATTCCGGGTGGAGTTATTCCGCTTGGAGTTATTCCGGGTTGAGTTATTCCGGGTTGAGTTATTCCGGGTTGAGTTATTCCGGGTTGAGTTATTCCGGGTTGA
>NZ_JAUBPP010000037.1:32704-37994 GCF_036700765.1 Microcoleus sp. S1D4
GAGTTATTCCGGGTTGAGTTATTCCGGGTTGAGTTATTCCGGGTTGAGTTATTCCGGGTTGAGTTATTCCGGGTTGATTTGTAGTGACGATCGCACTACTACCTTGAGTGTAAGAATTGATGAAAGATTGTCCCTGAGTAATTGTACCCGAAGTATTGCTGGCGATCGCCCCAGCAGTCCCGTTAACCGTCGCATCTCCCACCGCAAAAGGTATCGGCGGATTGACATCCCCGCCGCCGTGGGCGATCCTGACTGTACCCGGTTGATCGCCACCAAGCGTTGAGACACTCACAGTGCGGTTTTGGTCAAAAGTACCAGTCACTCGCACCAAACCCGGAGTTGCGATATCAACTTTAGCGCCCGGAGCATAGACCGATACAATGCTAATATCATTTTGAGCGTTAATATTGACTGCAGGATTGCGGCCGCGCCCCGAAAGATTAACATCTATTTCCCCAGTTCCGATCTGCCCTCCCGCTAAAATATCCACAATTGATGAAGCATTAATATTGCCAGTGCTGACATTTCCCCTGCTGCTAACTAAATCAACTATAACTCCCTGCAAATTTCCCGAATTTACATTTTGAGCGGCTTGCAAATTAATATTTCCTCCAGCGTTAACATCCCCAATTCTCACATTCCCACGGCTGCTAATATCAACCGCAAATCCCCTCAAATTTCCAGCATTGACATCGCCAGATCCTGTCAAAGTCACACCGTTAGCTGCGGTAACATTTGCAGTCTGAATGCTTCCAGCATTACTATTAACTGAAACATCACTTCCCTGTAAAATACCTGAATTTATATTGCCCAAAGCTGTCAAATTTACATTGCTGGTGGCGGTAGCACTGGTAACTCCAATTGTCCCCGCACGGCTGTTAATATTAACTCCCAAACCCCGCAAATCCCCTGAATTCACATTTCCCGCACTTCTTACATTGATATTTCCAGTTGACGCAGTATTGCCGATCGCAATATTTCCCCCATCACTGTTAACATCAACTGCCGCCCCCTGCAAATTCCCAGTATTTAAGTCGCTAGAAGCTCTCAAAGCAATGCTGGCGGCGGCAGCATCAATCGATGCCACATTAATATTAGTTTGCGCGTCCAGATTGACTGTGGGAATCGCAGGATTAACTGGATTTGTGGCAGGATTAACAGCGATCGCCCCCGTGTTGATTTGTTGTCCTGCTAAAATTCTGACATCTCCCGTAGTGGCGATCGTACCCGTAGCGACACTTCCGCTGCTGCTGCTAGCCCTGAGAGTAGCACCCGCGAGGTTCCCTACGGTTAAGTCGCCCGAAGCTGCCAAAGTGAGATTTTCGGTGGCTGTAATATTGACGGGTGTTGTATTCGGGACAATTGTATTCGGATCGGTCAAAACTCCCAGAGCACCTGAGTTGCTGGTAATATTAACTTGAGAACCCTGCAAATTCCCAAAATTCACATTGCCAAAAGCTGTAAAGGCGATCGCCCCAGAATTCCCAGTGTCGATCGCGCCCGTTACAATATTACCCGCAGTCGAATTCAGACTAATATTGCCGTTGATATCAGCACGAGAGATATCATTAGTCAGAATAATATTGTTAACAGCTTGAATATTAATTGTCGAACTCGACGTTAACCTGCCCCCAACTACTACTCCAGCTTCCCTGCTTTCCAGGCTAATTTGTCCGCCGTTAATATCTCTAGTTTGCACATCTCCCGTTGCCGACAAAATCACCGGCCCGGCTGCTAAAATATTTTCCACAGCAATCAAATTTCTGCTAAAAACAGGTTCCGCCGTGAAATTTGTATCCTCACCTAAACTGTCAGGAGAAACATTAACAGAATTGACCAAATTTGCCACTCCCGCCCGCAGAATCAAAGCCGGACTGCTGGTTAAAATCGCAATATCTGGGTCGGAATTCACATTTTCAGTCGGCAATGCCAAATCCGGGCCAGTAATAGTAATATTCTCACCAATAATACTCCCCCTCGCCTCTACTTTCAGCGAAACACCAGTATAATCCCCAAAGAAAACATCTCCTTCGGAACTGATGATCGGGTCAAATAAACTCACAAAATTTCCCGGCATTCCCGACAAATTCCGCACCGAAAAATTGCCTCCCGCAACAAAGTGAGAATCCCCCGAAATTGTGCCGTTGCTAACTAAACTCAAATTGCCTGCGCTTTGGAATTGCGGGGGAAGAGACAAGCCGCCAGTAGCATTTAAGGTGAGAATGTCGATCGCGCGATCGGCCCGCACCTCCAAATTCCCCCCAGCCCGCGCCAAAAACGGATTCTCCACGCTATCTCGAACCCGCACCGCATCCCCGGCCAGCAAACTCAAATCCCTCGCAGTTTGCAGCCTAGTCCCCGCTAACGTCAGATTTCCCGCAGCCCATAAATTCGCACTTCCGGCATTCAATTGATCCAGCGCAGACATATTCCCAGCAGCAATCGCCACATCCCCAGAATTCACCAGCAAACCAGAACCCACCAGCCGCACGCTACCGTCATCCGCAACCACAACACCAGTCGCCTGATTTTGCCCCGTACCTGTCAGCAACTGCGGCAAAGAAACAGGATTTAAACCTTGTGGAGAATTCCCCAAATTCCCGCCCGCTGCTATCTCCAAACTCAACAAAAGCCCCGGTTGACTGATACGCAAAACATTCTCCCCCGGAACCGCAGCAACAGTAATTTGCCCTCCCGGTGCCGACAACTGCCCCGTACTAACAACCGTACCGCCCAACAAAGATAAACTTTGCCCCGGAGTCACAGCCAAATTGCCAGCATTAACAATACTCCCCGGTTGAGTCCCCCCAAAATAAAAAGCATTGGGCGCACCAACTAACGCGCTAAAATTATTTGTACCCGCAGCATTAAACCAATTAGAACCAAAACCGACATTCGTCGCAGTAGTCGCAGTGAAAGCCGCCGGCACATTCAAACTCGCCTGCGGCCCAAACACAATCCCCGCAGGATTAATCAGAAACAGATTAGAATTGCCGCCCGTGACAGTAATTAAGCCGTTAATTAGTGAAGCGTCGCCGCCAGCAATGCGAGCTAATATATTTTGAATAGCCGAATTAGTCAGAAAATTAGCAATTTGACCTTGATTTAAGCCGAATTGGCCAAAACTGTGAAAAAGATTCGCGCCGTCTCCCGACAAACTGCCGCCGTTGATATCGTAGCGGTTGCCGGTGCGGGTAACAGCAGTCCCAGTACCGTCAGCAGCCGGGACTATTGGCTGTGCTTGCGCCAAAGTATTAAAAATTAACAAAGAAAACGGACAAATAAATAACCCGACCTTTTTAATCTTTAAGTTGACGTTTTTCATGGCAGCTACAGTTGATCGCTATTTTCCTCAATTATTACACTTGCAAACCAGTTACCTGTCAATGAAAAATTAATTCCCTCATGACAACTCCCACCATCAAAAGCTTGTACACAGACGGCGCTTGTTCCGGCAACCCCGGCCCGGGCGGCTGGGGTACAGTAGTTTGCTACGCCGACGGCAACTGTCACGAACTCGGGGGAGCAGACCCCCAAACCACCAACAACCGCATGGAAATGCAGGCTGCTGTTGCTGCGCTGGAATTTTTTGCTAATTCCGGTCAAACCGAACCAGTCACCCTTTACACGGACAGTGAATACGTTAAAAACGGCATCACCAAATGGATTCAAGGCTGGAAAAACAAAGGCTGGAAAACTTCGACGGGCAAAGAAGTTGTCAACCAAGACCTCTGGCACCTGCTAGACAAGCTGAATTCGCGACAAATCCAGTGGGAACACGTCCGGGGCCACTCCGGCAACTTCTACAACGACAGGTGCGACGAAATAGCCCGCAGCTTTTCCCACAATCTCACTCCCAAACTGCAACAGCAGAAAGCAACCGCAGGCGGGACTGGGGCGAGTACGGGGGCATCGCCGCTACACTTGCAAAACCCAATTGTTTTGGAAGAAACGGACACAACTGGTAACAAAACGATAGAATCCTATGTCATATCTTCTGACCTTCCGATCTCCAACTCTACCATGATGGATTCAACTGCCGATACCCTGGAGAACTTGCCCCGCGAGGTGAGAGTTCAGGAACTCCGCAACCTGATAGAAACTTTGCACACAGCCGACGAGGTTGCTACCAAAGGCTACTTGATTACCAGTTCTGAACTGGCTGATTTGATGGATGTAAATGCCAGCGCTGTCACCAGTCGCGGAGATAATTGGGTGTGGCGAAATTGGGTAGTTTCTCGCGTGCGGCGCGAGGGAAACCAAATTCTCTGGCAATTAGAGAGAATCGACCACGTAAGTACAACAGATTAGTCATCAGTCATCAGCCATTAGTCAGATTCTGACAAGTGCCTTTTTCCTGCTGCGATATCTAGGGTTAATTCCCCGAACTATGACGGTAGGTGCGCGCCGCGTTCCTACCGTTTCAACACATTAGAAATATTTTTATCTATAATTAAGAAAAACGAACAAATCCCGAACCAACCGTGAAAAACAAGAGTTCGATAGGTTTAATGAACTGGCTGCAACCAAAACAAGAAACCGTTTTGTTATGCGACTCAATTGCAGCAGCTTCTGACATGGCATTTATGCTCAAGGGTGAGTGGGATGGCTGCAATAGTTTGGTTCTTCCTAAATCCGACAAGGTAGCAATTGAAGCAGCCGCTAGTTTGCTGGAGGCATCGTGGTGCTACCAAAATGCTTCCGAAACAGTTTTAATTCGGTTAGCAGCGGACGAATTGCTCCGCCGTTATTCTCTGGGAGACAGATTTTTTATTAATGCCAATTTGAGATGCGCTCAATTGGGTACAGTTTGCTTGGAAAAAATTGATTTGAGTTATGCTAAATTGAATTTGGCTGACTTGGGCGGCACTAATTTAAGTCAAGCCAATTTAACATCGGCCGAGATGCCAGGAGCAAATTTGAATGGCAGTAACTTGAGTGGAGCGCAACTGGTCAGGGCTAATTTAGTTGGAGCTAATTTATCTAATGCTAATCTCCGAGGCGCAAATTTGAGTTATGCAGATTTAAGCAATGCTAATTTGAAAAATGCCGATTTAAGAGGTGCAAATTTAGGTAGATGTGACTTAAGAAAAACTTGCTTGAATGAGGCGGTGCTTGACTAAAATAAGGGGCGGGGGAGAGCAGATTATTTATGCTCCGCGTTCCCATTAAGATTCATATTTGCGATCGCGCCACTGTAGGTATCGGCAGAATTGACACTCCTCGACCTGAAGGTACGAGGATTCTTGGTTCACCGAGACCACTTAAACTAGATTCCTTGCAGTCTCTA
>NZ_JAUBPP010000038.1:0-34173 GCF_036700765.1 Microcoleus sp. S1D4
TTGGCTGGCATACACTATAACTAATGATTGCTTATTTTTTTATATTATACAATCTAGCTGCGTCTCAGCTTATCAGGCAATTAGGACTTAAAGGGGTTCATGCAATGGCTCTTTCTAAACTCTCTGCTAAAAATTTAGTCTTGCCAGAGGAAGAAGCGCTGCCGATTAGAGTTAAAACAACTAATCAAGTTATTGCCGAGAAATTGTCGGTGACTCAAACTCGTAAATTGGTGCAAGAAATTATCAATTCTAATCTGGATGATTTCCCAGGGGCAGCCCGCCAATTCAAGCAGGTTAAGTTGGCAGCCGGGAATTTGAAAAAGCTGTCACCGCAAGTGTTGGAGCAAGCTGAGGTTGAACAACTGGTGGAGTTGCAGGAGGTTTTGCGCCAAAAGCTGGCGGAAATTGAGGCGGTTTTGAAACAAAATGGTGGGGAATAATACCAATTTCATAAATTTCTGCTACAGAGGCAGTTCTAACTCCTCCCCTCGAACGGGGGAGTTGAGGGGGTAGATATTTAGCGATATTTTATGAATTTGGTATAACAACAAAGTTTCGATCGGGCTGTCTGCTGAAATCGATCGACTGTTTCTACCCATCGTTTTTATCGATCGCCTTCGATCTGATTAGCTGCCAGACAATCTATAATAAACGAATTGCATTGTGGAGGTAGTTATCCATGAGGCAATGCAAGCTTGTGAGTCAGTTTGTGAATTTTTTGATAAGTTGTTCTGTCTGACGGTAATTTCGATCGCAAAACAGCTTTTTGTTGGTTGTAGCAAGCACCGATCGCCTTGAGGAGTTTACCATTAATAGTCGGCGGGTTAAATCTTGCTTGATTCGATATATGTGGCAACCTGAAAACACATTGTCCTTATGAGAGACCGCGATCGCATCCAACAATACGCTCTCAAACTAGGTAGAGAAGGTAAACTCCTATCTTCAATATTAGTGAATATTGCTACCCGATTGCATCACGCTTTGAAAATAATTATATCTCAAAACAGTGGAATAAAACACTTACCGTATCGCGATTTAAAAATCACCCCACAATTATTAGGAACTATTGAAAAAACATTCGAGAAATACTTTATATCTGATTTTCTGGAAAAGAATGCAGAGTGGATACTGAATCAATTAGATATCTGCGAGCGAGGAGAAAACCTATCGGATATTCTGCCTGGAACGATCGCTTTTCACCCTGACGCATCCTTACCCAAATCCGAATCCCGGACAGAATCTCAGATAATTAGTGCGTGTGGATATCATGCTGCCGATGAATTACTACAACAAATAAATATACAAAATCTATCAGCAGCTCAGTTGGCAAAAATCTTAGAACTTGCACCCCTTCCAATTCCAGTAACCGAACCCCCATTATTCAAGAATAAATCTGTAGAAGCTGTTCCAACAGCAGCTCTGATGGCTTCCAGTCTCCGCGCGCAGATCCGACCTGATTTGTGGTATGAAGCTGCCAGCAGTATTGCTGTTTTTCAACATGAAGCAAAGGGTAACTCAAACAATTATATCGAGCATTACATTTCCAGCCCAGGTGACATTACCCTGCTGCCTTGAAACGAAGCCCAGCAAATCATTGATAAGTTTGGGTTTACCAGCGCAAAATTGCACATTATTTTTGCAGCTCACACCATGAAATAAGAGACTCCTTGGCACAGCAGCTTTACACTAAAAGCCAGCGATATTGTTAAGGAAATGGGATGGGATAAAAATCACAAAAAAACTCAAATAGAAAAACTGCTAGAGATTGCTAATACAGCATTTGCCCTTGATTGTTTGTTGGTCAAAGCTGTTTGGATTGAGGGAATGAACAAGAAAGGGCAAATTATAGCTAGTGCTCCTGTAGGGAGAATGTGGAATGTCTACATCAAACCCCAAGGTCAGTTAAATTTTGAAGGTAAGATAGACAACCCCCATGAAATCTACATCACAGTCCAACCCGGATTGTGGACTCAGGATTTTTTGAACCGAGCTGGAGCCAAGTCGAGAGAAGCGTTATATCAGTTTGGCTATCTTTCCCAGCAAGTGCTGAGAATCGATCCGTACCATAACGAATTTGCCTTAAGACTAGCAATTCATGTCACCATAGAAAGCCGATTTCACGCCAGTGGTGAATACCGAGTTTTAACGCTACTAAAAGCGATTTTACCATCTCCACAAATTGACTCAGCTCGCAGCGATAATCGCAAAGCCTACAAATTAAAGCAGAGCTGGGATAGTGCCTTAAAACTATTAATGAATCTGGAGTGGCAAATAGAATTTGACCCGGAAACTTATCCAGATAAACTTCAGCCTGAGAACAAGGAAAGAAACCCAAAAGGCTACCTGGAATGCTGGCTGGCGGCCAAAATTACCATCCTTCAGCCAGAACCCATCCCACTTTTAATCTCAAAGAAGACCCAACCCAAACAATTAAAGCGCGCTTCGGCAAAACCACTCTCGATAGCAGGTGCTTCCGTGCGAAAAGCCCGTGAAGGTAAGGGGTGGACTCAGAGAAAATTAGCTGGTTGGTTGGGGGTTTCACAGTCGCTGATTGCTCAGATAGAGCGTGGTCAGCGGACTCTCAGCCCGGAAATAGAGACTAAATTGCTCGCTCTATTGGATATCGCTGAGTGAAGTCGATCGCATTTGAGATTGGAGATTTTAGATCGATGGGGGTTTGAAACTTGTCGGCTGTTGAATTCAGTTTTGGGGCGCGGTACTCGTACCAAACTGACTCGTCGCCTCACTGGTCGCTGCTTCGGAAAACTTATACCATTTCTCCAAAATAATGCAACAGTAGTTTGTACCGCTCGAATCTAATTGTATTGGGTACTCGACCCGCATTGTAGCAGCATTTTAGAGAAATTGTATTACCCAAAGCTGCTCATAGATTGGGTTAGTGTTTTTTATCCTACGATCGTGACCTCAAGCAGATAAAAAACTTTGACCTTGCGCTGTGTCGATTTTAGGCACGTTAGAGAATTTTGATGTTACCCAGCAAAAGCCTTACTAATCAACAGCAAGCAAAAATTTTTTACGCCCGATCAATAAAAGATTGGTTATTCAAGTTGTTATTCAATTTGAGCGATCGCAGCGACAGAGCCTGGGGCTGGCTGCGTATCTTGCGGGTGCCATGACTTTCTTAACGCAACCTCAGTCCAGACTTTACCGGGCTGTATCTTTACTGGTTTGAGCTGGTTGTCCAGTTTTGTCCGGTATCTCGCGGATAGCTATGCAGGTGAACGCATTCAAATACTCCTATTTTCAGAATTAACGAGATCCAGCGAGCCTAAAGGGCTAGTTGCCGTAATCAAGCTGACAGCAGCCGTGTAATCATAAAAAAAAAACTTAAAAAATTGACCTCAAACCCTTACAGTATATGGGTTTAAGCTTGATTACAAAAACATCCACATCCCAGGACAATTTTATCCACATCCCAGGATAATCTTATCCACATCCCAGGATTATGATTTTTTGAAACTCTTGCTATATATAAGTTTCAGCTTTTGATTACAACTCTTATAAGTCTGACAAGACTGATCCGCCACCACATCCCGCGACGATCGACCTGGCAGGATGGAAAAAATAATCGCACGGGCTCGACGATCGATCGCCAATGCAGCGCGATGGAGCGCATCTCGCCTTCCTGCTGCAAGCACGAGCGGATACCCCGCGACCAAATCCGACCAAATCCATAACAACCCCTCTCGCACGCTTCTAGTAGCTACCACAGCCGCTAAAAGTGACACGCTCATTTTTACCGCGAACAAAAAATGGTTGCAGATACAACTACCTGGCACAAACCACCACTCACCAGATATGCCTCAATTTACGAAGCCCTGGCCGACGTACTCGAAGGCGCTACCCCCAGCGCCATCAAACTCGCCCTCTACCTGTACAGAACCTGCATCGGCGGCAAACCAGAGGAAATCGACATCAATTGCATCCCCTTGGGCGAAAAACGAGCCACAAGAGTCCGCAATGGCAAGCCCTACAGCCCCAACACCAGGCGGACAGCCCTCAGACAGCTCGAAAAACTCGGTTTGGTCAAAATCCTGAAAAACTACGGACGCGGCATTTTTCGCATAGCAGTGCAGCACCTGGGCGACGTTCGCCCCTTCACTCATACCCACTCAAAATTCCAAAAACTGAGCAACCCATCAAAAAATCAACGTCAACAGTCAAAAATTGAGCAAATAGAGGGTTCAAACCCTGATGGTGCCGTACTCTTTACAGAGGATAAAAAAGAACAGCAAAGCACTGAAAATGTTGCTGCTGTTTTTTTAAGTTTTTTTGAAGAAAGAGAAAATTTAGCCAAGACAAATGTAAAACCAAAAAATGTAGAACCAAAACCTGCTACTCAAATCCAGACCAAAGACAGTCAGTCAAATAAAAATTCACAACAAAAACTAAAAACCCTAATTGAGAATAAATATTCCGACCAGACGGCTGAATATCTGAATACTAATTCAGATACAATTCAAGCGATCGATGATGCGACAATACCTTGCAGTTCAGAACAAACAGGTTTAACCTCTGAACCCCCGCAAAAACTACCCACAAAACTTGACAGCCTCGACCATCAAAGAATCTCTGGCGCCGAACCAACAATAACCAACAAAGCTGTCCGGTTAAATCTCGAAACATCTTCGTTCGTTAATCCTCAAGTCGCTAAAATTGTCGAAACAGTTGTAATTGCCAATTCCAAAGCAACTGAAATTGCCGAAGTGGTTGCAATTGCCAATTATGAAGCGATTGCAATTGCCAACCCTGATGTAACTGAAATTGCCGAAGCGGTTGCGATTGCTAACTCCGAAGCAACTGAAATTGTCAAAGTGGTTGCAATTGCCAATTCCGAAGCGGTTGCAATTTCCAATCCTGATGTAACTGAAATTATCCAAGCGGTTGCAATTGTCAATTCCGAAACGACTAAAATTGCCGAAGTAGTTGCGATTGCTAACTCTGAAGCGATTGCAATTACAAACCCCGATGCGACTCAGATTGTCGAGATAGTTATGCAAGCCACAGGAGGGATGAATCCCGAATTGAGAGTTTGCGTCCTCCAGTACAACTTAGAAGAAATTCAAGCAGCCATAAACCTGCTGCAAATCAGAAGCCAAACAAAGCAAATATCTAACCCTTCAGGATGGATTGTTGACTGTTTGCGCGGTCGTTGGTGGGTAAAAACTAATGGTTTTCCAAACTCGAACCCAACAAATGTTGTTTCGTCTCCAGCTTCAGCAGGTTCTTCTCCAACTCCAAAAAATTCTCCTTCTGCACAGACAACAAGAATAACTGAGGATTATATTGACCCTCAGTATATGCCATTAACAACTCACCGAAAGTTATCCGAACAGTTCCAGGAACTAGGCGAAGAAGCTTTCGCAGCGCTAGGTATTCAGCAGCAAATTTACTTGCAGTGGATACAGCGATTTCCTCAGCAAGCAAAACAAATTGTGAACAAATTGTCTACTACTTAGCTATTTAGCTCTTCTGTGAAAACAGTGATCATCCAACCCATTTAGACAGCTTTTAATCTTTTAGACAACTTTTCGCACAGTTGAATTAGCAACAATATTAAAGGAGAATACCCGACATGGCAGTCAGTTTTGTTGACAAAATTATTCCGAGCAATATTGATGCAGAGGAAGCAATTTTAGGCGGAATTTTGATCGATCCAATAGCCATTAAAAGAATCGCAAATATTCTGCGTCCCGAAGCATTGGCAATTACAGTCCACCAACATATTTATCGGGCCGCTTTGGTGCTGCATTCTCTAGAACAGCCCACAGATTTGATGAACATCACCACCTTCCTCGACAACCACAACCTGCTGGAAGTAGTAGGAGGTCAAATCAAACTGGTAATGCTGGTAGACCGAACTGTTTCAGCCGTCAATATCGACCAGTATGCCTTGCTAGTCATGGACAAGTTTGTCCGGCGCGAACTCATCAAAGTTGGCAATGACATCGTGCAGCTTGGCTACGAGACTTTCACCGAATTGGATGCGATACTAAATAAAGCCGAGGAAAAGATTTTTGCCCTCAATAAGTACAGAGAAGAGCGACAAAAAGCTATTCGACCTCTCTCCGAATACTGCGGAGAGCTTTGGCGATATCTAGATGAAATTGAGGAAGAGCGCTTGGAGACTGCTAACTACTTTCCTGGAATCAGCACAGGGTTTTACGACCTCGACGACCTATTGGGAGGCGGATTTTACCGAGGTGAATTGATTGTTATAGGAGGTCGTCCCGGCAGCGGCAAAACAGCTTTGGCTTGTGCCCTTGGCTACAACATTGCTTGCCTTCCCACGAACGGTCGAGTTTTGATGTTTTCGATGGAAATGCCAGGTCGGGACTTGGCAGCGCGGTTAATGGCACTTGAGAGTGGGGTGTCGGTGAAAGATATCAGGCAAGTTAACCTAGCTGGTAAGTACGAAGTCCTAGCTTCGGCTTTGGGGAAAGTTAGCGATGCTGATTTTTGGATAGACGAAAGTTTGGAACCGTCTCCCTTGGAGATTCGTTCCAGAGTTAGGGAGTTTGTTTGTGAGCGCGGCCCCTTGGGTTTGGTAATTGTTGATTACTTGCAATTAATGGTGAATTCGGCGGATGAAAATGTTGTCAATAAAATTAGCGAAATTACGCGGCAGATGAAGATTTTGGCTCGCGAGGTTGACGCGCCGGTTGTGCTGCTTTCTCAGCTCAATCGGGGGGTAGAGACTCGCACGAACAAGCGTCCAAGTTTATCGGATTTGCGTGGCTCTGGTGGAATTGAACAGGATGCGGATGTTGTGCTTGGAGTTTACAGGGACGATTATTACAATCCTGATTCTCCCGATCGGGGAATGGCTGAAATTATTGGATTGAAAGGACGGAATAGCGGAACGGGAACGGTTAAGCTGCTGTTTGATGCTGAATGCTGTCGGTTTCGGAATATCTATAAACTGCCATAATATTAAAGCACAGGAAAATATTGAGCTCTGTCGCCTTACTTCAAGAGCCCAATCGCCTTGACAAGCTGTTCCGGCTGTACCTCCAAATAGCGCTGGAGACTCGACAAATTTTTGTGTCCCGAAATCTCCATAATCACCCGCAGCGGCACCCCCGCATTGCTCAAATTAGTCAGCGCCGTCCGCCGCATCGAATGTGTTGAAGCCCCCTTAATTCTTACCCGCTTGCAAGCTTCTTTAAAAATCACATCCGATGCGGCGCGAGTCAAAGGCTTCGTATTGTCTCGCCCCGGAAACAAAAAACCCACATCTGGATTGTAAGCCTTTAAATACTTAGCCAGCATAGGATGGAGCGGCAGCGTTCGCGTTGCTGACGAACCCTTTGTCGTCGCTTTTCGCAACGTAACTGACCCCCCAACAATGTCGTGAGTTGTTAAAGCTAACGCCTCTGAAATGCGGCAGGCGCAGTAAAAAGTTACAGCAAACAAAAGCCTGTCCCTTGCTGTAATAAAACCCCGGTCAAACAGTCGGTCAATTTCTGCGGGCGTCAAAATCTTAGCGCGCCCGTTGCCTTGAACCTTCACGGCGCAGCCCTCTTAGCGTAAATTCCTTCATTATTGGACGAAAGGAATATTACGTCAAGTAGGCTAACTGGCTTCTATTCTTTGATGGCCAACCAAATCCGGCTCAATCGCTTTCTGGGCAATCGGAGGCGCTTGTTGCAACTTACTTCCCGCTTATTGCTATTCAACTGACTCGAATTCTCGGGAAAGTTGATAATCGGCAATGTGGCGATCGCGTCGATGAGGTCTCTGAAGGTAACAGGTTTTTGGGCGTTCATAACACCGCGCTACCAATAAAATTATTATTCACTAATCTAATTATACTATTGTTTGATTCTACCTGCAACCTTTTTTGCGGCCAGTTAGAGCCTGAAGAACAAGTCATCAATATTCTCCAATAACCCTTCTACTTCCCGGTGTGGTTCGATTTGGAGACGTTTGTCCATCATCGCACCTCGCTGACGAAAGCAACTACACCTTTACTATACAAGTCGGCTGCAACGGGACTTGACATCAACGCGATTGGGCGGTATCTCAAAAAACTGATAGCCTAGCCAGAGTTGGGCTTTGAGAATAGTTCGTCAAATATAGATTCCAATTGATTGATTTAAGGAAATATCGCGCTGCAATTTCTTTATCAAGAAATTGGCCTAAAAACCTATCAAAACAAATCTGTTGCAGTCGATGCACAGTTGAGAACTCATGTCAATCTCAAAAGGAAAGCGAGATTTGATTTCGTGCCTGCCACTAAAACATTTGAATGATATGCCGCCTGCAATTGAATTTCCTGTAAACTTTGCCAAAATTCATCTCCCGCGCTTTAAGTGCGGCGAGATGGTGCGCTGGAAGGGTGTTAGCGAAGAAGCTGACAGAGAAATGGTTATCGGCAAATTTTACAATTACGAACAGTGTCAATGCTGTTGGATGTGGTGCTACATAATTTGCCTTACTCCTGATTCCAAAAGTGCAACGTGGTGTCAGTTTGATACTGCCTGGGAGGAAGATTTGGAGAAGTTTGAGGATGATAAAAAAGCAGCAGACTTTGACAGATAGAGAACGCAATTTGATTGCAGTTTACAGTCAATGCCAATTCGGAATGACACCGAGGCAGTTTTATGAAAAGTGGGGAGTGAGTTATGAGGAAATTGCTTTTATTTGTTCTCGTTCTGATTCTACAGTGCGGGGTTGGTTTAGAAAGGGGAAAAATCGCAGATTTCCTACTGCTGTCGATTTGCGTCATTTGGCTTTAATGGATTTTCTGCTGGAACACTTTGAGGAAATTCCAGAGGCATTGGTGGCTTTCCTGTGTCCGCCTTGCGAAGATAATAGCCTGGATTAATAGTAGCGCGTATAACGGAAAGACTGTTTAGGGCAACGACTGTATACGTTATCGCAATCATATACTGCTGACTTGTTTTAACAGTTTTGGTGGCTGCTATACATCAAGCTTTTTCAGCATCAAAAGATAATTTGAGCTGGTTATAGCACAAACCTCGTCAAATATCAATGTCACCGTGACCTGTCTTTGACAAGATTATTCAATTACTGTCTTGGCAAGCAATCAAACAAGAGCACAATCTGTTACTTTTACTGCTGAGGTACTAAAATGACCTACTCTGAAAAATTGCACCCGTGGTGTATCATTAGCCTGCTTCCTAATTGTCAGCGTGTTATTGTGGCACGATTTCGTAAGAGAAACGATGCAGATGATCATCTACGGGTTTTGCAGCGATTAGTGAAAACGCGCACATTTGTGATTATTTTTGACATGCAACCAAAGCCTACTGTGCCTAAAGAATAACGGCGAATGCAGCGAAGGTTTGAAATCGAATTAATCGAGATACCTGCGTTAGTTGAATAAACCGACTTTCCAGCGATTTCTCCCAGCGACAGAACCTACTGATAGCTGGGAGAATTTTTTATATATTTTACTGATTCTCTACTAACTACAACTTTTTATCATAGTATTGATTGACGCAAAGGAGCGATCGCATTTGTACGGATAGTTACAATTGCATAAGTAAATATGCTCTGATTGATAGCTGTGCAATCGTAGATGTGGCTAATAGTAATATAGCTTGCGAGCGCAATAGATATTCCTTCTCTATCAATACTTCGGAATTTTGAAGAGTTTTTTTGGGAGATGGCTCTGGCGCAAGGTTCGTAGGTGGCTAATGTTGCGCTGAGTTTTTGGATTTCTTGCCATAGCTCTACTATCAAGGCTTCTTTTGCCTCGTTCAATAGTTGCTTTAAGCTGGGTAGTTTTTCCATTCCTTTATCTAATGTCTATCTCGTCTTCTTGTCAAGGGGGTTGAGCAATTACCATTTAAGATTGCTATATCAAAGCATCAGAAGCCAATAAACTCCTTATAAACGGCTTGAAAAGCAACGCATCGCAGTAGAAAAATGGTCGTTTAGGCAATTATAAAATCGTTCACTTCGCTACCAACGGCATTGGCAACAGAAAAATCCCGAACTCCCAGGATTTGTGATTATTCTGATGAAGCTCGGTTGCTATAGCATCGTCAATTTACCATCAGGGATTGGCAGCAGGGAATCAAGGCAGAGGTGGATTTTTATGCGATGCGCTGTAGGATGGCTCGATGGGAGTTATGGAACTCATCTACTCAAGCCCAGACAAAACTCGAACGCTCCAACAGTTATTTCCGAATATAAACCACCGCGTCACCTGTAACGCGAGATCGCAACTCCCTCTTGATTCCGCTGCATCTACGGCTTGTTTGACTGCAATCCCAAACCAGGACGAAACCCCATGAAAATTAATCGCAAGGTATCCAAAGCCCTGGCTGCTGCTTTTTTAGCTTTAGGGGGTTTGAGCAGCAATCGTGCATAAATTTACGCCAAGCACTGAAATTTTTGCCAGCACCCCCGATCGGGCGCGAAACCGCTGCTAAGTGGAAGTTCTATTGATAGTTGCACGGTTCTCCTGGCTCAAACCGATGATTGCAAGCGGCGTTGCACTTAATCCTGGCGAGCGTTGTATTTAATCCTGTCGAGCGTCGCATTTACAGTTGCATTTAATTCTGGATCGTAAGTGTCAAGATTGCTGGCTGGAGTGTTTAGATTATTGCTAAAGGGTTTGTCCCGTTCTCTTCCAATATTTTCGATCGTTTTTATCGGACTATTTTGTTTATATTAAGGATATGTCTATAAAAGCGAGCGATAGTTGGCATTCCTTTTGTGATTAACAATCTCCACTTAGAAATGAGAATTTTGTCACAGCAACAATTAACCATCTTTCCCTGCACCCGCACCAGTAAGTCCATCAACTACTCCGAAGGTTAGGAACCGAGTCAATGAACAAAAAATTAGGCAAAATCTTTCTCGCTAATGATGCTTCAACTTTAAGTAACGTCGGATTTGAACAATCTCCTGACGCGGCAATTTTTGCTAAAAATATTGCGAATTGGTTTGCGGGCGGTCGTCCAGGTAAGTTTCATTCTTACGCTGACCCGGATTTAGCAGAATCTGAATCGGCTTTAGCAGAGACAATGACTGAAGCTGGTCACACATGGACGGTTGGATATGACATCCCAGAAGATGTGGATGCGATTTTTACACATGAAATTTGTATTGATGAGACTAGAATCAGAGATTTGGTTGGAGCCGGAGGGAACGTTTATTTAGCTGCCGAGACGGAAAATGAGGACTATGCTGAAGCGTATAACTTTAACTGGTTTCTTTGGGAAGTTGGTTTACAGTTTAAAGAGGGCTATAACGGGATTTCAGGAAATCAACCCATTAATAGCGAACATCCGATTTTTGCTGGAGTTAAATCTCTCTATCAACGCAATGGCAGTTCGATTATCGATTTCCAACCTGACGAGCAGGCCAATCAAATTCTCGTTTCTAGTCCTGATGGAGAAGGGCTGTATGCAATACTCGATCTCTCACAGGCAACACCCCACGTCAGGATTTCGAGGATTTTTTCAGACGTCCGCGTTAAATCCGCTGAGGCGGACGAATATATCGCTATTGTCAACGATGGGCTGGTTGATATAGATATATCAGGCTGGAAAATTCACACAGACAATCGCAATCAAGAATTCTCTTTTCCCGCGGGGACAGTCTTGAAAAAAGGAGCTGAGTGTCGAGTTTATACTAACGAGGTGCATCCAGAGTCAGGCGGCTTCTCTTTCGGTAGCAAACGCTCTGTTTGGAATAACTCTTCAGACGAGGGAAGGCTTTTGGATGCGATGGGAAATTTGATGTCTAGCTATGCTTATACTGAGCACAGTCAGAAGTTATCTAATCTGACTTCATCCCTTGGCTTAGACAATCTAATCCTAGAGGCAGATCCAGAATCGATTGAGGCACAGAAAGCTTTAGGCGGTCAGGTAACTTTTGAGGAAGCATTAACTTCGGCATACGATAGCTTTGAACTTGACAACTCACAAGAAGGCTCGGTTCTAGACACGATCGCTGATAATGCTGCGGCTGTGGGTGTGCCCTACGCCTATTTTAACGGCGATCATGTACCCTCGTCTTACCAATATCTGCGAAAACCCACCACTAAAATTATCCTCTGTACTCCAGAGACACCGATGCTCCCAACAAAAGGGGAAAGCATAGAAGCTAACTGGATATTTATGTTACAAATTCCTGAACTCAACACAGTACATTGGGCGATTATTGACCGTTTGGGCGAAGAAGAAGTGTACAACTACGGTCGCTTCTTGTCCTGAGCGAGAGGCTTTCGTCTAAAGGCGTGCGGAATGTCGGATTTAATACTTTCCGCAAGAAAATCTATCGAAAAGTCCTTGTCAGGCCTTGCCATAAATCGAGAGTTGCCCGCTTTCACCGTTAGGTCATCGCACGCGATCGCTCAATTAATTGTTGTAACATCTGAACTATCTCAGCGATCGCTCCCAAGTTGAGACAAAAAACATTCTCAAGGGTAGCGCGTAACTCTGCAACCGTTGAAAGGACGCGATGTTCTGTTCGACCGTCCAAATAATGCACCGTAAACTGATTGTTCCACAAGGCATAACGACAATTTGACCCCGGTTTTGCCACAATCAAGTTAGTAACAAAAATCGAGTTGGGATGAGTTGAAACGTACCAATTACTCACCTCATAATCGGGTAATTCTTGCTCCTGAAGGTCGAATCTGTAAAGGGATTTCCACTCCTGCTTGATATATGCTTGCATAATGTAGCTGCGATCCGTTGCAATCAATCGAAATGGTTCGTGGGATGTAGGTTGTTCAATATCCGGTGTCAAAGCAAGCGGCGCGGTAAGCGTTAATCCTCCGAATCCCGCATCTGCAATGTACGGCTCTCCATCAATATTGACTAACAGCACCATATGGCTGCGAGGTGCGATCGTCCCGGATGGCAAATTCCACAGCACGCGAGCTGCTAGATTCGTTACCTGAAAGCCAAGAGCAAGCAAAACATCCCGCAACAGTGAGTTTTGCTCGAAACAATAGCCGCCCCGTCCCTGGTTGATGAGTTTTTGTTGCAAGGATGCTAAATCCAGCAAAACCGGTTGTTTCAGGAGCGAATTGAGGTTTTCAAAGGCGATCGTTTGGGAATGTCGTTGATGAATTTCCTGTAACGTTGTCAGCCTGGGCGAGCAGTCACCGCTATAGCCAATTCGTTGAAAATAGGCATCAAGGTCGATCTCAGTCAGTCGCTGTTGCAATTGCATATTTTATGATCAGAGTCAATGCTGAGTTTATTCATGGGGAGTAATTAATTATTACGCATCCAACGTTCCTTCATATTGAGCATCGAAGAAATCTATGATTTCGCTCGCTCCTTCACGTCGAATCATCCGCTTCCCGCCGATCGCTCCTTTCATCCCATCAAGTAAATCGGTAATGTCTCTTTGGTCGGGGCCGCGATTATCGCATACACCATCAAGGTATTTAAATTTTTGTGTCTGCTGAGTTTCTGAACTTTCCGCACATTACCGTCGGTCGCATCCAGCGCGGCCGTGATAGCTGTATGTGTATTCTACGCCCGCCATCCAGACCTGGACTACCACGTTAAGAAATCCCCCCGATCGATCCAGCAATGCAGTATTTGCGGCAAACTCTGTGGTATCGGGTCGAGTTTACCAAGATGAAGATAGAACGGCACGGCCAGGCCAAGATACTCACGCAACAGGAAATCGAGCTTTTGTTCAACAAAGGTTTGCAAACCGCTCGCGATCGCACCCTCTTCGGAGTTTGTCTCTACACCGCCTGTCGGATTGCCGAAGCTTGTTCCCTGATGGTTAAAGATATCTACACGAACTCTGGCACCGTCCGCTCTACGATTAACTTCCGCAAAGCCAATACCAAGGGCAAGCTGCAAACCAGAACGATTCCGGTGATCGAGGATTTGCGATCGCTCTTGACATCTTGGAAACCCCACGCGGGTCAGACTTACTTGTTCCCCGGCCGCCACCGCTGCCACCATTGGAAGCATTTGCAATCAGATTCAGCCGATCGGATTTTGAGAGAAGCGTTCGAGCGAGCCGGCATCGAGGGAGCATCCACCCACAGCTTGGTTGAGAACGGCCCTCACCCAGAGGAGCAACGCGGGTATCCCGCTGCGGATTATTCAAGAAATCAGCCGCCACCGCAACCTCGAACAGTTGCAGCACTACGAAAGAGGTGCCGGCCAGAACAAGTCACAGGAGCGATCTCTTCACTTTCCATGCTTTCTAACACTGGAAAACGCTCATTACCGAGTTGGCAACGGTCTGCTAGTTTCTGACGATCGCCCCCAACCGCCGCGATCGCTCCATCCCCACCTACCAGTGCAGTAGTAATGCAGTAAGTTTGACCGACTTCGCTGTCGGGTCGGGTATAAACCACAGGTCGCACGCCAACGGTCGCATGAAATATAGGTGGGTCGCGAGCTCAGTTTGCTTTCTTGATCGCTCGATAGAGAGTTTGTGATTGAGAAAATAGGCGTTAGGCGTTAAGAAAGCTCGATCCGATCGGTATTTGTGATATGACTGAAATATAAAAAGTTTGCAAGCTAACTCATGATGAGGTTATGAAGCAATGAATGTTAACAGCGCCGCTCAACTTCTGCAAACAGGCTTTCGTACAGCACTAGGAGCAAGCAGCGCGATCGCGGAACTGCTCAATAACCCGCAAAAATTAGCAGACATCCTCGCAAAACCGCCTGGCTCGCCAGAGCAACTACTCCTAGATCTTGCTGCTAGAGGCGAAAGCATAGAACAAGAAGCACATAAATTTGGCGAGACATTTTTATCGGGCGGCAGTCACCATTTAAAACCGCCACAATACATTGAACGAGCTGGCGAGCAGTGTTTTCTTCAACCCTACGACATCAAAGGTACAAACCTCTATGGATTTATCTTAGAAGGTTCTCTGCATAAGCTACAAGCAGTATGCGACACATATCTCAACCAGCCAGCCAAAGGAGAAGTTGAGTATCGCCCTGCCATGCACTATGTTGTCCTTACTTTCGGAACGATGGATTCGCTCAGTTCCACAAACAAACCAGACAGCGAAAAGGGATATGTTCTTGAAGAAGAGGTAGTTTTTTGGATATTGACGATGGTCGGAAAACAAGTAGGACCTGCATTTGTAGTGGAGCGGCTAGCTTGGTTCATGCCTTACGTTTTTGTCAATAACTCACCAGTTTTAATTTCAGGGCGCGAGGTTTACGGTATTTCAAAACAACTGGGTTCTTTTCAAATTCCCAAACCCCCGCAGCCACCTGATTTATTCACTTTAGAGACGCTTTTATGGAAACATTTTAGACCGGACATTCAAGCCCAAGATGAAAGGTTGATAGAAGTTTGCAGAGTTGGTAAGGAGGTATCTTTTAAACCTAACAAGACTTGGGATACCCCACAAGAATTAGTCAATGAAATTTTAGAGCTACTTTTTGACAACAATGGTAGGATCGAGATTCCTGGTTTTAGTTTGCCACTCAATATTTTTGACTACCTAACTCATACAGCAGTTCCAGTCGTATTTCTCAAACAATTCCGCGATGCAGAAGATGGTAGCCGAGCTTGCTATCAAGCGATCGTCGAAAATTTGATGAAAATGTACAAATATCACAGCGGACGCATCCTGGGCTTCGGTTCTTTAGGCGATCAGTTTGAGGTCACACTGTACGATTATGCCAGCCACCCCATAGTTAACGATTTGGGGTTACGCCCACGTGGTACCAAACCAGGAGAATCAGTTCGATTGCCCGTCAAGCTGTCTTTCTGGATCAACTTCAACTTCACCGTCGAAAATGGTACTACAGTTTGGAAAGCGCCTTCTTAAATTAGCTTTCATCTCAGTCAAATTATAGCGCGAATCCATGAAAAAGCCGGCTAAAAAGCCCGGGATGAAGCGCAGTTAAAAATATACTTTTGAAAGTAGATTCTCTACTCAATCGATAAATGCCTGAAACATCGAAACTCAAAAAAATTGCCATTTTGGGAGGAGGAATCGCCTCCATAACTGCTGCATTTGAACTCACCAGCCAGCCGGGATGGAACGCTCTCTACGATATTACTGTGTACCAACAGGGCTGGCGTCTGGGAGGTAAAGGCGCATCAGGACGCAGCGTGGAGTCTAACCCGCCTTACCACGAACCAACCTACCGAATAGAAGAACATGGATTGCACATTTTCTTTGGATTCTACGAAAATGCTTTTCGATTGATGAAACAGTGCTACGACGAATTAGGAGAAGATGGTCCGTTTTTGAGTATAAAAGATGCCTTCAAACCTCACAGTCTCATAGTTCTCGAAGAATATATCAATGGTCGCTGGGTTCAGTGGCCTTTCAACTTTCCCCCAAATAAATTGCTTCCTTGGGAAGGAGGGGGCTATTTCTCGATGTGGGAGCATATCTGCTCCTTGCTCAAATTGATGCACGATGGATTTGAAGGTTCAAAATCTTTAAAATCTCAGTGTTCAGTTAACAGATTATCCAGCAATCAGCAAATCCCGAACTGGTTAGAACTTCTTGCCAAACAGATAGATATTGGCGGGGAAACTCTTAAACTCACCTCAGAAATCGCACCGCTTCACCTTCCCGACCAACTGGTGCAGTTACTTCTCAAAGAACCAGCCCGCTGGTGTCAGTGGTTGGAAAATACTATGAAACAGATAGGAACTACCTTAGACACTATTGATTTAACATCAGAAGGAACATTTCTAGGTCTGGCCTACAAGTTAGCCAAATCCATGCCGGACGATACCCGCACTCATCGCCCCGAACACCACAGAATTATTCTTAAGCTTTTAGAGCAATTTATGCAGCGGTTGAGAAGCTCTATCGAGTCAGAAATTGAGCAAGATGACGATACATTTCGGATTTTAGTTTTGTTAGATTTAGCATTTGCCAATATTCGGGGATTATTTGTAGATGAAGTGATTTATTCTGGTTCTTTAGAATCCTTAGACGAGTATGATTATAGAGAGTGGCTGAAAAAACACGGGGCCGGGGAAACCAGCATCAATTCAGCATTTATCCGCGTTTTGTATGACCTTGTTTATGCCTTTCCTGGGGGGAACGTTCATCAGCCCAGACTAGCAGCAGGAACAGCAATCCGCATCTTAACAACCGTAATTTTCCAGTACAGCGGGGCGATTATGTGGAAAATGCAAGCTGGTATGGGAGATACGATTTTCGCCCCGCTTTATAAAGTGCTGAAACGTCGGGGTGTCAAGTTTGAGTTTTTCCACCGCGTGAAACAGTTGCACCTTGACGATTCGCAGCAGTCGATCGCTAGCATTTCTTTGGGACGCCAGGTGAATCTCAAAGAACCAGCTCGGGAATACGATCCGCTGATTAAAGTTAAGAGGCTCCTCTGCTGGCCGAGCAAACCCCGCTACGAGCAAATTGTAGAAGGTGAAGAACTCCAACAACAGCAGGTAAATTTGGAGTCTTTTTGGACTCCGTGGCAAGATAATGAAACCCCAGTCACTCTCAATGTTGGAGAAGATTTTGACTTGGTAATTCTCGGCATTTCTCTCGGAGCTTTACCCTTTATCTGCGGCGACTTGATTAATGCTGAAAAAAATCCCGCTCATCAAAAATGGGCAAATATGGTAAATCAGATCGAGACAGTTCCCACTCAAGGCGGTCAGTTGTGGCTTAAATCTAATTTACAGCAGTTGGGGTGGAGGGGGGGCAGTCCTGTGGTCGGTTCTTATGTAGAACCCCTCGATACTTATGCCGATATGAGTGATTTGATCCAGCGCGAAAATTGGCCTTCCGAACATTATCCCTACAATCTTGCTTATTTTACAGGCGTAATAGCAGACTCAGGAATTCCTCCCAGCAGCGATCGCGATTTCCCCAAAAGGGAACAGGAGAAAGTAGAACAACAGGCTATCAACTTCCTCGAAAACCAAATCGGTAACTTATGGCCTAAAGCTACCACTCCAGAAAATCCTCAAGGGTTGAATTGGGATTTGCTTGTCGATCTAAAAAACCAGCCGGGACAGAAGCGTTTCTACTCTCAATACTGGCGAGTCAACATCGACCCTTCAGAGCGTTACGTGCTTTCTGTCCCCGGAAGTACAAAATATCGGCTCAAAACCGATGAATCTGGCTTCGATAACCTCTACTTGACGGGTGACTGGATCGACAACGGTTACAATTCAGGCTGTGTCGAAGCAACCGTTATGTCAGCTATGCAGGCTGCTCGTGCTATTTTGACACAAATTTTTGGGATTGAGTATGCAAAAAAAATTATCGGTGAGCGGGATTCCTGGTTCTGAAAACTGTGTCAGGGTGTAAGCCTGCTCAGCATTTAAATTGCATCTCAAGAAACAATCAAACTCTTGTCTGTCTTGGTTTTGGGATGTCCGATCTCATAAATACTTAATTAAGTTCGCTAAAAAATTCAACAATTATGCTAAGTCTTCTGAGATATACAAATTTAAAAAAAATAAATGAAGGAATCAAAACAGTTGTGTATCGAGGGCTGAATGTTCAGAACCAACAGCCTGTTATTGTTAAGTTGCTCAACTCAGAGTATCCCCATCCTATTGATGTTGCTAATTTAAAGTTTCAATATGAAATTACCAAGAACCTGAACATTTCAGGAGTTGTTAATTGCTTGGAATTGGAAAGATATCGGAATAGCTTTGCCTTAATCATGGAAGATTTTGGTGGCCAATCTTTGAATTACATTTTTGGCGAACTAAAAAACGATATAATCAGCTTTCTTAAAATAGCAATTCAGTTAGCAGAAACTTTAGGGCAACTGCACCAACAGCAGATTATTCATAAAGATATTAAACCGAGAAATATTATTATCAATCCCGCAACTGGGGTGGTTAAAATTACCGATTTTAGCATTTCTTCTCGCCTGGACAGAGAAAACCAAACAATTAACAATCCTAATTGTCTGGAAGGCACATTAGCCTATATATCCCCAGAGCAAACTGGCAGGATGAATCGGTCGATTGACTATCGCACCGACTTTTACTCTTTGGGTGCAACCTTTTATGAAATGCTGACAGGTTCCCTACCTTTTGCAGCCACTGATCCAATGGAATTGGTTCACTGCCATTTAGCAAAACAACCAGTTGCGCCGATTCACTTAAATCCAGAAATTCCCAAAGCTATTTCTGATATTACACTCAAATTATTAGCCAAAAACGCAGAAGAGCGATATCAAACTGCTGAGGGAATAAAAGCTGACCTAGAAACTTGCCTAGCTCAGTTACAGGAAAGCGGCACAATTTCACATTTTATTATAGGAGCTAAAGATTTATCCAATCAACTGCTAATTCCGCAGAAACTCTACGGTAGGGAAGAAGAGGTAGTTGTATTAATGGAAGCGTTTGAACGAACCAGTCTCGGTACCGCCGAAATGATGCTGGTCAGCGGTTCTTCAGGGATAGGTAAATCTTGTTTAGTGAATGAAATTCACAAACCTATTGTTACTAAGTGCGGATATTTTATTGCTGGTAAATTTGACCAGTTTAATCGCAATATTCCTTACGCTTCATTAATTGAAGCTTTTCAGTCACTAATGCGACAACTATTAACCGAAAACTCTGAAAAAATAGCTGTTTGGAGAGAGAAACTTTTAACTGCATTGGGTCAAAATGGTTCTCTAATTATTGATGTTATTCCCGAAGTTGAACTGATTGTCGGTCCTCAGCCAGAAGTGCCACAACTGAGTTCGTCTGAATCTCAAAACCGCTTTAATCGCGTTTTTCAACAGTTCTTCAGAGTCTTTTGTCAACCTTCTCATCCCCTCGTTCTCTTCCTTGACGACTTGCAGTGGGCTGATTCTGCATCGCTCAAACTAATCCAAATGTTGATGAGTGATCGCGATAGCCAATACCTGTTAACGATCGGAGCTTATCGAGATAACGAAGTCAATCCAGCTCATCCCTTGATTCAGACATTAGAAAAAATTCGAGAAAGTGGGGCTGCCATCAATAATATTACTGTTAAACCTTTACAGCTAAACCATGTTAGGCAGCTAATTGCAGACACGCTCAATGAATCTCCAGACACAAACCGTATAAAATCCTTCTCCGAACTACTTTTCAATAAAACCCAAGGCAATCCCTTCTTCTTGACTCAACTGTTGAAAGTCCTGTATTCTGAAAATCTACTAACCTACGATACTTTCATCGGTATTTGGCAGTGGGACATCGAAGAAATTCAAAGCATTGGCATTGTCGATTACAATATCGTTGAACTGATCGCAAAAAATATTCAAAAACTACCAGTATCAACCCAAAAAGTCTTAAAATTGGCTGCTTGTATAGGCAGCACTTTTAATTTAAACGTTTTAGCAATTGTTAATGAAGAATCAGAATTAGTTACTGCTTCTCAGTTGTGGGCATCACTTCATGCTGGTCTAATTTTACCCTTGAGTGAAAACTACAAAATTCCTCTAATTTTCGGGCAGGAGGAACTAGACGAACTTATGCTTCGTGATGCTAGAGTTGACTATAAGTTTTTGCACGATCGCGTCCAGCAAGCCGCTTATTCTTTAATCCCCGAATCCGATAAAAAAGTCACTCATCTGAGTATTGGCAAACTACTGTTGCAAAATACCACTCCTGAAGACAGAAAAGAAAATATTTTTGCTTTAGTCAATCAACTTAATTTTGGTGCTGATTTAGTTGTTGAGCAAGTAGAAAAAGATGAACTAGCTTTCCTAAATCTAATTGCTGGTCAGAAAGCAAAGGCAGCGACTGCCTATGAATCGGCTGTTAAGTATCTGAATATGGGTTTGGATCTCCTCGCTGCTAATAGCTGGCAGAGTCAGTATGACTTAACCCTGACTCTATATGTAGAAACAGTAGAAGTGGCATACTTAACGACTAATTTCGAGCGGGCGCGAGCGCTCTCTGAGATTGTCCTGGTTAATGCTACTCTCATTTTAGAAAAAATTCAAATTTACGAGTTACAAATGCTATTTTACATAGCTCAAAATCAAATGCAGTTGGCAATAGATACAGCCCTAAAAGTTTTAGAGATACTGGAAATTAGGCTACCTCAACAGCCGACTCAAAATGATATTGGTACAGCCCTCATCCAAACAAAAACTATTATGGGAGATAGACAAATTGAAGATTTAGAAAAACTCCCACAAATGACTGATAATTATAAATTAGCAGCACTACGAATCATGATGAATCTGTGCGCTCCTGCTTATATTGCGAATCCACCTTTGCTAATTTTCACAATTTTGACAATGGTAAGTCTATGTGTTGAATATGGCAACTCAGAAATTGCCAGTTTTGCTTATGGTTATTACGGACTGCTTTTGTGTAGCGTATTGGGCGATATAGATTTAGGTTATCGCTCTGGGAAACTTTCAATTAAACTATTGGAAAAATTTAAAACTAAAAAACTAAAAGCCAAAGTTTTCGCATTATTTAATATCTTTGTCAGACATTGGAAAGAACACGCTAGAGAATCTTTAGAGCCTTTCTGGGAGGGGATAGAAAGCGGATTAGAAACTGGAGATATAGAACACGCCTGTTATTGTGCTTGCAATTATTCAACTTACCCTCTTTTTCTGGGAGAAGAGTTGAAAAATGTGGCTAATAGGCAGGCACAATTTATTGACTTTACAAAAAAAAATAAGCAAGATTTTTCACTTTATTATATTAAAGTATGGCGACAAATGGTATTGAATTTGCTGGGACATTCAGCAGATAAATACAAGTTAATTGGTGAGAGTTTTAATGAAGAAGAGATGCTACCTGTTTTAGAGAAAAATCATAATAAATTATCGATTTTTCATACCTATTTTGCTAAAGCAATTATTTATTATTTATTTAGACAATATAATCTTTCAATTGCTAGTGCTAGGCAAGCAGAAACATATTTAGATGGGGCGATAGGATTTGTAACAGTTCCGCAACACAATTTTTATTATTCTCTGGCTCTTTTGGCTGAGTATTCTGATTCTCAGGGCGATATCAGTTCTTGCAACGAACAGCAGCAATACTTGGTTAATGTTGAGTCAAATCAAGAAAGAATGAAGCTGTGGGCGTACCATGCACCAGAAAACAACCAGCACAGATACGAGTTAGTAGAGGCAGAAATAGCGCGGGTGAAAGGGCAAAATTGGGAAGCGATGGAGTATTACGATCTCGCCATCGCGGGAGCTAAAAAACAGGGGTACGTTCAGGAGGAAGCTTTAGCTTACGAACTGGCGGCTGAATTTTATTTAGGGGCTTCAAGAGAGGAGATCGGTCAGACTTACATGGCATCAGCATACTACGGCTACGCTCGGTGGGGAGCGAAGACTAAGGTTGCAGATTTGGAGTCAAGATATCCCCAGCTTCTTTCTTTGATATCTGCTGCTGGGAACACCAGCATAGAGGGAACTCTCTCTACCACAACAACAGCTACAAATAGTACAACAGGTAACTCTTTCCTCGATTTAGCAACAGTAATGAAGGCTTCGCAAGTTTTAGCAAGCGAAGTTGTTTTGAGTAAATTGCTAGAAAAATTGCTCAAAATTGTGATGGAGAACGCTGGCGCACAAAGTGGTATTTTGATTTTAGCAAAAGATGGTGATTTGCTAATAGAAGCGTCTGGCTATATTGAACAAGATCGCATAATAGTGCAGCAGTCGCTTCCAATCGTTTTCAGCCAGGATTTGCCAGTCTCTGTAATAAATTATGTAGCTAGAACGAAAAAAGATGTTGTTTTAAATGATGCTGGGAAGGATGAATTATTCAAAAATGATATCTACATTGTCAAAAATCATCCCCTGTCTATTTTATGTGTTCCTCTCATTAATAGAGGCAGTTTAATCGCTCTGCTTTATTTAGAGAATAATCTGGCAACAGGTGCTTTTACAGAAGAACGGCAGGAAGTTTTAAAGATTCTTTCTACTCAGGCTGCAATTTCTTTAGAAAACGCTTTTCTCTATAAGAATTTGTCTGCTGCTAATGAAAAGTTGCAGGAGTACAGCGAGACTTTAGAGGTTAAAGTGCAAGAGAGAACGCGGGAAGTTACAGAAAAAAACGCGCTCTTACAACAAGAAATTCGCGAGCGAATCTCTATCGAATCAGCTTTGAGGCAGTCAGAAATGCAGTTGAAAGAACAAGCAATTCAGCTAGAAATTGCTCTGCGAGAGTTACAACAAACTCAAGCTCAAATGATTCACACTGAAAAAATGTCCAGTCTGGGACAGTTAGTGGCAGGAATTGCTCACGAAATTAATAATCCGATTAATTTCATTTACGGTAATCTTACTTACACAACTCAATATATGCAAAATTTGTTGAAACTGATCGATACCTACCAGCAAACATACCCCAATGTTAGTCCAGATTTGGCAGCAGTCACAGAGGAAATTGAACTGGATTTCCTTAAACAAGACTTGCCGCAAATTCTGAAGTCGATGAATGTTGGAGCTGAGCGCATCCGCAATATTGTGATAGGCTTGCGGAATTTTTCGCGTCTTTCTGAGAGCGAGATGAAGCGGGTTGACATTCACGAAGGGATTGAGAGCACGCTGCTGATTTTGCAGCACCGCCTGCACCCTGCGGAACCACCGGGGGATGGGGAGGATAGCGGCAAGCCGGTCGGCATTGCGGGCAGAGAAATTCAAGTTGTTAAAGAATACGGGAACTTGCCTTTAGTCGAGTGTTTTGCTGGAGAACTCAATCAGGTGTTTATGAATATTCTAGGGAATGCGATCGATGCGCTGGTACTGTTGGACAACCAACAGTGTCCAACGCCTGCGATTCGGATTCGCACAGAGGTAAAGGATACTAGCGCGATCGTCTCAATTGCAGACAACGGACTTGGAATGAGTGAATCAGTCCGCGTGAGGGTATTCGATCCCTTTTTTACAACTAAGCCTGTAGGTTCGGGGACTGGTCTGGGCTTGTCTGTTTCGCACTCAATTATCGTACAAAAACACGGCGGTTCGCTAACGTGCATTTCAGCACCGAGACGGGGAGCTGAGTTTGTTTTGGAGATTCCGTTATCGCAGGGTATATAGACGTTTTGCTAGTACATGATTTAGTTGAGTTTATAGGAGAATTTGGACAGACAACAGGCAACCAATTTTTGAAGTGCATCAACCCATTTAGTCTCATTAATCCTACTACTTTTGTTAAGCTAGTTGCTCCGATAAATATGAATGAGTGCACCTTTACCGCATTAGCTGAGCCAGCTAATTTATGACGCTCTCACTCTCATCGTTAAGAAATACCCCCGACGGATGCAGTAATGCAGTAAGTATGCCAGACTTTGGAGCGTCGGGTCGGGTATACACCAAGCATGAAGATTGAGGGACACGGACAGGCAAAAATCCTGACACAAGGGGAAATCGAACTGTTGTTCAACGAAGGTTTACAGAGTGACCGCGATCGCGCCCTCTTTGGGATTTGCCTGTACACCGCCTGCCGCATTGCCGAAGCTTGTTCCCTGGAAGTGATCGATATTTACACTGCCAGAGGTACAGTCCGACCTACAATCAACTTCCGCAAGGGCAACACCAAAGGAAAACTCCAAACCAGGACGATTCCGGTCATTGAAGATTTGCGATCGCTCCTAACATCTTGGAAACCCAACACCGGTAAGACTTATCTATTCCCTAGCCGCCATCGCTGCCACCATTGGCATCACCTGCAATCAGATTCAGCAGACAGGATTTTGAGAGAAGCGTTTGAACGAGTAGGCATCGAGGGAGCATCCACCCACAGTTTTAGGAGAACGGCTCTCACCCAGATGAGCAACGCGGGTATCCCATTGCGGATTATTCAAGAAATCAGCGGTCACAGCAACCTAGACCAATTGCAGCGCTACTTAGAGGTTAGACCGGAACAAGTCAAAGGAGCGATTGCGAGTCTTTCCATGCTTTCCTACACGGGGAAATACAGATTTCCCCGCGTACAGGATGAATTGCCGACTGTGCCGTTACCAAGAGAGCAACTGTCACAAGCCCAATCTGACGCGACTGAAGAAATTCCCGATTGGTGACGAGCAATTTTAGATTTTGGATTTTAGATTCTAGATTTTGGATTGATGGTCGCGCATGGAGAATCAAATGACGATCGCTCTCCTCCCAAACTATTTGCTCTGATTTCTAGATTTGTTACAATCCTTAATACGTTAGCGGGTGCATCTACAAACCTGCTCAAAGGAGAATTGTTGACAATGTGGCTTAAATTTGGTGTTGCTCTCAGCGGCGAACTGACGAGCATTGATGAGGTTGTGCGCGGAAAAACTCAGCTAACTTGTCTCTACTGCGGTGGCGGATTGACAGCGAAAAAGGGTTCGGTAAAAGAACACCACTTCGCGCACACAGAGGAAACTTGCAAGCCCGTTTCGCAGCGGATTAAAACCAAAGCTTTCCCATCGCTTCCCCTCTATGACAACTTTAATATCCAGCTCAAGGGTGATGAACTCGAACAGTTGAAAGTGCTGTGGAAAGAGTATGGGGTAAGGGATTATGCCATTCCCAAAGACTTGGTAAACTTTCGGTGGCAGTTGAAAGGATTGCTGGAGTCGGAGGGCGATGGCTACGCCCCGTTCCTACGCATTTATCAGTTTACCGACTTGGGTAAAATCCCCGTCGGCGCGCTTCCCCTGGCGTTGTTCAACAAAGTCCAAGAACCGCTGCTGCTGTCAGAGTTAATGAAGTTGGAAGGCTCTGTAGAAATTGCTTTATCTGCGGGGTTATCCTGCTTAGAAGAACGGCGGGCTGATTTGCTGATTTATCGATCGCAGCTTCGTCGGATTCTGGTGAATTCGCTCTATTTTCTTGAGGTCAAAGCGGACGGTCACTGCTTCTATAAAATTGGGGTGACAACTCGATCGATCGAGGAGAGAATCGCCGAGGTGCAGCGGGATGTCAGGGCGCATTACTCGGATGTGGTTGTTAATTTGCTGGGACTTTGGGAGAGCCGGGGGAATGTGGAGCTGTACTTCAAACACCGATATCAACCCTTTAATTATCGCATTGGCAAGCTGACGGAATATTTTGTGTTTCCCGATGTCAAACCTATTTTGAATGATTTATATGAAATGAAACCCAAAGTGCTGAGCGAGATTGAGTTGGACGTACTCAATCGCGAGCAATCAGATTTTGCTGCCAATCAGTCAACCTAGGCGAATGCACGAGCGAAAGCAAACCCGTCCCGTAATTGAGTTAAAGGATTGTTCGAGCTGCTTGTCCCACCAAATCAACAAAATCAGTCATTGTTCGCTCGAAGCGATCGACACTCTCAAACCGTGATTTTTGCGTTGTGTTTAAGGCGAGCGGGGCATAATGTAGGGTTAGAACCCTCGTTGTATTCCGCTCACCTTAAAGAAGATTTAGAGCCAAAAAAAGAGAGTGGATTGCGACACGGAGCCCAGCACCAAATCCATAGCTTGGCAGAACAAGAGGCGCAGTGTGACACGCTCGTAGTTGTGGTATCTGGGTTAGAAAGTGTTTAATCACCGCATTGGGCAACGGACGTTCGTATTTTGTGTTTCCGTTCGTCAAGGTTGTGCTACGGGATTTGTATGGGATGGAGCCAAAAGTTTTGAGTAAGGCAGTTTCGCGGGGAAAATTAAGTATTATCAATACGAGAGCGTGCTTGCTACAAATCATCCGCACCGCACCCAATCAAGGCATAGATTGCGCCGTTTGACAAAAGCGGCTCGCATTACTTGGAGGCTCACGCCGCCTTGATAAGTAGCCCAACAAAGGTTGTTGCAAGCAGCCACTACCTTCACAGTAGGTCGAACGATCGATTTTGTCGTTTCAATTCTACCTAGATAATCAGGAAAACAAATTCAATGGCAAAAAAAGCAAAAAAGCTCTGGCTTTCTTCTTCTGGCAAACAGTCTAAACCTACAGTGCCTGATACTGAGAAACAATTAATCGAACAAAAATGTAATGAGTTAATTCAAACAGAATTTAAGCCCAAATATATCGACTCTCCACCCACAGACCATGATTTCAACTATCGAACGGATATCTTTGGCAAGTGGTATCGCAACTATTTTTACTTCTGCTCAACTTATAATTGTCCGAGTCCGAGGGCGATTTCCCCGTCTTTTGAGTCTCGCTCCGCTCGCCTAGAATATGTTGGGCCAGATTGTTTTAATGTCGCCTACATGAGACATACGGGGCAATGGTGGGAAATTCTGCATGGTTTGTCTTTAGAAGAATGTTTATCGGAAATTAGAAACAATCCCCTGTTACATCCTTAATCGTTGCTCTAATTGGCAATCGTTCTTTTAATTATCGAATTGGCTCTCCTGGCGTTCGTATTTTGTGTTTCCCGATGTCAAGGTTGTGTTGAACGATTTGTACGCAATGGAACCCAAAGTGCTGTCGGCTGTTGAGTTGGATGCAATTAACGGAGCGAGTGCGAACAACGCGGATGGCTGAATTCCGCAGTTTGCTATAAGTCAAGTTAGCCGCTCAGTTAACAGCCGTTTTGTCCAAATGTCGGCTCAATAACCCACTGAAAATGATGAAAGAAGACACCATCGAAATTGTTGGTTTTCACGCACATATTTACTTTGACACCGATCGCCGTAATGTCGCAGAGCGCGTGCGTGAAGGATTGGCTCGGTTTGAGGTGCAGCTAGGGCGCTGACACGACAAACCCGTTGGGCCCCACCCCCAAGCGATGTATCAAGTTGCTTTTTTACCCCCGCAGTTTGGCACAGTAGTCCCTTGGTTGATGCTCCACCGCGAGGGGTTAGATATTCTCGTCCATCCCGAAACAGGCGACGATGTAGCAGACCACACTCTACATTCTTTGTGGCTGGGAGAAAAACTAGAGTTGAATGTCGAAGTTCTGCGACCTAGGACAGCCAACGCCAGCTTTTAAGTCATCACTCTCTGCGGTGGATTGTTCTATGTAGAGCAAACACTACTTGCTAGGTTCGGTAGTCCGCCAACTAAATTATTTGCTCAGAGATATCGTTGATTAATTAGTCAAATTAAGCTAATCTCTGGTAATCGTAATTTATTTGAACTCCAAAATGACAGTTAAAGCTATTTCTGCCACCATCCTTTTAGGTGCAATTCCACTTAGTGTTTACCAGCTACCCGACGGCGGTTACAAGGTCGATGCGATTGGGGTTATGAATGCGGTGGACAAGCAAAAACAATCGCTGACCCGCTTTATCAATGGAAACTCACCTTTAGCTCTGCCTTTTGGCGGATACAATTTTACACAAGCTCCAAGCATTCCAGTGGAAGGCAACGCTCAATTAATCAAGCCTATTCCCATTGCATTAGCTACGGCCTACTGGCTCAATGAAGCAACCAAAGGCAACGTGAAAGCCCAAGCTTTAGTTCAAGCTAGTATGGCAGAATCCATCGAACGGCGGGCTGATGCAGCATTCAGCATCAAGCGCACTGAATTTGAGTACAACGTGCGGTTTGGTAAATCCTTTGATTCGGTTATGTTGGAGAACCGAAAAGAGGTTATCGAACGGCGGCTTCCTGGTGACGATTTGTACTTCCCAGATGGGATTAATTGACCAGAAGTGCGATCGCTCCCAACACCTCAGTTTTGAGGAAAACCGAACCAAATCCCAACAGCAACCCGTGCCCCAAATCTCGAATAGTGCGATCGTCAAACAATAACCTAGACGAACGCCACCTCCGATTTTTAATTCAGCTTCAGGGAACTAAGGCGCTGGGATGTCTGTGGCTATGGTTGAGACTGGGGGCGATCCTGGTCATGAAAGAGCTCGTCACACCTATGAAAAGGCGGGCTTCGAGCTATTCCCAGCCGCCAGATACTTCAAGAAGCTTTAAGTGCAAATGTTAAGTCTCAAGGTTTACTTGGTTCTCTTTGGGCGATCGCACTCGTTCCAATACTCCGCCTTGACATGATTCGCGAAGGCTCTGCCTCCAGCAAGCGGCAAAGCTGCATCGGAGCGGTAGGTTGCGACATTAGGTTAATGCTGCTGGATAAGACCGATATAGAGGATATTATTATTATCAGCAAAAGTGACAAATAACACCCCAAATTTCCAAGATTAACTATCAGAAGCAATGGATAACACCCAAGAACCCGCACTTAACCTGCTTTCGTTTCTGTTTAATTCCTTAAAACTAGGATGTTTTCTAACCGCTCTGATGGATAATCCACCCCCCGGTAAAGGTATTATCCAGCCTATCTGCGGTTGAATGCACAGTTATATTTTTTTGGCATCAAATGTGCCAACAGCAACCATTGGAGAAAACAGATGTGGGATGAAAGATACAGTGCCCAAGAGTACGTATACGGCACAAACCCGAACGAGTTTTTGGAAGCAAACGTCAGCAGTATTCCAAAAGGTAAAGTTCTGAGCTTGGCCGAAGGAGAAGGGCGCAATGCCGTTTTCCTTGCGAAACAGGGTTATTCTGTAACCGCTGTAGATTCATCTTTAGTTGGTTTGAATAAGGCCAGAAAGTTGGCCGATGAGAATGGGGTGATTGTTGAGTTTATTCATGCTGATTTAGCAGAGTATGATTTAGGCGAAAATAAATGGGACGGAATTGTATCTATATTTTGTCCATTGCCCTCTTCAACAAGAAAACAACTTCATAAAAAAGTTGAAGCAGGGTTAAAGCAAAACGGTGTGTTTCTGCTTGAAGCTTATACACCAGATCAGTTGAAGCACGGTACTGGCGGCGGAAATTCAGTAGATTCGATGCAATCTAAAGAATCTTTAAGCATTGAGTTAGCTGGCTTAAAGTTTAAGCATCTAATTGAGCTGGAGCGTGATGTAGTAGAAGGTATTTATCACACTGGCATGGGCGCAGTAGTTCAGGCGATAGCATCAAAAGAAATATAACATTCTGGTGCAGCGGATTGCCTGAAGCCGCTTAGGTGAGATGCAGAGTTCCCAACAACCGAGGATATACGGAAAAATTCAGCCTTTCCTCCAGAAAATACCTAATATACGGAACAATTCTACCTATCCACTAAATTTAGAATGATATACAGAACGATTCTGACTATCCATCTAGTTCTGGGGAATAGCTAGAATCCTTCAGCCTAATAATATTTAGACAAAAGGAGAGAGCAGATGGATAAGCCCAGCATTCACGGTAGTTGCCTTTGCGGAACTGTGACCTTTGAAGTGAACCCACCGTTCCAGAAAATGGCTCATTGCCACTGCTCGCGCTGTCGCAAAGGCACGGGCACAGGCCACGCCACAAATCTAACCGTTGAGCCGAGCCAGTTCCGATGGCTTTCAGGGGAGGAAGGCATCACACGTTATGACCTTCCCACAGCAACGAGCTTCAGCAAATGGTTTTGCAGTCATTGCGGGTGCCCGGTCCCGCGTCTAACGCGCAACGGTCTAATTGTGGTTGTTCCAGCCGGCTCGCTGGATACAGCACCGCCTATGGCTCCGACAGATCGCATTTTCTGGGCATCGAGAGCGCCGTGGAGTTGTGCTAGCGGAGGACTTCCAACCCACGCCGAGTATCCAGAGTCATGGTAGAGCAAGAACGTGCCTAAAAAGATCCTCCAGCCGTCGGCCCAGCAAGTGCGGAGCGATCGCTATGTATGCGACATGAACTACAGGTTGCAATCAAAATAAAAGCCGATCGTTGGAGGTTCTAATTAGAACTTCGAGAGATTGCAGGTACGACTAATGCTTGGAGAGTAAAGTGTACCGCTAGATTTATAGTTTGAAATCTGATGATCGCGATCGCATTCTATCCTTCAACTTAGTTTTGTAGAAAGAGGAAAGTTTTAGAACTGCCTACTAAAACACAATCGAATCGTCTGCCAATTTGAAGCATTTGAATTTTTTTCACGAAAGCAAAGGCGGAATGCTAGGGAATTTAAGCTGCAAACAATCTGAGGAGAGGTGCTGTGAGATTTCGACGGCTGCAATCACGGTTCCGCGATCGCGCTCCCAACACCCCAATTTTTGGGAAACTAAAACCAACATCAAAACCCAACCCGCCATGCCCAAACTCCCTGAGTGCGATCGCTGTCTCCTCTTTGCCCACAACCCACACCTCGTCTGTGCCGTCCATCCCGCAGGCCCCAACACCAATACTTGCATTGACTTCCGAGAAAACCCCGATGCTGAACCCGATGAACTGTGGGAACCCGAAGGGGCGAGCTACTACAGCGGCGAACTCATTCTGCAACCTCCGCAGCGGTGGACTTTGGAACAACAGCTAGAACTTTTGGATACGCATCCCTTGTTTACAGGCCGGTGTCCCCAGTGCGAAATGACTTAGGAATGAAAATTTAATAACATCAGCGATGTATAATAAATAAATGAGTGAATATAAATAGGTTCATGTTTCGGTATAGATGTCAAATATTATACCTACTTGTTTCTTCTTATGTCGCTGATTATTTGTTGATTTGAATCATTTCTTACTAACTTAATTTATGTATTACTCAGACGAAATTACTGCTTTAATGCTCAAACATCATCAGTCTTTATCTGAAAAAGACCAAAGAAAATATGCAGCGATAGAAGCCGTAAAACTTGGTCGTGGTGGAATTATTTACATAGCCCGAGTTTTGGGAGTAGACAGAAATACAATAGCCAAGGGCATTAAGGAGTAAAAAAGTGAATCAGAACCCACCTTGAATCAAAAGAGAATTCGCCGAAGAGGGGGAGGAAGAAAAACTAGGGATTCTCAGATACCTGATTTTTATGAGCGTTTTTTAGAAGTCTTAAAAAACCACACAACCGGAAATCCAATGTCCGCTCAAATTAAATAGACAAATCTTACCCATCAACAAATCGTTGAAGGTCTAAAGGCTCAGGAAACAATAGTCAGTACAACAGTCGTTCAAAAACTGTTTAAAAAACATGGATATGTGAAACGCAAAGCTCAAAAACAACAAACGACCGGAGTCACAAAAAATCGTAATGAACAATTTGATAATCTTGCCAGAATAACGGCTCAGTATGAGTTGCGGGGTAATCCACTTGTTAGTATGGACACAAAAAAGAAGGAATTTATTGGAAATTTATATCGAGCAGGCAGTCTATATACTACCGAAGTTGTTACGACATTTGATCGTGATTTTTGGAGTCTAGCTGACGGGAAAGTAGTGCCTCATGGAATTTACGATCTGCAACATAACCGAGGATATTTAAACCTGGGAATCAGTAAAGATACGAGTGAATTTGCTTGTGAATTGATCAAATTATGGTGGCTCAATTACGGAAAATTTATCTATCCTCAAGCCGATTCAATTTTAATAAAATGCGATGGAGGTGGCAGTAATAATTCTAATCATCATATCTTTAAATCAGATTTACAAAAGTTAGTTGACGAACTAGGAATAGAAATTAGGATCGCACACTATCCTCCCTATACATCGAAGTATAATCCGATCGAACATCGTTTGTTTCCTCACGTAACTAGAGCCTGTCAAGGAGTGATTTTTACTTCTCTTGAGTTAGTGAAAAAACTCAGGGCAAAAACGCATACTAAAACCGGGCTTTCTGTCGTAGTAAATGTGATTGAGAAAATTTATGAAACTGGTCGAAAAGTACCTAATGGATTTAAAGAAACAATGAAAATTATTTTTGATGAATATCTACCAAAATGGAATTATCGTGCAGTGCCGACTATTTAACAAACGCTAAAGTTATTAAATTTTCATTCCTTATCCGAAGTACGAAACGCCCCCGGTGCATGGGGATTGTGCGGAGTGCGGGTGGATGGATGATTCGGTGTGAGGCGATGGTCGCGACGGTTCTGTTTTGATAATGGCGATCGTTACTTGCTATAGAGCATTTATGGACTTAACTTTCTAGTTAAGATTGAATAAGTTGAATAAAGAATTATGGTTTTTTAAGTAAGCTAGCTAGTATTTAGGTAGTTTGATTGGCTCTCCTGGGGTAATTGCTCAACCCCCTTGACAAGAAGACGAGATAGACATTAGATAGAGAAATGGAAAAACTCCCCGACTTAAAGCAACTATCGAACGAGGCAAAAGAAGCGTTGATAGTAGAGCTATGGGAGAAAATCCAAAAACTCACCGCAGCGTTAGCAGCCACAGACCAAGCAAAACTAAGTCCGTCTCCCAAAAAAACTCTTCAAAATTCCAGCACTCCACCCTCCAAAGGATTCAAGCCCAACATTGGGCCATCGAAAATTGAGGGGATAAAAAGACAAAGAAGCCTAGGAAGAGTAGGAGGGAGAAGAGAACTACATCCTCATCCCGACCAAACAATCATCGCCCAACTCAAAAATTGTCCCCAGTGTGGAGAGAAAGTGACCGCTACTGCACTACCAAATTACAATCCATCTACGAAAAAATCGAACTACCACCAATTCGTCCCATCATCACCCGCATCGAACGTTATGGCGGTCAGTGTGCCTGCTGTCAAACGAAGTATGTTGCCCCTGTACCATTGGGAATGGAACAAGGTTCACCGTTTGGCAGTTCAATTCAGAGCTTAGTCACATATCTGCGTTACACTCATGCCATCAGCTACGAACGGCTGTCGTCCATATTTGGAGAAGTCTTTGGACTCAAGATTTCAGTTGGAGCAATCGCCAACTTGCTGGTGCAAGTCAAAACCAGTTTAGATGACCAAGTAACTCAAATACTCCATAGGTTGCGACGGTCTAAATTAATTTGTTCAGATGAAACGAGTGCGAGAGTTAACGGACAGAATCAGTGGGAGTGGGTGTTTCAGAACCAGGATGTTGGCTTACACGTCCCAAGCCCCAGCCGAGGAACTGGAGTAATTAACGAAGTTCTCGGAGAACATCGTCCCGATATTTGGGTATCAGACTTCTCCCGCGCTCAAAAAAATCATCCAGCACCACAATGGCAAGTGTGTTTGGCTCATCAATTGCGGGATTGCCAATATGCGATTGATGCTGGGGACAGAATTTTTGCCCCAGGGATGAAGAGGTTATTATTAAGAGCTTTGATCGTCCATCGACGACGATCGAAAATAGACGATACTAGACTGAAACGATATCGAGAAAATTTACAGGAAAGATTCACCAGGATTTTGAATTTAGTGCCACAGAATCCGGATGGTATCCGGTTACGAAAACGATCTGGTGGGCTGATTGACAATTTATTTCTATTTCTGGAAGATGCGACAATTCCACCCACGAATAATAGTAGCGAACAGGCGATTCGGATGAGTGTAATATTTCGCCGTGTGACTAATGGCTTCCGTTCGGGGTAGTGCTAAACAAGTAATGATGCATTATAATGATGGATGAAATACCAGATAGCACCGATATGGTTGTCTAATGA
>NZ_JAUBPP010000039.1:0-32307 GCF_036700765.1 Microcoleus sp. S1D4
TTTTGGCTGGCATACACTATAACTAATGATTGCTTATTTTTTTATATTATACAATCTAGCTGCGTCTCAGCTTATCAATTCCGGTTGCACTCCTCACTCCTCATGACTGTTGACTGTTGACTGTTGACTGTTGACTGTTAGCTGTTAACTGTTAGCTGTTAGTTGTTATTGGGAATTGAGAATGGGAAATTGGGAATTCGTAGCAAGTAACCAATAACCAATAACGAATAACCAATAACCAATAACCAATAACCAATAACCAATAACCAATAACTAATAACTAATAACCAATAACTAATAACTAATAACCAATAACCAATAACAAAAAACACCGCTCCTCAAAACAGGAGAACGGTGCATAGGGGGTGTTATGGGTTGTTGTCTGGGATTAACCCTAACAAATCGCGATCGGCTGCGGGGAGGCCTTGTGATGGTTAAAAAATTGGCACAAACCTGCGCGCCTGTACGCCTCGCGATCGACCTTTACTGTTAGCCCAACCATTCCACAACAGCATCTTGCTTGGTGTTGGTGTGCCGTTCTGGGGTTTCGCGGTTGAATTTCATGTGGATGGCGCGGTTTTGTTCGCCGTCTGCTGCTACTGCAAAAATCGGATAGTCGATTAAGCCATCTTGGAAAGACATCTGGAAGCGGAAAGTGCCGTCAGCATTGAGTTTAATCGGCTGTCCGCCTACGTAAACTGTAGCGTCGGGTTCGGTGGCACCGTAGACGATCAGTTCTGCGTCAGCAACTAACCAGAACTGGCGGGGGCGCATCGGGGCGGCGAAGCCAACTCCCGACATACCGACACCGGACATACCCATACCGGACATGGTGAGCCCGGACATACCGACACCGGACATACCGACACCGGACATGGTGCGTCCCGACATACCGACACCGGACATACCCGCACCGGACATGGTGAGCCCGGACATACCTGCACCGGACATACCCGCACCGGACATGGTGAGCCCGGACATGGCGGGGGCTGCCCACATTCCGACACCGGAGGGGAACACGTAGGAACTCAAAGCTTGTTCGTGGATGCCTACTTGCTGAACCGAACCGGCGACGTGCGGCATGGAACCGAACATGGAACCAGCTACGCGCATCGATTCTGCCGATTCTGCCATGCCGAAGATTTCTTGGTAGATGCCGTTACGGGTGTTGTTGAAACTGTTACCGTTGCTTGCTTGTGCGATTTTTTTGGCAGGCGGAACCAGTTCGGCGAAGGTTTTACCGGACAAGTCTTCTTCCCAGTCGAGGGTGATGAATTGGTCTTCTATCCAATCGCTGGGATAGATTGGGGGAACGCGGACTTCGGCCGATCGCGCTAAGATCAACCAACGACCGTCTGCACAGCGGTAGCCGATGTCGATCGCATAATCGCGATCGCTAAGGGGGATCGGTACGTACCATTCCCGCGCCAGTTCGTCGCAGGGATATTCTTGAATGCTGTGCGGGCTTTGGATTTCGAGGTTAACATCTGTCACGTCGTAGATCCGCAGGGCGAGTTGCTGTCCGCCTTGGCGGCGCAATTCTTGTTTGCGATCGTTCGAGATATCCCAGTAGGTGTAAGCCCATTCTGGATCGCGCGGCATCAAAACCACCCGACTTTCGCCGTAGCCGTTGGGCAAATCTGCTAAACCTTCATCGACAGACGACAAGGAACCGCCTGTTCTGTCTTCTTGACCGAGTTCAAACTTTGCTGCTTCCACTGCTTCTTGTGCCTCTAGTTTGCGAGATGGACTGTATGAAAATTTGTTGCGCTGAATTTCTTGAATTGATGCCAGGAGTTGCGATTTCCGCATCCGGCTGTAGCGAGATACTCCACATTCGCTAGCGACTCTGCGGAGTTGTCGCAAAGTCATCTCTTCTAATGGTGGGCGTTCTTTTGCCATGAGTTTGTTCTCCTCTAATTTGCGATTGCGGGTTAGATTTTTTGTTTCAACACTTGAATAATGTGTTGATTTTTTGAGTTAGAAACTCTTTATAAATGCAAATTTAATCGAGCTTCCTCATCTCTCCAACCTTTGAAGCCTTGCTTGTGTTTAGCTTGCCTTGTCCCAAATTGCGATCGGGATTTGTGACTTTTTGGCTTCCGCGCGCACCGTCCGGTCTCAATAAAGCTTTATCTGTCGATTCTTGATTGACAAGATCGATTTTGCGAGTGCGATCGGTGCTGCTAGCAACGCTGTGCTGCCAGCACACGCGCTATTTGACTCCCATAGCTGCTTAACTGAAGCATTTCTTTGGGATCGCTTTGTCATGACTCAATGTTGCAGACAATTCGCGATCGGGTCAAGGGGTCTTTTGCCTCAATCATGGGTACTTATACGCATTCTCGTGTGTTTGGGGATCAATATGTCAGGGAATCTTGATATATGGGAGATTTGGGGGCTCGGTGTTGGCGCGAATGTCAGGATTTGATGATAATGGGCGATAGGAGGCTTTTGATGGGTTTGGAGGGTGGGTGGATGGGGCGATCGGGTGGCCAGAAACCGGGTTTTTTTCCAGAACATTTCGTCACAGCCCACAAAAATCGGAAAAACCCAGTTTCTTTAGTTTTGATGCGTCCAGGACTCAAAATGTCTTGAAGGTGAATTTACTAATCTCTATAATGTATGAAAAATCTGTTAATAATTGCATGATATAGGGGATCGTTTGGCAGTGTATTTTCCCTGGAGGCGAAGATGAAGACTAAAGGTACAATTGTTTGGGACTATAAACAGGGTTGGACTTCTCCAGAACTAGAAGTTCCGGCAACAGGTAAAATTGCTATTTTTGTCGATTACCCAGATGACGACTTAAGTATGCCCATCATCGAACCCGAAGTAGAAGAACTTTGTCAAATTTAGGCTATGTTGGTGAGGGTCGCTACATTGGAGAAAACGATCGCCTCAAACCCTGCGATACAAAAACTGTTACTTATGTAGAAACATTCTCTATTGAAGAGTTGAGCCATCATCTCAGAATACTGAATCAAACTATCATTCCGAGGGAATGGTTTTATATCTTAAATTCCGAGGTAAATATTATCAATCTTCAAAAGGCGATCGTTCCAGCATAACTGCTAGATTGAAAAATTATCGATCGCTTGGGATTTACGCACGGGTAGTCAGCAACTAGGTTTTTCCCTGGAAAACTTCGTCAAAACACGCAGAAATTCATAAAAACCTGGTTTCTTCAAGCGGAGTGGGTAAGTTCTGAGAATAGATATGTCGCTGGACTTCAGGCAACGCTATTTGATAGCGAAGAAATAGCAAAGCTTTGTATAATTAGTACAAGGTTACTTAAAAAAGCCGATATAAACTTGCAAGCTTTTGTGACACAATAGAATAGGTAATAGCCGATCGCGAGAACGCACAGTATGCTCAAAACCACCATTACCATTCCCCAAACCTTCAAAGTAACTCACGAACAGTTCCAGGAAATTGCTGCCGTCAACCGTGACTTAAGGCTAGAGAGAACTGCTACAGGAGAATTAATTGTTATGCCCCCGACAGGAAGCGACACAGGTAAACGAAACCAAGATATGTCAGGACAACTCTGGCTGTGGAACCGCCAAACCAATCTGGGAGTAGTATTTGACTCTTCCAGCGGTTTTAAACTGCCCAATGGTGCCGATCGCTCCCCAGACGCTTCCTGGGTTAAATTAGAACGGTGGCAAACTCTCACACCCAAACAACAAGAAGGTTTCGCTCCCCTTTGTCCAGACTTTGTTGTAGAATTGCGATCTAAATCTGACAACATGGAACCATTGCGGGAAAAAATGCGCGAATACATGGTAAATGGAGCCATTTTGGGATGGTTAATCGATCGCAAAAATAAGAAAGTCGAAATATACAGACAAAATCAGGATGTGGAAATATTAGATAATCCCAGCACTTTGTCAGGGGAAGATGTGTTACCAGGATTTGTCTTAGATTTAACAGATGTTTGGTAGTGACACCGAAAGATTCACCAACAGCAATATAATAAATTAGAGCAGTACGTCAATCCCAAATCTCAAATCCCATGCCCCTAACGCTTTACAACAGCTTAACCCGTCGCGAATCACCTTTTGAACCCCTCGAACCCCCAAAAGTGCGGATGTATTGCTGTGGCGTTACGGTATACGATTACTGCCACGTCGGCCACGCCCGCGCTTACATTGTTTGGGATATGGTGCGCCGATATCTGATGTGGCGGGGATATGATGTCCGCTACGTTCAGAATTTTACCGATATTGACGACAAAATTCTCGCGCGCGCACGCGAGACAAATTCCACAATGGAAGCCGTAGCCGAACGCTTCATCGACGAATATTTTGTTGATATGGACAAACTAAATATTCTCAGGGCTGATGAATATCCCCGCGCCACACAATCAATGGACGGCATAAAACGGCTGATTCACGAGTTAGAAAACAAAGGCTTTGCCTACGCTTCCAGCGGCGACGTTTACTACAGCGTTAAAAAGTTTTCCGATTACGGAAAACTTTCCGGCCGCAAGTTGGAAGAAATGCAGGCCGGGGCTAGCGGAAGATTGGAAACCGCAGAAAGAGAAGCTCAAAAAAAGCAAGATTCCTCTGATTTTGCCCTGTGGAAAAGCGCTAAACCGGGAGAACCTGCTTGGGATTCATCTTGGGGAAAAGGTCGCCCCGGATGGCACATTGAATGTTCGGCGATGGTGCGCGATTGTTTTGGCGAAACTATTGATATTCACTGCGGCGGTTCCGATTTAATTTTTCCGCACCACGAAAACGAAATTGCTCAATCTGAAGCCGCGAGTGGTAAGTCTCTGGCTAATTATTGGATGCACAATGCTTTTGTGACTGTCAATGGCAAAAAGATGTCGAAATCTTTGCACAATTTTATTACAATTCGCGATTTGTTGGAGGGGAATTGGTCGGGCGATAGCGACAATGCAAAAGCGGTGGAACCGATGGCGGTGAGGCTGTTTGTGTTTATGGCGCAGTATCGCAGTCAGATTGATTTTACTGAAGAGGCGATCGCATCTGCTAGAAATGGCTGGAATACGATCGCCGAAGGCTTGCTTTTTGGGTTCCGATATGCCGATAAACTGAGTTGGGATGTTGAAAAAACCGGACAAGATACCAATGCTGTGCAGCAGTTTCAAGCCGCGATGGATAATGATTTCAATACTCCGGCTGCTTTGACTGTTTTGTTTGAATTGGCTAAGGAATTGGGCAAGGAAGGTAATGTTTTAGTGCATCAAGGCAAAACTGACACTTCGCCGGAATTGTTGCAGCAAAAGTGGCTAACTTTGGTGAGTTTGGCGGGGGTTTTGGGGTTGGAAGTTCAGCCGGAAGCTGACAGCGATGATGCGGTTGGCGGTTTGAGTGATGGGGAGATTGAGGTGATGATTCAGCGGCGGAAAGATGCGCGGATAGCTAAGAATTTCGCTGAGGGCGATCGCCTTCGCAATGAACTTAAGGATAATGGGATTACTTTGATTGACCAAAAGGATGGTACAACTATTTGGCACCGGGGTTAAAAAACTGGTTTGTAGTGAGTAATTCATTCCTCTGGGACGGACTGAATTCCTCACTACGAAGGAATGAATTTTTATTGATTTAACTTGTTCACAAATTCGGCAACCGCGCCGACAAATTCTGGGGTGGATTCGTAGGGTAAAACGTTGCGCCCCGGCATTAATAAACCCTCTGCGTTGGGAAAGTTAGCCAAATATTGCGCTAGTCTTTCCTCTGGTTTTTCTTCTTTACCCGATTGACTGATGCTTGAGGCTTTTTCTCCCATGACAACGAGTACGGGGCGATCGAACTTTTGAATCGTGCTACTATAATCCTGGCGCCAAAACCCCGCTAAAAACGAGAAAACCGCGTGACGGCTGTCAGGATTTGCCGCCCCAGCCTGCAAAGCCTCCAACCATTCGCTGTCAACTTTTGCCGCATCGCCAAACAATTGTTTTGCAGAAAAAGATCGCAAAAATTCAGCGCGTCTGGCGTAGCGGTAAAAAGCGTTTCCCAAGGGAGAATCTAACAAATTCCAGACAATTCTTTGCTGTCTCTCTGTCGAATGTTTGTTCATCACCGCCCAAGCTGGAGGCCCGGCGAGGACTAACCCGCGAATTAAATTTGAGCCGCTTTCCTGCTGAATTTTTGCTAATTCCAAGGCTACACACAGTAAAGCACCTTGCACGAGTACGATCGCAGGTTTTTTTACTACAGTCTCCAAGAAAAACTGCAACTGGGCCGCCCAATCGTCAGGATAGCAAGCCACAGCAGGCATTTCGCAATCTCCGCACCCCAAAAGATCGGGGTTATAAATCGGATTTGTGTTGCCCGATTTGTACCAATTTTCGCAAAATCTCTGCCAAAATACTCTTGACAATCCAACTCCTATGGGATGAATCAATAACAAAGGGATGCTATTTTCGACCGCAGTATTTGGGTTGTAAACATCGTAAGCACAGCGATAATTTTGCCATTCGTAAAATAGCGTTGGTGATTTAATAGACGAAATGGCGGACAAATCTTGATTTGAAGGTGGTGATTGCATATTAACCGTTTAATTTTTTACTTGTTTGTTTACTTATGATGCAACGACAATGTGAGTTTTAGCTTGAACATTTGGTGGCGAGTGGACAATCCGAATCTCTACGTTGCTGCCGAGTGCGTTGAGAAAACGAAATAGGCGTTCCGTAGAGAAATCTAATAATTTACCGCGCATCAATGCTGAGAGTGTAGGTCGATCAATTCCTAATAGCTTTGCTGCTTGGTTCTGGGTTAGTTGGCGTTCCGAAATTAATTCACTAATCTGATGAGCTAGTTCTGCCTTAATCAGTAATTCCTCTGGATTGGCTAGCCCTAAATCAGCAAAAACATTTCCACTACTGGAATGCACTTTGATTTCTTCAGTCATTTTGTTCCTCCAATTCTTGCTGTTCTAAATATTTTTTGTAGTGTTCTTTGGCACGCTTAAGTCGAGATTCAATCAAATCTATATCTTGCTTGGGGGTAGCCATTCCCTGCTTTGATTTTTTTTGAAAAGCATGAAGAACATAGACTCTTCCTTCAAATTTTACGGTCTATACCGCTCGGTAAGTGTCTCCATCAAAATTTTCAACAATTTCTATAACGCCAGCACCTTTAAATCCTTTAAGCGGTTTAGCATCAGGATGCTTTTTACCCAGTTGAGCGCGGTACAAAGCAAAACCCATAATTTGCTGGACATCTTCAGAAAACTCGCGCAAGTCGTCACGGGAACTGCCGCTCCATTCAACGGGTTTTAATAGCGAATTCATAATCTTAATTATATTATTTATATCATATTGTTTATCATAAAATAGAGAGTGATACGCTCGACAACAATATCATTACTCAATTTTGTCAGAATAATCATGTCAGAACAGCGGATTACAATTTCTATACCTAACTTGCTGCTAATTGTAGCATCGTCCTTGCTGCTAGTGCTACTGTGGCAATTGCGGAGCCTGCTAGTAATTCTGATGATATCAGTCGTGCTCGCCGCTTCGATCGTCCCGATCGTCAATTGGGCCGAAACCATGCGCCTTCCCCGCTGGCTGGCGGTGATTCTGGTTTATTTAACTCTGATCGGCGGATTTAGCGGGGCGGTAGTGTTAATCGGCCCGACAATCATCGAGCAAATCCAGTTACTGGTGCGACTGCTACCAGTTTATGTTAAAAGTCTGGAAACCTTAGCAACTAATCTATTGAGTCGCCTCACCGACGATGCCCCGGCGCTGGTGGGTCAGTTGGTGGATACTCAATCGCTGACGAATTGGCTGATTCGATCTAGCCAACAACTAATTTTGCGATCGTACAGTTTAACTAGAGGCATTTTAGGAGGTGTTTTCAGCTTAATTTTAGCATTATTTATTTCAGGTTACATGGTTGCCGATAGCAACACATTAATTAAAAGCTTAGTGCAGTTTTTCCCCAAACCTTGGGATGAAAAATTAGCCGCCCAAGCAACTCCCATCGGTCAAAAAATGGGGAGTTATATTCGGGGAAGAGTGTTAGTTTCGGGGATTTTAGGGATATTTATTACCACAGGTTTGAGCGTTTTAGGAATGCCGGAATTTGCTTTAGGCTTGGGTGCGATCGCAGGTGTTACCAACCTGATTCCCTTCATCGGCCCAGTATTGGGAGCAGTCCCCGCATTAATTGTAGCCTTAGCTAAAGGTGGCTGGCTAGTTTTGTGGGTATTGCTGTTATTTGTAATTATCCAAAACTTGGAAACTTACGTGCTCGATCCTTTGCTGGTTGGTTCCTCGGTTGGCGTGCATCCATTGTATCAATTGCTATCCGTCCTCGGAGGCGTGCAATTATTGGGAATTATCGGCGCAATAATTGTGCCACCTTGGTTTGCGGGAGTGGCGGCTTTGGTGGAAAACTTGTATTTAAAACCGAAGCTTAGAGGGGAACATCGAGAGGCAATAAATCAGGCTAAACATAATTCTGACTTACCGCCTATAACACCTTTTACGTGACAGCAGGTTATGGCTAGATCGCGGAACATACTCGTAAGGTGCGTCGCCTCAAAAATTCTTAACGAAATATCAAAAATCTCACATATCCGCACCTTATAGCATTCACGAGTGCAAATCTTATTACCCAAAAATTGTGCTTATTTCCTCAATGATTGTCCGGTGCGTCGCTAGGGTATTGTTTGTCAAATTCAGGGATTTTTGATAGCGACGCACCCTACCACTTAAATCTGCGGTTGAACTATCAATCAAATACTGATAAATCAGTGTACTATCAACAACCAACAACCAACAACTAATAACTAACAACTAACAACTAACAACTAACAACTAAGGACTAATTGCCACTTCAATGCGGCGGTTGCGCTGCCGGTTGATATCAGAACTATTGTCTACCAAAGGGCGACTTTCCCCGTAGCCGATCGCCACCCAATGATAATTGCGATCGATCGCGCCAGACAAATACTGCACCACAGCCTGAGCCCGCGCCAACGACACATTGCGATTTTCCACCACTTCCCCCCCGTCGTCAGTGTGGCCGGCTACCCGCACCGTTGCACCCTGGTAACTGCCTAAATCCGCCACCAAATTGTCCAAAATCGCACTCGTGCCCGCGCGCAAAGAAATACTGCCAGTGTCAAACAAAACATCGCTGGGCAGAGTTACCATCAGCCCATCCCTTCCAAACACCGAATTATTCACAGTTTTAGGGTTCAGACTCTGGCTGCTGCTTGCGGGTAAAACAGGAGTAGGGCCAGCCGCCGCTTCCGGCGCAGCCAATTCCCGCGACATCAACTGCAACCGCTTTTCCAAAGTTTCCGTCGGGCGGCTGCTACCCAACTGACTCTCCAAAGCCGCCGTGCGGCCAATCAGTGCGTTGAGTTCGCCCTGCAACTGTCTCAAATCTCCTTGCAATTTTTCTCTCAAGGCAGGATTGACTTTTGACTGGGGACTGGGTGTAGCGGTTGGTGCCGGAAGCGCCGGAATTTGCCTTGCTGGTGCGCGTTGCGGGCTGGGGGTCAAATTTTGAGTTAGGCGCAGCAATCTCTCGGCGATCGGCATCTGGACGCTGTTAGAAGGGTAAATTTGGGCGATCGTCATCCCCAAAACCCAGGCAAAACCGCTACCTACCCCCAGCAGCAGCAGTCGAAAAATCAGCGACAGCAAAAACAAACCTTTTCCCCGCGACTTGGAAACGCGAGTCGGGGGGATTGAAGGTTTTTGGTTAAAAGATCGCGTCATATTGCCTCCCTCTCGGTGCAGGTACCAGGTTAATTTCGATACTATCTTACCTATCAGATTTGAGATTTTCCATTTTTAGATTTGAGATTTGACGAAAATTATACTATCTCAAAAAGAAACCCGGTTCCTCCAAACTTGGGGTTTAGCGGCGCAGCATCCTTGCCAGAAACCAGGTTTCTACTTCCCGGCACCGATGGGAAATTGTATATTTTAGATGGGAAGACAAATCTAACACCTAAAACAGAAACCCGGTTTCTCCTAATTTGGGGTTTAGTGGCGCAGCATCCTTGCGAGAAACCGGGTTTCTAGTACCCCGGCGCGTAAGCCTGAATTCTGTTGGATAATGCTGTATAATTTTTGGAAAAAAAACGATGACTGACCCTTTAAATAGCGCCTATCCGATTCCTTGGGAATGGATTAACGCCACTCATGCCAAACTGAGCTCTACTGGCGGCACCAGCCTCCGCTACTATCGCAGCCCTTCGCTAGTTTCAACTAACGGCCAATACGCGGCTTACAGTCGAATTGAGTTGCAAGTACAGCCGGAATTAGCCCAGTGTAGGGTTAGCAGCGTTATGTTTGTGGAAAATCTCAAAACCGGGGAATTGCAAACAGTGGCGGCTGCTTCGCCGCTGGCGGAAAGCGGAATGTATGCTAGCGATGACACCGATATGTCCGGGACGATCGCGATTTTAGTACCTGTTGCTTGGAATCAAGAGGGTTCCCGCCTTCTCGCCCGCGAATTTGAAGCGCTGTTCAACTCTTCCGATATGTCCGACTACGCGGTCATTTGGGATAAAAATGATAATTACACTTATACTGTTGCTCCCGCTCGCAGTCTTTACACTCATGCTGTACTGTTGGGTTGGAGTCAAGTTTGCCCCGGACAAGTTCTGTTCCGCGCCGGTCATTTGGGCGATCGACATTGGCCTCTTTGTGCAGTAGATATGACCGGTCAAACAGTAGCTGTCAGCGAAGACAAACCCCTAGTTTTCGGCACTCAAGCCAGCGCCGACTGGATCGAACCTAAAACTCGTTTTTAGATACTATGGCAGCATCTTCTTCGATCTGGCCCACAATTATTTTACTTTCCGGTCAATTTTTAGACCAATTCATTTTGACTCTGGGGCTGATAGCCTTAGCTGTCGTTTTTGGTTTAACCGCTTTTATTTTTATTCGAGTTTTCCTCAATTGGTTCCAGGCGAAATTGGAAAAAAACCGCCATTTCAATCTACCGCTGTTCCCAAAAAAGGCTAACAATTCAACCGCTAACATTGCAGATCCTGAAAAAGTTTTTTTAGAACCCGTGTTCGTAAAAACTGACAGAAATTTTGTGATTTCTGTAGCAGAAAACGATATCTTAGAAGAGATTGAACCGGCAATAATTTACAAAAATTCAGCAGCAGTTGCCCGTCTGTACAAGCCGATCGCTCTTTGGCAAGGGCGCTTAATTTTGCCCTCAAAGGAACAGCGCCCGCCCAAAGATACAGTATTTTTGGAAGTAATAAATGCCCCCAAAAAATATCAAAATTTTATTGGCAAAACAGTCTTTTTGAAGTGGATCGCCAACCGCCAAGTTCAGTTTTTTGTCCACGCAGTCAGTCAAGATATCAACTTCACAAAACAAACGAAAAAAAGTCAAAAATCTGGTAACATCCATCCAGATAGGTTGAACGGCTGGCGAAATGTCGGCCCTTTGGAAACTTTGGCGGGTAGCAGACTCGAAGACAGCGTGACTGTGATGCTGCGGAGGCCGGTGATTGCGATCGACCACAGCAGCGGCCAGCAGGAACTAATTATCGATCGCGAACCGGTACAAATTATCGGACGTTTGTGCGCCTTAGTTTCAATTTTACAGCGCCAAAAACCCGATAACAACAAATTTATTGTCCGGCATTTCAACAAAACATCCCAACAATTTGACGGCGCAGCCGAAATTATTCGGATTCCCCAAGTACAACCAGACAAAAATGGTATAGCGAGGTCTACCAATCACCTGATTGAACAATCGCCATTAAATCCAGATGGCTGGTATATTTACGGCGAAAGAGACGAAGACAGTATTTTTGTAGTCCAAGCAATTGAACCGCGCAAAATTGCTCAGTTAATACCAGATGAAACATATTTTGGACTGAACAAATCTCTCGCTTATTTAAAAGACGAAAACTGGTCAAATACAGCGGCTCAAAAAGGACAAGCAAAAAGAGTATTGTTAATGCCAAATGAGGTAGCCGAAAACACTTTAGTCTCCCCTTGGAAAGAAGGAGATATCGGTATCGTGATTCACAGTTTTGGGGGTATTGGCGGCAAAAAAGGCGAATCTGCACCGCTGGGAATTGTCACCGGACATTTTGCTTTCGGAATCGCAAAAGTAGTGCGCGATGGATTTACCGACGAACTGCGTTTTGACATAGAATACAAACAAGTATACGCCCACAATCCCGATGGAATTGTCGCCGGTTCGAGTAAGTGGCAAAGTTATATGGGAGACTTGCAGCGTGGCTGGTTGGGCGATCGCCCGGTTTGCGATATCATTTGTAAATTAGACTGCGTGTGTTACGACTACGATTTTGACGGCATCATCTTGTCGCCTTTAACCGAATTAAACCAGCAACTAGATATCATGATGGCGCGCTACCGCAGCGGAGACGGCACCGGCGCAACTTTAGTCACGCCAGCAACTTCTTGCGTCCAAGATTCCAGTCAAGCAATTTACGCTACTATTAAAAAAATCACTGCCGAAGTCGAGTCAAATTCTCAAATTCAAGACTGGCTAAAAACAAATCCTACCCACGCACAAACCGAAAGATTTCATCAGTTAGTAGTTTTGGGAGAGAGTTTAGGAAAAGTATTAATTCCCCTCGGTATTGTCCGTCTAGATTGGCGCAAAAATACGAGATTGGTAGGGATTGATTCGGAACAGAAAAAAAGCTTTTTTTCTGGGATCACGAACCTGCTAAAAGCTGTTATTAGTTACCGAACAATGCTTCCCAGACGTACTCAAGATGAAATCGCCAAAATTCTCTTAAAACAAGGATCCTTTTTGTGGATAATTCGCACCAATCAAGTTGGGGGATTCGATCCAGATATTAAGCCTCGTGCGCCGACAGAACTTTGAGTCAAATTATAATATAAGAAAAAGACGGCGGTTGAAACCGCCAGAAAGTCAAACGAAGATGATTCGGCGATTGAAATCGCTTCTACAAAAACGAAGTCTGCCTCCGCAGGCTAAGAGTTGAGGAATTGGTTTGTAGTGTGATGTTATATCGTTTCCGTTTGGATCGGAATGATTTAACCGCAGAGTACACAGAGTACACAGAGTCCGAGAATATATATCTGAATCATTCCGATGCTACGCGATTTGATATTACATCGTTTCCGGTTGCGTTGGGATCATAAACTAGGGGGCAATTCATGAATGATTCTGACAAGTTGCCACCCTCAGATAGGCGCAATTTTAAGTGTTTGGAGTCAATCGTTAACAGTCAACAGTCAACAGTCAACCGTTAACAGTCAACAGTCAACCGTTAACAATCAACCATTACCAAGGAGTGACTGCAACAGTGCCGCCCGGTGCAATAACTACTCGGAAATCAGCTAGGGGTTCTGCTGGTGGCCTGCTGCCAATCGGTTTGTAAAGCAACTCCGATAACGGCGCTTCGGATCGATCGACTGCTGCGGGATTCTCCGACTTATAACCGACAATCGCCCCATCCTTAGCCACACTCACCCGATAAACCAACTCCGCATCCACCGCAGGCTTAGTTTTCAAAACTCCGTCAATTTGCTGGGAAAGTTTGCCCTTCAACAGCTCGATTTCTGCCGGATCGGTAATCGGCCCGGCTGCAACATCAGGACTTGGCAAAGCTTCAGAAACAGGACTGGGCGTGCTTTGGGGCGAAGCTTCCAACTGCGGGGTGGTACTCGGTGAAGCCTCCGATTGCGGGGTGGTACTGGGCGAAGCCTCCGACTGCGGGGTGGTACTCGGTGAAGCCTCCGATTGCGGGGTGGAGCTCGGAGTCGGCGAACTCGGTTCAGCATTCGGAGTCCTCTCCCCAGGTAGCAAACCGTCAGCAGGCCTGGGAGTAGGATTTGGCGAAGCCGATCCGCCCGGATTCGGCGTTCCCTGATTCTGCCCTGCAGGATTTGGCTGTCGCACCGGATCTCTCGGACGCTGGAGTTGCGGCACCGGCACCAAGAAAAAGGCCATCGCCGCCAAAGCCAAACTCGATATCCCCACCACCGCAGGCAAACTCCGCTTCGCCAAAGGTTCGGCGGACTTGATATAACGCTTGGAAATTGGGGTTAATTGCAGAGACAATTCTGGCAGCGTCTGGGTGTCGGCAAAAAATTGATCGATCGCCTCCACTAAGTCAAATAGCTGTACCGTCGTCAAATCTAATTTTGCCGACAGTTCTGTTTTTTGATCGATTTGGGTAGCGCTGCCTGTTTCGGCTGGTAGAACGGTCAAACGGTGCGAATTCTCGTCTATTCTGTGCAACTGCACCGTACTCAAATTCGGGCCGTAGCGATCGGGATAATGCACTCCACTCATAAATTCTTGGGCGTAGCTGCTGACAGCCCTCACCAAGCTTTCAAAAAACTCCCGTCCCCCGCTGAGGGGTTCGCCGATGCCTGTCACATAACATTCAGCGCTCATTAGTATAGAAAGCACTGGCCGTGTATCTAACTGGCTAGATACCGATCCGTCGCTCAACCCTTCCAGAACCAGGGTGCAATTCGGCAGACTGTACTGACGCCTAATAGTCATTTTTATTCCACTTCTCCATCAAACAAGCTAACCCAGAAGCGCTGCATTCCGGCCGTCCCCGTACAAAATAGCAGTTTGCTCAACAAGTTTAAAGCGAGTTCGTTGAGCTTCTCGTCGGAATTGTAAGCTGCAACTAGCGATCGCTTCGGGTTCATGCGCGATCGAAAATGAGCTCGAAAGCGTTCTAAATAATCGGCAAGCTGCAAGTTCTCGCTGAGGGGGAGATTTCTCGATCGCAACTGCTGCGAATCTAGCAGCAACTGGCGAATTGTCGCGGTTAACTTGCGCGCCATATTACAGGCGATCGCCACCAGCGCTTTTGCCTCCACCACTGTCAGGGATCGGCGCTGGGTATAGCGTCTCAGCGGGTTAGTATTCCGCATCATCCAAAAGGCAACCCGATTTTTGATAATTGACTCCAATTCCAGGTCTTTTGACACTGCCAGCATTTCTTCCGCCCCTCCGAGATACAAGGCTTCGATCGCCAGCAACATCAAATCAATTTGCAATCTAGCCCGACGGGGACATCCGCCATCGTTCGGCGACAAGTCTGGCAAACTGTCTAAAATCAACGGGTTTGACTCGGTAAGCAAAGTTTCTGACGGCATTAAGATCACGGGAACATCCATTCCAAACAAACTATACGGTTATCCGAGGTCTCTGGCATGACAAATTCTCAATCAAAGACTCCTCTCGGATACTTTATTTTTATCAATCACTTTTATGTGTCTTTTAAATCTAGCAGCAACCGACCGTCACGGGCGAGAAACGGTGCCGGGAGTTCGATCGAACGCCGCCCGTTTCCCCAGCCGATCCCTTAAAGCTTTGTGATTTCCCGGCGAAGCTGGGGGAGAAACCGACGGTGGACGATCGAACTTGACCATTTCCAACTTAATGTCGGCAGGGGTCGCCCGTTATAACGGTACTCCGTTTAACGGGTGGGGAATGCCTACCAACAAAAAACTGAGCGATAGCGAAACGTCATTATTCTGGGGTTGTTTGTTGCTCAACATACTTTCTTAACTGCTCAATTGTCATACCGCCACAGCTAGTCACAAAATACGAACCCGTCCAGAAAACAGGTTTAGTATAGACTTGTTTTAATTCTACTGCAAACTCTTTTCTCAGTAGCCTACTAGAAACAGTTTTGTGTCATGCAGACGGTAAGTGTATAATAAATCTCATGATACTCACCTATTGCTACAGAATCAAGCCTAGTGCCGAACAGGAAGCCGTTATGCTCTATACCTTGGAGTTACTAAGACGGCACTGGAATTATGCGCTAGGTCAACGTCTAGATTGGCTGCGGCGTACCCGTTGTCAAATAGACCGATGTAGCTGTCGGAGCGAACCGATAGGAGATATTCCAGAAAAAGTAGATTATTACACCCAGCAATCAGCACTTAAAGAAACGAAGCTCATTTACCCCGAATACAAGAAAATTTGGGCAGAGTCTCAACAAGTTAACTTGCAGAGACTGCTTCATGCTTGGGAACGCTGGTTAATTCCAGATAAATCAGGCAAGCGTGGCGGACGACCTCGGTTTAAAAAAGCTGGAGAGTTACGCTCATTTGTCTATCCACGAATCAATTGTTCTAAGGCAGGAGCGTATCTAAGTAATGGAGTATTGAAGCTATCAAAGATAGGTGAGATGCCAGTTGTGATGCACCGCCCTATCCCTAATGGTTTTATTCTCAAGACTTGTACGATTATTCGCAAGGCAGATGGTTGGTATTGTTGTATTTCCCTGCAGGATTCTACAGTACCGTCGCCGTTACCAGTAGAAGAAATTAAGTCGGTCACGGCAATTGATGTGGGCTGCGAAAAATTTCTGACTACCGCACAGGGACAAGCCGTAGCAGTTCCTCGGTTTTATCGTTCATCACAAAATAGATTAGCCAGCGCGCAACGCAAATTAGCGCGTCAAGAAAAAGGTTCTAAAAATTGGGAGAAACAGAAAAATAGAATTGCACTATTACATTTGAAGGTGGCTAGATGCCGCAAAGAGTTTCATTATCACGTCGCACATTGGCTGTGCCAAACTTATGATTTAATTTCATTTGAAAATCTTAATATCAAAGGCTTAGCCCGTACCAGATTAGCGAAATCAATCCTAGATTGTGCCTGGGGCGCGTTCCTACAAATTCTGCAAGCAGTGGCGGTTAAACGCGGCAAGCAAACAGTAGAAGTGTCGGCTCGTGGCAGTAGTATTGAGTGTTCTAGTTGCGGTACGAGAGTTGAAAAGACCCTGAAAGATAGAGTGCATGAGTGTCCTAGTTGTCGTTTAACCATTGACAGAGATTGGAACTCAGCACTTGTATTATTAGCTCGTGGACTTGGGGCAGTTGGACTACCGCTTCCTGGCTGTGGAGGCTTAGGGGATGCCCAGCCGTCGATGCAGCAATTTCTGATTGTGAAATTGGAAGCTCCCGTTATAGTCGGTACTCCGACTTAACGGTGAGAGTTGTCACTTCTCGATTCCCCATTGCGATCGATCAATGTTCCTGCTTCTGCGATTTCGCCACCGCTTCTCTTTGAGCCGTAAAATCAGTAGCCGCCGCCCCATCCCTCAAACTAATTTTTCCCTTAAGGGTGTCTCCCTCCAAAATTCCTCGCAGTTTAACAGAACTGTTTTGAGCGATCGCACTGGAATCCCTGCAACCTTCTAAATTAGGAACCACACCCGACAAGCTCAATCCTTGAGTTTCCCACTTACCACCTAAAGAAGGTTTCTCCTCTGCTGTTTTTTTGCGATCGGCCTCGCTGCTACCTCGCAAATTACCGTTCAAATAAACACCAGATTGCTCGATTGTCAATACCAAAGCATCAGATTTCAGACATTCCGGCAAACTGTTAGCATCGAAGCGATAACTTCCCGCAAGTGCCGGAGGAGCCTTTAAATTTGTTTCGCCGTAAGCAGTTACTACTTTAAACAGCACGGCAACAATGGCGAGGGAAATACCATAAAATGATAACATTTTGACATTAAAATGAGGCATAATTTTGGTTGTTGGCAGTTGGCAGTTGGCAGTTAGCAGTTGGCAGTTGGCAGTTGGCAGTTGACAGTTGACAGTTGTTAGTGGTTAGTTGTTGGTTATTGGTAGTTGGTAGTTGGTTATTGGTAGTTGACAGTTGGTTTTTGGTTTTTGGTTTTTGGCAGTTGACAGTTGGATGCTGGCAGTTGACAGTTGACAGTTGTTTTTTTTGCAGTTGGCAGTTGACAGTTGGTTGTTGGTTGTTGGTTGTTGGTTTTTGCCACTTAGTTGTTAGCAGTTGGTTGTTGACGGTTGACAGTTGGCATTAAACATTAGGCATTAAGAAGTTGATATTAAAAGCTAACAACTAACCACCAACAACTGCCAACTACCAACTGCCAACTGACTACCTTCGAGGAAGTACCGAAGCCAAGTGCGATCGCGCTTTAACGTAGCACCGCGCAATCAGCAGCGAAGAATGACACTGTACCGCCAATTCATCAGTATACTGTCCCAAGGTTTGGCGCTCAATTCCCCACTCCCGGCTCGTACCTGCAATAGTCAAATCAGCATTAGCAGAAGCCGCAATCACCGCTTGAATTGGATCGGCAGCCTCCACAATCGGAGTTTCAATGCGCGATCGCACCTCAATAGGCAACTGTTCCATCACTCGCTGAAACTCGTAACTCAGCTCGTTTCCCTCGAACCCGTTTACCCCCACCCGCAGCACCGTCAAACGGCGTTCCTCGCTATTAACTAACAGTCTCAGCGCCAATTCTAAGCCCAAATCATCGTGAATATTTGCAGCGTAAGGCACTAACAAATTATTCAACCGTTCCCGGCCTCTGTCAACAAAAATTGCTACATCCACCTTAGCGCTGCTGAGAATTTGACCGACACGCCCTCCCAAACGGTTGCTGCTAAAAGTCGGCCTGTGCCATCCTACCAAAATCAAATCCGCGCGATCTAGTTCCGCAATTTGCGCCGTTTCCCGCGCCACATCCTTAGTAACCCGAATGATCGGATGCACGAATTTTCTCGCCTCCGGCAATTCCAAACTATCAATTAATTCTGATAATTTTGAGCGGCGCTCTTGAATAATGCGATCGGCTTCCGCAGGCGTACTTTGAAAAGCATAATCCTCATTGAATTCGATCAAACTCAGAGGATGAACCGCCGCCGACTGCAAATCGTTACCGCCCGTACCCGCAGCCGGCAGCGCCAGCCCTACCGCTAGTTGCAGCAAACCTTTCTGCGTGCTAGGATTAGCAACTGGTACTAAAATTCGATAAGTTTTCAGCAAGTTGTTAACTGTTTCTTCGCTGCTACTAGCAATTGGTAAATCTTCTAATTCTGAATCCTCAGAGCTAAATTCTGAAATATCTAACCGAATTAACCGTTTGGGATAAGTCCACTCCAGCAGCGGCGAAGTCATAAAAGTTGTGACTAATGCCATAATAACTAACATTGTAAATAGCACCGGCGAAATCACACCCAGAGAAAGACCGATATTCAATACAATTAGTTCAGTCAAACCGCGAGTGTTCATCATCCAACCAAGCGCAGAAGCTTCGCGGTTGCTAATACCGCAGACTCTAGCAGCCGTATAAGTGCCGACATATTTTCCAATAATTGCTACTCCCAAAACTGCGGCGCACAGCAGCCACAATTCGGGACTGTTGAGCAGGCCGATTTGAGTACGCAAACCGCTGTAAGCAAAAAAGATGGGCAGCAGAAATATTAGGACAAAATCTTCGGTTTTTTCAGCTAATTCTCTGGTGAGTCCGGCATTTTTTGGCATTGCAGCACCAAGCAAAAATGCACCGAAGATTAAATGAATGCCGATCAATTCAGTAATTAAGGCAGAAGCTACAACTCCCATGTAAATTCCCGCCAGCACTAACTGCGTTAATCTGCCCGTGCGGTTGTAGTGCTTGGAAAGCCGCTGCAAGAACCAGCGGACTACAGTCATCATGAAACCAATGTAAATTAAAGATTCAATAATGGTCGGCAAAGCGCCCAGCATCGAATTAGTTCGAGTAACTGCGATCGCCACGGCTAACAAACACCACGCCGTCACATCATCTACTGCAGCGCAAGTCAGGGCCAGCGTCCCCAATTTTGTATTCTGCAAGTTGTGTTCTGTAATAATTCGGGCTAGCACCGGAAAGGCAGTAATTGACATCGCAGCGCCCAAAAACAGGGCAAAGGCTGTAAATGAAACGGTATTATTTGAAACAATCGGATACAGCAGCATTGCTAGGATGCTTCCCAGGGAAAACGGCACTAAAATGCTGACGTGGGAAGTTAAGATCGCTACATCTAAATTGTTTTTGAGATACTTAGGGTTCAGTTCTAAACCAATCAAGAACATGAAAAATATCAGCCCTACCTCAGACAGCACGTTGAGGAAGGGAACGGCTTCGGCTGGAAAAAGTGCTGTTGCTAAATCTGGTGCAACTAAGCCAAACAGAGAAGGCCCGAGCATAATTCCTGCTACAATTTCTCCAATGACTTGAGGTTGTTTGATCGATCGAAATGCTAAACCGACAAGTCTCGAAAGTGCGATCACAATTAGAACTTCAAGCAAGACGAGAATGGGGATGGGCATGGCGTTTTTAGCTTTGGGATTTTTGCGGTGCCAGAGGGAACTCGTAAAGCCGGTAGAATTGCCGATTGAACAAAATGGCTCAAAGCTCGATCGAACTAAAGAAGGCGCAAGACACGCACCAACAACGCCATTGTCTCACAACCTAACTAAGGCTTTGACAACCTTGTTATATGGATTTTTTGTTTTTGTAAGCAGCGCTTGCGAGTAACTCGCAACCGTAGGGTACGCCCCACGCACCAAGCCAGGCCGCATCTGGCTCCCTGGGGCGCGCACCCTACGGATAACCCAACCAAATGGCGATCGGATTGTCAGCAAAACTGGTGTGTCCTGTGATAAACTAGACAAGTTGTTTAAGTTCGCACATCCGGGTTTTCGGGTGTTTCCAAGGTGCAAATCTTGAGAAATACTACCGGGTGGAGGATTAACCCGAATACAGGAGTTTAAAATACAATGCCAGTAGTCAGTTTGGCTCAAATGCTAGAGTCAGGAGTTCACTTCGGACACCAAACCCGTCGGTGGAACCCGAAAATGTCTCCCTACATTTTTACAGAGCGCAACGGGGTTCACATCATCGACCTCGTGCAAACCGCTCAGCTCATGGAAGATGCCTACGAGTACATGAGAGTGGCCTCAGAAAAAGGCAAAAAGTTTTTGTTCGTGGGTACAAAGCGCCAAGCTGCCGGGATTGTAGCGCAAGAAGCTCAACGCTGCGGCGCTTACTACGTCAACCAGCGCTGGCTGGGGGGAATGCTCACCAACTGGACAACGATTAAGTCCCGCGTGGAGCGCCTCAAGGATTTGGAGCGCCGCGAGGAAATCGGTGCCCTAGATTTGTTGCCGAAAAAAGAAGCTTCGGTGCTGCGCCGAGAAATGGCAAAACTCCAGAAGTATCTGGGCGGAATCAAAACTATGCGTAAGATTCCCGACGGAGTGGTGCTGGTAGACCAACGCCGCGAGTATAATGCTGTGTTGGAATGCCAAAAGTTGGGAATTCCCATCGTCTCTCTGTTGGACACCAATTGCGACCCGGATTTGGTTGACATTGCGATTCCAGCAAATGACGATGCTATTCGATCGATCAAGCTGATTGTCGGTAAGTTGGCTGATGCCATTTACGAAGGTCGTCACGGTCAGCCCGGTGGCGACGGTGACTACGACGACGACTACGAAGGTGGCTACGAAGGCGCTGAATATGATGGCGAAATCGAAGAATTGGATGACCCCAATTATGTAGACCCCGACGAAGCCGCTGAGGCCGAGGGCGAAGAGACCGAAAGCTAATATTGCGATCGGAATTTGACACCAGGCAATTAAAAATTAAAGATTGAAAATTAAAAATAATAATTATTTTTAGTTTGATATTTTTGATTTTTAATTGTACATGGCACGAGTCTAAGTCATTAGTAGAGTTCTGGCAAAAGCATTCATTGTGTTAGTGTTAGCACCAAAATTAATTGGGGTGCTACACGTACAAAGTCCGCCCTAATGCCGACTAGGTATTTCTTCACTCCTGTCCAATCATTAACATTAAGATTAGTAACTAATGACTAATGACTAATGACTAATGACAACTAAGAGGGCGGACACGCACCATCCACCGCCCCTACTGACTAATGACTAATGACTAATGACTAATAACTAATTTTGATTGGGAACTTAAGGAAGATGGCGGATATATCTGCAAAACTTGTTAAAGAATTGCGCGACAAGACTGGCGCTGGCATGATGGACTGCAAAAAAGCCCTCATTGCAAACGAAGGCGATATCGAAACATCAATTGAGTGGTTGCGGAAAAAAGGTCTGGCTGGGGCTGACAAAAAAGCCGGACGGGTTGCCTCAGAAGGACTCGTAGGCAGCTACATTCACACGGGCGGCCGCGTGGGAGTGCTGGTGGAAGTTAACTGCGAAACTGATTTTGTGGCACGCCGCGAAGAATTCCAAAGTTTAGTACGCAATATTGCGATGCAAATTGCAGCTTGCCCGAATGTGGAATACGTGAACCTTGAAGATATTCCTGCCGAAATTGTCGAAAGAGAAAAGGCAATAGAAATGGGCAAGGATGACTTGGGCAACAAGCCGGACAATATCAAAGAAAAGATTGTTCAAGGGCGGATTGACAAGCGCATGAAAGAGTTATGTTTGATGGATCAGCCTTTTATTCGAGATCAAAATATCTCGGTGGAAGAGTTGGTGAAACAAACCATCTCCCAAATCGGAGAAAATGTCCAAGTGCGCCGCTTCGTGCGCTTTGTGTTAGGCGAAGGCATTGAGAAGGTAGAAGCTAACTTTGCCGATGAAGTAGCAGCCCAAATGGGTGCTCAGTAATTCACAATTAAGATTGGGAATTGAAATTAAAAATGTGAAAATTAGCTTTTCACATTTTTAATTTTTAATGACAAAATGGGTTTAAAGTAGTTGTAGGGTGCGTCGTCCTCAAAAAATACAAAACAAATATCGACAATCTTACAGTGACGCACGTAAGATAATTTATCGAAAATTGTACTAGAAAACAATTGTTGGCTTTGTTTCCACGGATCGGAAGTGTCAGGTAGTCGCCTTCATATTGTCGATTGAATTTAGAGATTGTTTACGGCGACACACCCTAGGAATTTTTAGTTTTATACGACGTCCTATTTTAATTTTATACGGGAGATATGGTGGGAGCAAGAGAACGCATAGAGCAAGATTTGGCAGGACTAGAAGAGAGTTTAGCAGCCTTGAATGTGGAGTTTCGCAGTACATACGACAGTTATTTAACTTCCTTGGGACAAGCGGTGCGGCAGCAGTTAATTTTGGCTTGCTATCACCTTTGCACTCAATCCGCGCCGGAGTCGTTTCTCAAGTTGTCCTTCGATGGGCGGCAAAAAATGCAGCAGTCTGTAAGGCTTTTGGCTGCTGCGTCGGAGGAAAAATTGCGATCGCTAGTGACTGAAGCAGAGGCAGAGGAAGAGGAAGAGGAAGAGGACTTCGACAAAAACGAAGAAGAGGAAGAGGAAGAGGAAGAAGAGGAGGAAGAGGAAGAAGAAGAGGAAGAGGAAGAAGAGGAGGAAGAGGAAGAGGAAGAAGAGGAGGAAGAGGAAGAAGAAGAGGAAGAGGAAGAGGAAGAGGAAGAGGAAGAGGAAGAGGAAGAGGAAAAGAAACAACTTTCAGCCATTAACTATCTATTTTCAGTGGCAAATTATCATGTGCCAAATGCTAATTCTCCCGAAAGTTTGGCGCGCTGGCAAAATAGTATTGAAAAGTCGATCGTCCTGATTCTCAAACTGCTTTCTCGTGACACCAACCGCTTGCTGCAACAGTCGGGAATCTTGCCCAATCAATTGCCAGAACCTATTCTAGAAGCTGCTTATGCTGCTGAAGCTTCGGGCGACAGCGTTGCTGGGCCGCCTAACTTATTAAACTTAATCGTTCAAGCCGATAGCTCTTCGGCACCGCCAAACTTAGCACAAGCACAGGTTACTATGGCCGTGCACATTACAGCAATTAAACTGCGGTTGTCAGAAATAGAGTTTGCCGATGCGGGAACTTCGGCTTGGCGCCAGCAAGTTCGCAACCTCTCTGTGAAGTTAAACTCCCTAGGCCGGGATTACCAGAAAAAGCAGCGGGAACTTGCTGTGGTGGAGGCTGAGTCGGCTTGGCGATCGAGTTGGTTTGAAGATTAGTCAGTTGGTTGTTGGCAGTTGGCCGTTGACAGTTGGCAGTTGGTTGTTGGCAGTTGGTTGTTGTCTGGGATTCTTGAGCTATGATTAATGACTAATGACTAATGACTAACAACTAATGACTAACAACTAATGACTGATGACTGATGACTAATGACTAATAACTAATGACTGATGACTAACAACCAACCAGAATGGCAGCGATTGCAAAAAGCTCTTTCAGTAGAAGCCGATCGCGGATTTAACGACATCCAGGGCACCCAATACCGCTTCAGCGAGTTTCTCGGCTTGAGTTTGAGACAGTTAGCCGGTGTTGTGGCGGCTTCTGCGCGCGATCGTGCCAGACAACTAGCTGTGGAATTTGACATCTACCCGCAGAAGGATCTCGAACAGCGCCAGCATTCGATCGCCATTACAGTGAGTTTCCTCAGACAAATGGAGCAAGTTTGGGAAGAACAAACCACACAAGTCAGACCCGCAAACGCCGCCGAGTCGGTCGCCCCAGCCGTTTCCGTTCCCCGAACAGCACCGCTGAGTGCGGCACCGCCACCGCCCAGCTTGACCCTCGACCAACCCTTAACCCGCGTCACCGGCATCGGCCCCGCCAACGGCAACCGCTTGTTAAAACTCGGTTTAAACACTGTATACGACTTGCTTTACTACTATCCCCGCAACCACATCGACTATGCAAAGCAAGTACAAATTCGCGAGTTGGTAGCAGGGGAAACTGTGACTTTAATCGCCGAAGTAAAGCGGTGCAATTGCTTTTCTAGCCCGAAGAATAAGAAATTAACGATATTAGAAGTAATTTTAAAAGACCGCACGGGAGAAATAAAAATTAGTCGCTTTTTTGCCGGGCCTCGCTACAGCAATCGCGGCTGGCAAGAATTCAAAAAGCGCGAGTATTGTACTGGTGCGGTGTTGGCTGCTTCGGGGTTGGTGAAGCAGGGTAAATATGGCATTACTTTAGATAATCCTGAGTTGGAAGTATTAGACGACTCCGGCGGTGCGATCGAATCTATGAAAGTCGGCCGCCTGATACCTGTTTATCCGCTGACGGAAGGGGTAGACGCGGGTTCGGTGAGGCGATCGATTTTGGCTGCGATGCCGGCGGCGAAACTGTTGCCGGAATCGCTACCGGATGATTTGCGCGATCGTTACGGTTTAATGGGTTTAGCCGATGCGGTGGCAAATATTCACTTTCCGCTCGATCGCGATTGCTTGTCCGCCGCCCGCCGACGCCTAGTTTTTGACGAATTTTTCTACCTGCAATTAGGACTTTTGAAGCGCCGCCAAACCCAAAGAAAAGCTCAAGCTAGTGCAGTCATCCTTCCTAGCGGCAAATTGATCGAACATTTCTATGAAATCTTGCCTTTTGCCTTGACAAATGCCCAGGAAAGAGTAATTAATGACATCCTCAACGATTTGGCTTCGTCGCAACCGATGAACCGATTAGTACAAGGCGATGTCGGCGCGGGCAAAACCGTAGTCGCCGTAGTCGCAATGCTAGCAGCAATTCAATCGGGTTATCAAGCCGCTTTAATGGCACCGACAGAAGTTTTAGCAGAACAGCATTACCGTAAATTGGTAGGTTGGTTTAATTTGATGCACTTGTCTGTGGAACTGTTAACTGGTTCGACAAAAGTAGCCAAGCGCCGAGAAATTCACAGCCAGTTAGAAACGGGAGAATTGCCTGTTTTAGTGGGAACTCACGCGCTGATTCAAGATACAGTAAATTTCCACAAATTAGGTTTGGCGGTAATTGACGAACAGCACAGATTTGGGGTGCAGCAGCGGGCTAAATTGCAGCAAAAAGGCGAATCTCCGCACGTTTTGACGATGACGGCAACTCCCATTCCCCGGACGCTGGCGCTGACGCTGCACGGCGATTTAGATGTGAGTCAAATTGATGAACTTCCCCCCGGTAGGCAGGCAATTCAAACGACGGTTCTGTCGGCAAAAGAACGCATCCAGGCTTACGATTTGATTCGCCGGGAAGTGGCGAGCGGCCGTCAAGTTTATGTGGTGCTGCCACTGGTGGAAGAGTCGGAAAAGTTGGATGTGCGATCGGCAATTGAAGAAAAAGAAAAACTTCAAAGCAGTGTATTTCCTGAGTTTAAGGTGGGTTTGCTCCACGGCAGGATGAGCAGTGCGGACAAAGATGAGGCAATTACGAAGTTTCGAGACAAAGAAACTGATATTTTAGTATCTACAACTGTGGTGGAGGTGGGAGTAGATGTGCCGAATGCTACGGTAATGCTGATTGAAAATTCGGAGCGTTTTGGACTGTCGCAATTGCACCAATTGCGGGGTCGTGTCGGCCGGGGCAGCAACCGTTCTTATTGTTTGTTAATGCCGGGTTCTAAGACGGCGGAAGCTATGCAGAGAATGAAGGTTTTAGAACAATCTCAGGATGGTTTTTTTATTGCGGAAATGGATATGAGATTGCGGGGGCCGGGTCAGGTTTTGGGAACTCGGCAGTCGGGTTTGCCGGATTTTGCTTTGGCGAGTTTGGTGGAAGATCAGGAGGTTTTGGAGTTGGCGAGGGCTGCCGCACAAATGGTGATTGAGAATGATGAAAGTTTGAATCAGTGGCCTGTGGTGCGGGATGAGTTGGAGAGGAGATATCAGCGGATGATGAGCGGCTCGATTTTGACTTAAGAAACCCAAAAAACCCGGCGGTTGAAACCACGTCTACACAGACACTCACGCGCCTGCGCGGGTTGAAGATTTTAGGCGATGATTTTCACATTTCCGAATACTCTCTTCGTCGGCTTGGAGTGGACATCGTTTGACTTTCTGGCGGTTTCGTAAGGATTCAGGTATCTGAAACGTAGTCACAGAGGGACTTGTAAAATTCAAAAATTCGCTAAATCAATAGCTTGATTCTCAATAAATACGAAAATAAAAGCTTTCATGGTTTCTTAATAAGAATAAAGATTTTACGATAATTCGATCAAATGCTTATGCCCTATAGGTTTTACTACTTTTGGCATGACCTGAATCCTTACGTTTTTGCAATCGAGCCAAATGCTTCGGTTTAATCAGACTCATTTACCTAATTACCTAATAAACGCTCGATCGCAATTGAAACATCGGGAAAAGCCAGGGGGTTAATATTACCGTGAGTCAGAGTTTCTCTGAATTGATAGCCTTCATCGGTAGGATCTCGAAACACGATTAATTCCATAGTTCGCAAATTGACAACCCAATACTCGGCAATCCCGGCTGCTGCGTAAATTTTGCTTTTAATTCCCAAGTCTTTAGTTAGGGTAGAATTGGAGTATTCTATCACCCAAAAGATGTTTTCTGGATAGGGATGATGTTCTCGATAATTTTGTCCCAAACGTTGAATTACAGCGATATCTGGTTCGGGTTCGGAGTTGTTAAGTGGCAAGGTAATCGGCTTACCTTGCCGCACTTTAGCCCGATCGCCCAGCAAGTACATTAGGTACTCTCCAGCCTCATCGCTACAGTAAGCATGAGATTCTCCTTCGGGAGCTATTTCGATGATTTCTCCACCTATTAGTTCAACTTTTCGCCCTTCCAGAATGCCGGCTTCAATGATGCGGTGGTAGTCTGCAACCGTCCATTTTACAGTTGTGACGCTCACGGCGATTACTCCTATGTTTTTAGTGTTATTTTACAGGCGATCGCACATTTATCTCAAAGAGGTTGGCAATCCAGATTTCACCTCTGATTGTCATGCCAAATCCTCATGTTTGAGGAGTTCTGAATATTGGCTGATTCCGAGTTCCGCAAGCTGTCGGTCTTCTTCGGCAAATTCGCTGTAGAGTTCAGCTAAGTTAGTTTCATCGATCGCAGGAATACTCACTAATCTGGCACGGAATTTCAGGAAGCTAATAAATTCAACTACTTGTTGGAGTTGTTCTCGATCGAACTTTTCTAATTCTTGTTGGATTAACTCTCTCATGACAGTTATATTTGTTGTCAAGTTTTCTGTATTATAGCCCGATCGCCCATCAATCCAAAAGTGCGATCGGCTCTCCTGAGTTTGTGGTGTAAAATGTACCTACTAATACATTTACCGTTATGAGCTTCCATCTAGATTATCTATTAGCCTTGCCTAGAGTCAGGGTTGAAACTTGTACTCAAGTTGAGGGAAAAATTTTCTTGGGACTGAGCATTTTATCAGAAGGAATTGTTTGTCATCATTGTAACAATCCTACCAAAAAACTGCATCAAAATCGACCAATTTTAGTAAGAGATTTGTCGGTTTTTGGTCGTCCTGTATATCTAAAAATCCCACGACGGCAGTTTTACTGTCCTAACTTACTCAACGGTATCCAACAGAAAAATTAGATTTTTTGGACGTTAAAAGACGGCATACTCAACGATACGAACAAAATATTTATGAGCGTGTTAAACAATCGAGCCTGGAGCAAATTGGTAGATAAGAAGGACTGAGTTATGACGAAATAAAAGGAATATTTGAGCAGGTAAACACCCTAAAAAAAAACGAATTGGCAACGGGTTAAACGAATTGGTCTGGATAAGATAAGTATGCGAAAATGTCAAGGAAATTTTGTGACTGTTGTGAGTGACCTGGGCGAAGGTAATTTAATTGAGATGATTGATTCTGATCGCTGTGAAGAAATCATTGAAGTCCTGATGCAACAAGCAATTGAGGTTCGTGAAAAAGTTGAGGAAGTCAGTTTTGATATGTGGGGAGGATTCCCTAAGGTTATCAAAAAAGTATTCCCAAATGCCAAAGTTATTATTGATCGTTTTCATGTGATGAAAGTAGTTAATAAAGACTTAAATAAGTTACGTAGAGCAGCCGAAATAACAGATAGGTAAAGTAAATATTTATTATTATGTAGTCGACTAAAATTGAATCAAGACCAGATTGATAAATCATAAATGACACTAGAAAAATCCGAATGTTTGCGAATTGCGTATGAGATGAAAGAAAAATTTAGAGAAATATATGAGACTAATTTGACGGTACAAAAAGGGCAGAAGAAAATCAAAGAATGGCTAAATCATGCACAAGTCTTTTTGAGAGAAGCTGCATCAACAATTGAGAATCATTTTGAGGGTATTTGCAACTACTTTCTTCATCGCATAACAAGTGGAGTCATGGAAGGAATCAACAATCGGATTAAGTTGATAATGCGGCAAGGGTATGGTTTTTCTAATTTTAATAATTTTAGGAATCGCGTATTAGCTTGCTTTTCTGATTAGATAAACTTATAACCATAAGTTCAGGAGAGCCGTGCGATCGCCCATCAATCCAAAAGTGCGATCGCCCATCCACAAAAAACCCGATCGCCCTGAAACCGACCGAAAATTTGTCTGCTTTGTGGCACAGTCCGCCGGGGGTTGAAACCCCCGTCTCATAGCTAAAGTCGGTTGAAACTGAGATCTTGCACCATTCTCAATTAGCCATACTGCCAACCACTAACAGTGATGTCAAAACCCTGCTGACGAGCTAAACTCTGGGTGCGAGCGATATTAATTAACAGCCCCAAAACTACTAGAGAGGCCAACAAAGTTTCTCTCGCCAGTAGCGCCGCCTCTCCCCAATATGGCAAGGTAGTTTTTCCCGATGCTAGATATGCCCAGAAGGCGAGAAAGTAGACAATAAAAGATAATACTAGCCAGCGATAAACTCCCAATAAAGTGCTTTGTCCAAACCGATGCAAACCAAACCAATTTTTCACTGTTTTAAAGAATCCTTCAATCTGCCAACGTCTTCTACCGAGTCGAGTAATGTAGACAGCAGATAAAGGTTTTGTCGAAATTACAAAGCATTTTTCGAGACTGCCATCATCCCGTTTGAGCCAATACCAAGACAGGGTGACTGGAAAGTTTAATCCTTGCAGCACTACTTACTGACCTCTTTGCAGTCCTTGGTTTACCTGCCGCGCATCTGCCAACCTCCGATCGCTCCTAATCCCAAAAATACCACTTGTACGTGGTTGTTTTTTTACCTAGTTGAGCATTTCTATACTGCCAAATGCGCTATCACCTAATACTCGAATTTCATAATGTGCTGTTAAGGTTTTTGGCAGAGTTTTTAGCAATCTTTGACCGAGTTTTATTGGCGCCAACTCTCCCTTGCCCCGATAGACTCGGAACCCCCAAGGTACTCGACTTCTTCCCACAAGTATGTAGAGGACTAACAGGTGCAATCCTCATTTACCATTATAAACTCTAATTAGTTTCCCTAACCCTGAGAACTTACCAATTTTTTCGAGGGTGGTCATATCCAAAATTACCGTCAAAATTGGTCGCCTCCCAACCCGTCTTTCGGCTTTGACTTGCCTGATAATTTTGGTTCGCACAACTCGAATTACTGCCCGCACTGACCATTGGTAATGATTGAGGAAGCGACTAATAGCGCTGGCACTTACTATTTGAGAGTGAGTCGGGTAAACTTTGTCCTGTTGCTTCCAGAAATAGACCTAGCAAGGCTCGCAGACTTTTTCGTTGATATTTGCTTGGCATTAAATCCATGAAGTTATAGACTAATGCTTGAGCATAATTAAGAAGGGTTGACATTAACTTATCACATTGTTTATACGTCCTGTTTTTCATATTTTGGCACAAAATGCCAGGGCTAATTGAGAATGGTGCAAGATCTCAGTTGAAACCGACTAAAGATTCGCAGGAAACCGATACACATCAACTAACTCTTCAGTCTTCTTTCAGAGGACTTTCGCTATGAGACAGGGGTTTCAACCCCTGGCGGACTCGGCGACGAACCAATTAGCCCCGACTGCGCGGACTAACTAACGGACTAACAAATCAAATGCGATCGCCCATCAACAAAAAATGCGATCGCGGGGGTTCAGAAACCGGGTTTTTTCCGAAATACTTCCCTACAACCCACAGATTCGGGCAAAAACCCGGTTTCTTGGATTATCGCCCGCCGCTAACTCCCTCCAATCGCAGGAAATGCACCCTGCCCAACGAATCCCCCGCTACAACTGTCACTCCATCAGGCAAAATTGCACAGCAATTAAACTCAGCATCTCCGCTGAAACTAGCAATTTCTTTGCCATTAAGCAAATCCCAGATTTTCAGGGTTTTATCGTCTGAAGCGGAAATCGCTCTCTGGCCGTCGGGTGCGATCAATACTGCTCTTACCTCGCTAGTATGACCCGTGAGCTTTTTCAGTTCCCAGCCGCTGTCTGTATCCCAGATTTTCAAGGTTTTATCCCATGCAGCCGAAATCGCTGTTAGGCCGTCTGGTGCGATCGCTACTGCCGTTACATAGCCAGTATGACCGGTGAGAGTTTTCAGTTCCCGACCTGTCTTGGTGTTCCAGAGTTTCAGGGTTTTATCCCATGAAGCGGAAATCGCGGTTTTGCCGTCGGGTGCGATCGCCACTGCTGTTACCCCGCTACTATGACCCGTGAGAGTTTTCAGTTCCCGACCTGTCTTGGTGTTCCAGAGTTTCAGGGTTTTATCCCATGAAGCGGAAATCGCGGTTTTGCCGTCGGGTGCGATCGCCACTGCATTTACATAGCCAGTATGACCCGTGAGAGTTTTCAGTTCCCGACCTGTCTCGGTGTCCCAGATTTTCAGTTCATTCCGTGAAGCGAAAATCGCTGTTTTACCGTCTGGTGCGATCGCGATTGCTATTATCTGGCTAGTATGACCGGTGAGGGTTCTAAGTTCGGTACCTGTCTCGGTGTCCCAGATTTTCAGTTCATTCCATGAAGCGGAAATCGCTGTTTTACCGTCTGGTGCGATCACCACTGCATTTACCCCGCCAGTATGACCGGTGAGGGTTCGCAGTTGGGTGCCTGTCTTGGTGTCCCAGATTTTTAGTTCATTCCATGAAGCGAAAATCGCTGTTTTACCGTCGGGTGCGATTGCAACTGCATCTACCTTGCCAGTATGACCGGTGAGAGTTCGCAGACATCCTTCTCCAGGTTGCTCTAAATTAGCCTTCAAAGGCCGCAACCAAACACTATCTTTCCACTGCTTTGCCTGTTCCAACATCCCCTGAATCTCAGGCACCTCAAAATCCAGCAACTTCCCCAACAATTGCCCAGCCAACTGCGTTTTATCCCCATCCAAAACGTGCGCAGACTTACGAATTGCCCCTTGAATCAATCTCAGAGTTTGACTTTGCCCCTCCGACAACAAAACATCAGAAACCCTCGCCAAATCATAATCATCAATTAACGCTTGAACCCCCAAAAATTCCAGTTTCATCTCAATAAAACCGAAATCCGTCAACCAAGCACAATAACGGTCAACCTTCCCCCCTTTCGCAAATCTCTTCGGCAGGGTGGATTAATTGTCAACGCAATAATGTATCATAGAAGAGGCAATCAGATATTACCATCGGGTAAAACTATCACTATAGGACAAAGAATTAATGAATTTATTAGAAGCGATTAAATTAGTTCCAGACCATCCAAAAAACCGAGGAATTAGACATCCACTCTGGCTTATGCTCACCATAATTTTGTTGGTAGTTGCACGGGATATTGGGGGTATAAGCCCTTGGTAGAATTACCAAAAATCATCGAAAAACCCTCATAAAATTATTGGCTCTCCCGCCGGATATTCGCTTTCGATCAGATTCAAGG
>NZ_JAUBPP010000040.1:0-28141 GCF_036700765.1 Microcoleus sp. S1D4
TTATTGAAAGTAACGCTACTGCCTGAAATAATCGGATTAGTGGCAATTGTGACAGCATCTCCATAAGTTTGACTGCCAGTTGTAGTCACATTACCATTAAGTTGAGTTGTGCCGCCAGTGTTGGTGGTTAAACTCGCGGCATTGACTGTTTGATTAAATGCAGTTATTCCTGTAGAGTTAGCAGTAATATTTCCTAATGCCTTGGTATTGCCAACTGCACCATTGAATGTAATATTACCTGCACCCCCATTTACAGTTAAGTCGCTGCCAATGTTATTGGCATCAACAGTATTATTGAAAGTAACGCTACTGCCTGAAATAATCGGATTAGTGGCAATTGTGACAGCATCTCCATAAGTTTGACTGCCGATGGTAGCGACATTGCCTTTTAGTTCAGTTGTGCCGCCAGTGTTGGTGGTTAAACTCACGCCATCGACTGTTTGATTAAATGCAGTTATTCCTGTAGAGTTAGCAGTAATATTTCCTAATGCCTTGGTATTGCCAACTGCACCATTGAATGTAATATTACCTGCACCCCCATTTACAGTTAAGTCGCTGCCAATGTTATTGGCATCAACAGTATTATTGAAAGTAACGCTACTGCCTGAAATAATCGGATTAGTGGCAATTGTGACAGCATCTCCATAAGTTTGACTGCCGATGGTAGCGACATTGCCTTTTAGTTCAGTTGTGCCGCCAGTGTTGGTGGTTAAACTCACGCCATCGACTGTTTGATTAAATGCGGTTATTCCTGTAGAGTTAGCAGTAATATTTCCTAATGCCTTGGTATTGCCAACTGCACCATTGAATGTAATATTACCTGCACCCCCATTTACAGTTAAGTCGCTGCCAATGTTATTGGCATCAACAGTATTATTGAAAGTAACGCTACTGCCTGAAATAATCGGATTAGTGGCAATTGTGACAGCATCTCCATAAGTTTGACTGCCGATGGTAGCGACATTGCCATTAAGTTGAGTTGTGCCCCCGGCATCTGTAGTCAAACTCGCGGCATTGACTGTTTGATTAAATGCGGTTATTCCTGTAGAGTTAGCAGTAATATTTCCTAATGCCTTGGTATTGCCAACTGCACCATTGAATGTAATATTACCTGCACCCCCATTTACAGTTAAGTCGCTGCCAATGTTATTGGCATCAACAGTATTATTGAAAGTAACGCTACTGCCTGAAATAATCGGATTAGTGGCAATTGTGACAGCATCTCCATAAGTTTGACTGCCGATGGTAGCGACATTGCCTTTTAGTTCAGTTGTGCCGCCAGTGTTGGTGGTTAAACTCGCGGCATTGACGGCATTAAATGTAGTGGTTGCTGTACTGTTGGCGTTGATGTTTTGTAATGATGTAATACTACCAATTGCGCCTGTAAATGTGACGTTGCCTGCACCTGCATTGACTAATAAAGTTTCAGTGTTGGCTGTAGTGCCATCAAGGGTGCTATTAAAGGCGAGATTGCCGCTGCTGGTAGTTCCTGATGTTGTCAGGGTAATAGTTGGTTGAGTGAGGATAACGGGTGATTGGAAAGTAATATTGCCACCACTACCTGCGGTGGCTGAGGCATCAATATCGCCGCTAATTGTCGTATTGTTTGTACCAGAATTGAAGGTAATCTGGCCAGCGGTGCTGCTGCTAGAAGTTGAAGTGGTATTAGACTCAAGAAAGCCTGTTGTAATTCCCCCTGGCGCAGTTAAGGCAATCGGCCCTCCATTTCCTGAAATGGAAGAGGAATACACATTTCCACCAGTGGTGTTAATTGCGCCTGTTCCTCCGGTGACAGATAGGGTAATATTTCCTGCCGTACCTGTGCCTGATGAAAAGGAATTGGTGCCTCCAGTGGTAATGTTACCACCACCAGTTGAGAAGGCGATCGCTCCCCCATTTCCTGCATTGGAAGTGGCATCTACCAGTCCCGCAGTAGTGTTAATTGCGCCTGTTCCTCCGGTGACAGAAAGGGTAATGTTCCCTCCATTACCTACACCGGAGGAACCGGTAATCAGATCGCCATTAGTAATGTTACCATTAGCAGTTGAAATGGCGATCGCTCCCCCATTTCCTGAAGTGGAAGTGGCATCCACATTTCCAGGAGTAGTGTCGATCGCGCCTGGTCCTCCGGCAGTGAGGGTGATGTTACCTCCCGTACCTGCACCTGATGAGGAAGAATTCATAACACCAGTAGTAATATTACTACCAGCAGTTGAAATGGCGATCGCACCTCCATTTCCGGCCACAGAAGTGGAATAGATATCTCCAACACTGGTATTGATAGAACCATTTCCGCCGGTGACAGAGAGGAGGATGTTTCCTGCATTACCTGCACCTGATGCTGCAAATGACCATATACTACCAGTGGAAATGTTACCACCACCAGTAGTTGAGAGGGCGATCGCTCCCCCATTGTTTGCAGAGGAATTTGAATGCAGATATCCGGTGTTAATGGAACCTGTACCTCCAGTAACAGAGAAGGTGATATTCCCTCCCGTACCTGTACCTGATGTAAAGGCATTCGCATTTCCACTAGAAATGTTACCACCAGCAGTTGAAATCGCGATCGCTCCAGCATTTCCTAACTGAGAAGAGGAATCAAGAAGTGTACCGGCAGTGGTATTAATTGCACCGGTTCCTCCGGTGACAGAAATGGTGATATTTCCTCCATTACCTGTATTGGGGGAATAGGAAATTACATCAGCAGTGGTAATGTTACCACCACCAGCAGTTGAAAGGGCGATCGCACCCCCAGTTCCTAAAGAGGAACTGGAATTCAGAAAACCAGCACTGGTGTTGATGTCACCATTTCCTGCAGCAATAGAGAGGGTAATATTTCCTCCTCCTCCGCCCGTACTGGAATTCAGATTGCCAGTAGTAATGTTACCCCCAACAGTTGAGAGAGCGATCGCTCCCCCTGCTCCTCCTACGGAGTAACGGGAATCCAAAGTTCCACCACTGGTGTTAATGAAACCTGTACCTCCAGTAACAGAGAGGGTAATATTACCTCCCGTACCTATAAAACCGCTGCCATTGGAATTCAGATTGCCAGTAATAATGTTGCCACCAGAAGTTGAGAGGGCGATCGCTCCCGCCTGTGATGATGGTAAACTGGACTTCAGAGTGCTGGCAGAAGTGTTGATATCACCCCCACTGGTGAGGGTAATATTGCCGCCGTCAGTGGAAAGGTTGGCATTGACTGATATTGCATTACTAGCATTCAATGCGATCGCCCCATTCCCAGAATTGGTAATAGGTTGATTGACAGTAATATTGTTATTCGCTTGCAATGTTAGGGAAAAACCGCTATTCCAAGTAATAGAATCGAATACTGTAATCGTCCCTCCCAGAGGGGGACCACCAAAGAATGAGTTTGTCGTCACAATTACATTACCTGAACCCAACTGTGTCTGCAAAACGTTGCGATCTAAAATCGAAGTTCCTAAACTCCCGTTATCTTGAAATGGGCTAGTTGCACTCATTGAAGCACTGCTGGCTGCATTCCTAATTTCAATATCCGTTGGATCTAATAGTAATGTACCGGTTATACCGTTAGGGGCTCGCAAGTCAGCAAAACCTTGATAATCTAAATAATTTTTACCACTAACTTCTGCAAAACCGCCATTACCTGAATTAATGCCGCCTCGTGCAGAAATGTTACCAAAAAAGCGAGTAGTTTCATCTGCCCAAACTATTACTCGTCCGCCATTACCGTCAAGCAAAGCATCGGCATTAATAATAGCATCATTGCTCACATAAGTTCTTAGAGCATTGGGTACAGTCCCCAAACCCTGATAATCTCCACCAATCAGTACATTACCTGCGCCGTTAATCCCAGAAGCATCGATATTGCCAGCAATAACTCCTACTTTGTCGCCTAAAATATTTACAGTACCGCCAGTGTTACCAGAAACATTGACATTACCAGAGGCGATCGCAGTTCCCGCAGTTACCGGCACTGCAACATTCGCCGTCAACACAACTTCCCCATTAGGATTTACCGTCAAACCCGTTGCCTGTGCCACACCTTTTCCAGTCAGCAACTCCGGCAAAGATAACACCGGTTGCGTCCAATTGTTCGGCAGCGAACTTTGAGTTGCTGTCGGCTGAATATCCAAGCTCAATAAATTTCCAGCTTGACTAATTCGCACCAAATTGTTACCAGGTACAGCGCTGATGAGAATATTGCCGCTAGGCGCAGTTAGCTGACCGGTATTGACAACCGTCCCGCCGATCAAACTTAAACTTTGACCTGGTGCCACCGTCAAATTGCCTGCATTAACAATGCTTCCCCCTGGGAAATTTGTAAACGCAAAACTATTCGGCATCCCAATTAAAGTTGCCCAATTGTTATTGCCGATCGCACTAAACCACTGATTGTTCCCAAAACCAATCCCTGTCGCCGTAGTAGCATTAAAAGATCCCGGCACGTTGAGGCTGGCATTTGGCCCGAAAATCATGCCCGCAGGATTCATCAAAAATAAATTGGAATTGCCGCCCGTAACTTGAATTAAGCCATTGATTAAAGAAGGATTTCCCCCAGTAATCCGCCCCAGAATATTTTGAATATTGGGATTAGTCAGAAAGTTAGCCGTTTGACCTTCGCTGAGGCCAAACTGAGTAAAACTGTGAAAAAGATTAGCCTTATTTCCGCTGAAAGACCCCCCGGAAATGTCGTAGCGGTTGCCGTTGGGAGTAACAACTGTGTTAGTACCATCCGGTGCCGGGGTGATGGGTTGCGCGTTTGCCGAACCCATAGCCCCGGCACTCAGCCAGCCAACAATGAATAACCATCCGAGCAAATGTAGTTTGTTGGTTGTCATTGTGCTTAAATATTTTGTTTAAAGTGCGATCGTATTTATCAATAGTCCATACACTTTTAAATCACCAACGGTAGAAGGCGAGTGAGAGCTTCCTCACTCGGTAAAATTTTAACGGTAGAATGTAGCTTTGGGTCGCTGTACCAAAAACTGTGCGGACTATCGATCTATATCTCCTATTTTTACTACTAAAAACTACTCATGTCAATAGGATAGCAATATTTTTTATTCTCTAATAATTATAATAGGAAAGAATGTATGTATTTAATTACTAGAATTTACGTAGAAACAGTTTTTTAATAGCACTCAGAAACCTGTAATAAAACTGGGTTTTATTGTTTCCGCTTTCACTACTTCTATGACAGCCCACAAAAACAGATACCGTGTCATGTACTCCTGTCTTGGAAAGCTCAAAATTTTAGATTCAAGTTCAAACTCCTAGATTCATCTGCCTTTGTAAATCTCAAACTTGTACGCTCGCGACTTGTACGCTCGCGAAGTCGAAGTAAGTCGAAGCATCTCAAATCGAAAAATGGAAAATCGACACACGCCATTACCTTAAAAAACCGGGTTGATGCGTTCGGGACTCCTGGTAAAAATACGAAGCAGAATCCGATAATTAGGAGTAAAAAATCACTCAGTATATTAAGCAAAAATACGCAAGTATCGATCGCCTGTAACCGCCACTTGCTGAAAGCAGCAAAAAACACGCTCCAATCCCTACTCGCAGTCGCCTCCCCACTCTTCTGCACACCTTATAACAGCTTGCATCCCGCTTCGAGCGCTGGTCGAACAGCCGAGCTTCGATCGTAAACTTTATATTTTTTTGATTGACTTTACCAAAACTTTATAAAGCTTACATCAAAAATACAGAATATTTTTGATGTAACCTAATATTTGCAAGTATTACAGTTAGTTTTAGAGTCTTGCGGATCAAAATAAATGTAGTAGGTTGGAAATGGAGATGCGATTAAAATCTTGCTGTTATAGATTCAAGTGTGGCACCCTAGTGTCAGTGAAAACTCTTAGAATTACAAACACTGATTTAATATCAGGACACACCTAAGTGATATCAGTCTGTAGAGTCACTGCTGTAAAGTTTCGCAGCTATGGCCATCGTCCTAAATATCGCATAAGGGGCGATCGTCTCTTCCCCATCACGGGAAAAGTGCGTTTCCCGCCTTACTACCTAACAACATTGGAGGAATCAGGGTTATGACTACCTTAACGCTAGTCAAAAAAACATCTTTTACCATCGCCAGCTTGGCAACCACAATCTTGCTCAGCATCTGCACGCCCGTCCAAGCTTTCATGTTTGGCACAAATGGCATCCAATTCGATGAAGATACAAGCATAAACTTTACCTTCAACGAATCACACGGCAGTTACCAGTCCAACTTGTGGGTAGCCCAAGCTCAGTCAGGAAACACAGGATACACCAACATCGCCAAACTGTTTTACGAGCTTCAACCCTCAGATAACGGCGCAGCCGATGAATCGAAGGGAAGCTTCGGCAACGCTGTCACATCTGACAACGGCTCCATCACCCAAACCTTCAAATTTTTGGGAAATCAAACTTATGCCCTGCTGCTGTGGAGTGACAGCGGCACCGGCAAACCATTAGAGCAGTATGTCTCCTCAAGCACCTTCATGAACAGCCCCGACTGGTTTGCTGCCAACACCCAGTTTCGGAGAGATGACTGTGTGCTGACGGGTTGTCAACAAGCGGTATTTGGCGACTTTAAGCTCGACTACAACTCCAGCGACTCATTTGCCAACGTCAACGGCGGTAAAGGCCCAGAGCAATATTCATTGCTGACATTGGCCCAACTGGTTCAGGGCGCAAAAATCTCCTTCGACGATGCTGGAGGAGGAAACGACGCTGACTTCCAAGACTTCATCATTTCAGCCGAGGTAGCTCCCGAACCAGTCACGATGTTCGGCACTATACTGGGGCTCGGGGCTTTGGCTGCGGCTCGCGGGAAAAAAAAGCGACAGCAGCAACCAGAAAAATGACTTTTAACCAGCCCAGACAAATCTAAATAGTGAGTCTGTTCAGTGGTACTGTGAGAAATAGCATTTCTAAATGTTAAGACTTTTTCCACAATGGGAAAAATAGCATCCTAACAAAGGCACTATTCATGGTATCCACCGCAACAAAAACGAACGTAGGCTACATCACCCAAATCATCGGGCCAGTTGTAGACGTCAAATTCCCAGGCGGCAAACTGCCCCAAATCTATAACGCTATTACGATCGCCGGCAAAAACGAAGCAGGTCAAGACATTTCTGTTACCTGCGAAGTTCAGCAACTGCTCGGAGACAGCCAAGTGCGTGCAGTTTCCATGAGTACCACCGACGGCTTAATGCGCGGTATGGAAGTAATAGATACCGGGGAAGCGATCCAAGTTCCAGTCGGACTCCCAACTCTCGGCCGCATTTTTAATGTCATCGGCGAACCCGTAGACAACCTCGGCCCGGTCAATACTTCCGAAAGTATGCCCATTCACCGCCAGCCGCCGGCTTTCACCGAACTGGAAACCAAACCTTCGGTGTTTGAAACTGGGATCAAGGTCATCGACCTCCTGGCTCCCTACCGTCGTGGTGGCAAAATCGGTTTGTTCGGCGGCGCAGGCGTTGGCAAAACCGTGATCATGATGGAACTCGTGAACAACATCGCTAAGGCTCACGGCGGCGTGTCCGTGTTTGGCGGTGTGGGCGAGCGTACCCGTGAAGGTAATGACCTTTACAAGGAAATGATCGAGTCTGGGGTTATTGACGAAAAAGACCGCAGCAAGTCGAAAATTGCCCTAGTATACGGTCAAATGAACGAGCCTCCCGGTGCTCGGATGCGCGTGGGTCTGTCGGCTCTAGCGATGGCCGAATACTTCCGCGATGTCAGCAAGCAAGACGTGCTGTTGTTCATTGACAATATCTTCCGGTTCGTGCAAGCGGGCTCTGAGGTATCGGCTCTTTTGGGTCGGATGCCTTCGGCTGTGGGATATCAGCCGACTCTCGGTACAGACATGGGCGACTTGCAAGAACGGATTACTTCGACTACCGAAGGTTCGATTACTTCGGTTCAAGCTGTGTACGTACCTGCGGATGACTTCACTGATCCAGCGCCGGCTACGACTTTTGCTCACTTGGACGCTACAACTTTGTTGTCTCGCGGTTTGGCTGCCAAGGGTATTTATCCGGCTGTCGATCCGCTGGAGTCTACCTCCACAATGTTGCAAGTTAGCATTGTAGGCGAAGAACACTATGGTGTGGCGCGTCAGGTGCAGTCTATTCTGCAACGCTACAAGGAATTGCAAGATATTATTGCGATTTTGGGTTTGGACGAGCTGTCGGAAGATGACCGCTTGACTGTTTCTCGCGCTCGCAAAATTGAACGGTTCTTGTCTCAACCGTTCTTTGTGGCGGAAGTGTTCACCGGTTCCCCCGGTAAGTACGTCAAGCTGGCTGATACCATTAAGGGCTTCCAAATGATTTTGGCTGGCGAACTTGATGAGCTGCCGGAACAAGCTTTCTATTTGGTTGGCGATATCAATGAGGCGATCGCCAAAGCTGAAAAAATGAAAGCTGAGGCTAAGTAATTTTAGTCATCAGTCAGTAGTCATTAGTCAGTTGTCATTAGTCAAGTAGTCAGTAGTCAGTAGTTATTTGTTATTTGTTATTGGTTATTGGTAACAACTGACAACTGGCAACTGGCAACTGACAACTGGCAACTGACAACTGACAACTGACAACTGCCAACTGCCAACTGACAACTGATACTTTATGACATTAACTGTGCGCGTAGTGGCCCCAGACAAAACTGTTTGGGATTCTAATGCTGAAGAAGTAATTTTGCCTAGTACCACAGGCCAATTGGGTATTTTGAGCGGTCACGCTCCGATGTTGACTGCTTTGGATACCGGAGTGATGCGCGTCCGTCCCGGTAAGGAATGGGTGTCTATTGCTCTGATGGGCGGCTTTGCAGAAATCCAAGAAAACCAGGTTACTATTCTGGTCAATGGCGCTGAAAAAGGCGAAACGATCGACAAAGAAGATGCTCGCAAGGCTTACACCGAAGCAGAAGCTCGTTTGGAAAAGTCGGCTAGCGGCAATTTGCAAGAGCAAATTCAAGCTAAGCAAGCAATCAAACGCGCGCGAGCTCGTTTCCAAGCTGCCGGCGGTACGCTTTAGCGATCGCGCGCGGGTAGGAACACGGCTTTTGTAGTAGGGACACAACAATGTTGTGTCCCTGCTGTTTTTCTAAGTTTTTTCCCTGCGGCCAGAGCTAAACTCCAGCCTCTAACAATAGCGATTGCATTGTTTCCCAAGATAACCCTTGCTGAAGATAGCGGGGGTTATTTGGATTGTACGGACTCTCCACGCGATCGACACTCACAATTTTTGCTTCCTCCGGTAAAACAGGAACCTCTGGATCGAAAGCAGTCGATCGCACCAAGGAGCTAGAAAAGCCTTTAAAAATAGCAATTTCGTCGAATTCGCCGTCAATTTCGACCTTGACAATTAAAACTTCATCAGATCTTTTTACCGTGTACTGTTCCAAGCGGCGATCCCTAGAGTCAGCCATAGCACCTATCACTTTAAACAAATTAGCTATAATATAGCTTAATTTTGCGGCTAATTTCAGGGACACACCGCCAAAATTTTATTTTTAACTAGACATTTTTTAACAGCCGGAAGTAAGCAGACACAATATAAATAGGATTTAAAAAAACGAGATTTTTTTTATCCTGCCAAACTACTTATACGATAGTTTATGATCCACACAAAGACTAAAATTCAACTATCATATTTCAGTAAAAAACATCTTAAAGGGTGCTTTTCTTGGGGATATTCACTGCTATTTGTGCTAGTTGTTTGCTTGACTTTAACTGTGGCAAGTTGCAAGTCAGAAGTCATAAATAACTCTACAGCCAAAACCCAAAATGCACCTTCAAACTTAACAAAAGTTGTCAGAATCGGGCATCAGCGTTTCGGAGCGCTGTTTTATCTCAAAGCTAAAGGCTCTTTGGAAACCCGTTTAGCAGAAATTGGGTGGTCTGTAGAATGGACGGAATTTGCCGCAGGGCCGCCAATTTTAGCAGCAATAGGAAAAGGAAACATCGATCTCGGTTATGCAGGAGTTGCGCCACCAATTTTTGCTCAATCAGACGGCGTACCTTTTGTTTATATTGCTAATGATTCAGCTTTACCGGGAAGCATTGGGATCGTAGTTCCTCAAGATTCTCCTATTCGGACTTTGGCGGATCTCAAAGGTAAGAAAATAGCAGCAACTAAGAAAACGGCCGGTCACTATTTGTTAATTCGGGCCTTAACTCAAGGCGGTTTGCAGTTAAAAGATGCCGAATTTGTCGATTTGCTGCCGGCAAAAGCTCGGGAAGCATTTGTGAGGGGCGAGGTTGATGCTTGGGCGATTTGGCAGCCGTTTCTCGCTCAGTTACAGGAAACTATGCCTGTTAATTTCTTGACAGATAGCGACGGGCTAATCAATGACAGAAACTTCTATTTGGCAAGTCGCTCTTTTGCTAGCGACTTTCCCGATATTGTTAAAATAGTTATGGGAGAAACGCGAAAAATGGCTGTTTGGATAACTAGGAATCCCGAACGAGCAGCGAGATTTATCAGCGCTCGAAGGGGAATAAAAAGAACAACAGCTAGAATACTAACTCAAAGTCGGAGCTACGATTTGCTGCCAATTCAAGACAGCGCTGTTGAAGAACAGCAGCGGATTTCTGAGATTTTCTTTCGCTTGGGACTACTTCCCGATCGCATTTGGATTGAAGATGCTATCTGGAAACAAAGATTAGATCTATAAAACCAGAAGTTAGGCAAAGGTATCGATAAATCAAAGGCGGCGATTTATCAAGTATGAAAAATGAAATTAGGTGTATCCTATAGAGTGAGTTCAAACTGTTAACTGGCAAAATCAAATGTCCTCAATTGCCAATCAACTGCGTTACGGTTTTGTCTCGATTGTTGTAGCTAGCGTATTGATGGCGGGAAGTACGTTAGCTTACCTCAGCTTTCGGGAACAGATAAAACAGACAAAACAACTTCAGTTCGAGCGATCGCAAGCTGCTGCTGTCCAAATTAGCGCTTATCTGGATAACTTGCAGCGCCAACTCAATTATTTGTCAGAATTGCGCGGTTTAACAGAATTTAATGCTGAAACTCAGCGCAGTCTTCTCGAAGGATTGGTGAACAGCAACAGCGCCTACGAAGTTGCGGGGATTTTTAACAGTCAAGGTCAAGTCGTACAGGCAATTTCGCCTTACGAACCATTTTCTATTTCTAGCTTGAGTTTAGCAGGTATTTCGGCAGATTCACCGATATTTTGGCGTACATTTAGGCAGGGTCAAAATTATGTTAGTCCAGTAGATGTCGATTTCAAAACAGCCGTAAATGTTGTTAATTTATCAGTCCCAATTCGCGACAGTAAAAATAGAATTGCTGGAGTATTATTTGCCAGAGTTAGTCTAAATTTTTTAACTCAAATTGTTTCCCGATCGCAAGTAGGAAAAACGGGATATAGCTATGTTTTGGATAACAGATCGGTGGTGATTTCGGAAACGGGAAGCAAGATTAATCCGTATTTACTGGAAGATTTGAGCGGGCGATCGTTTGTGGGAAAGTTATTCAAATTAGCTTTGGCTTCGGGGATGCAATCTCCGATCGTTTATCGAGGCTGGCGCGGGGAAGAAGTCATGGGCACGGGGGCGATCGTCCGCCAGGTGCAGTGGATGGTGGTGGTAGAGCTACCTACAGCCGAAGCTTATGCTCCCCTGCGATCGCTCGTAGCCGTCATGGGTGCAGTTACAATCGCCAGCGCCCTCGCCGCTGCGGGCTTGGGAGTTGCTTTTGCTCGATCGATCGCAAATCCCTTGAAAGCCCTCACATCCGCAGCTACTAAAATGACTAGCGGAATGTTGGAAACTCGGGTAGATATTGTGGCATCTAACGAACTAGGAAAATTAGCTGATGCTTTCAACATCATGGCAAGTCAATTGCAAGTATCTTTCACAAAACTAGAGGATCAAAATGCCCAATTGCAGCGACTAGATCAATTAAAAGACGAATTTTTAGCCAACACTTCTCACGAACTCCGCACTCCACTTAACGGCATTATCGGTTTAACAGAATCTTTAATAGACGGCGCTACAGGACAATTGCCACAACCAACTATTTCCAATCTAGAAATTATTGCATCTAGCGGTAGAAGACTGTCCAATCTCATCAACGACATTCTTGATTTCTCGAAGCTGAGACACAAAAACATTGAACTGCAAATAAAGCCCGTCGGCATCCGAGAAATTGTCGATATCGTAATGACTCTTTCTCAACCGCTAATTGGTACAAAAAACTTGCAGTTGATTAATTCAGTAAATCCCGACATTCCCCTAGTGGATGCCGATGAAAATCGGGTGCAACAAATTCTGTATAACTTAATCGGAAATGCGATTAAATTTACCGACACTGGTACTGTAGAAATTTCGGCAAATGCCATATCTTTGAATTTGCCAGATTTTTTTGATCTAGAAAGTTCAGTAACTAGCCAGCTTCAATCTTTAATTGTCAGGTCAAAACTGCAAATTACTGTATCCGATAGCGGGATTGGCATTGCTGAAGATAAATTAGAAAGCATTTTTGAACTTTTTGAACAAGCAGACGGTTCCACTGCTAGAGAATACGGAGGAAGCGGTTTAGGTTTGGCAATTACCAAGCAGTTAGTCGAGCTGCACGGCGGCGAAATTAACGTATCTTCAGAACTAGGTATTGGTTCGCAGTTTACCTTTAGTTTGCCAGTTTCTCAAAATCAGTATATCGATAACCAGCAGTTGCCAGATACGGTGCTGGAGTGTTGGGTTTCCACAACTAACGAGCGCAATTTAATCACAAATGAAGCGGCAGAAATAACTTTTAATAATAACAGTTGCATCGAGGAGCGATGCCAGCAAGAAAACAGTTTAGTGAAAATCTTGATTGTAGATGACGAACCTGTGAATATTCAGGTATTGGTTAACAATTTACTTCGGGAAAACTATGCCATCGCCGAAGCTAGCAGCGGTAAAGAAGCTTTAGCTCTTGTAGACACAGGCTACAAGCCAGATTTAATCTTGCTAGATATCATGATGCCGCGGATGACTGGTTACGAAGTTTGCGAGAAAATACGGGAGAAATTCACGGCGATCGAAGTGCCAATCGTGATGCTAACAGCCCAAAATCAAGTATCTGATTTAGTGCAAGGTTTCAATGCAGGAGCAAATGATTTTTTAACTAAACCGTTTGTCAAAAATGAATTGTTAGCCAGAATTAAAACTCATATCCGTCTGGCAAAAATCAATGCAGCTTACGGTAGATTTGTCCCCCACGATTTTCTTCGTTTCTTGGGACACGAAAGTATTATTGATGTCGAACTAGGCGATCAAATTCAGAAGGAAATGACTGTTTTGTTTTCTGATATTCGCTCTTTTACGACTATCTCCGAAGCGATGACTCCCCAAGAAAATTTTAATTTTATCAACAGCTACCTCAGCCGAGTGAGTCCGGTTATTCGCGCTCACCAAGGTTTTATTGATAAATATATCGGCGATGCGATTATGGCGCTATTTCCTGAGTCTGCAGATGATGCTGTTCGGGCGGCGGTGGAAATGCAGAAACAAGTGATTATTTATAACCAGCACCGACAACTAAGCAATTACGCACCGATCGCGATCGGCATCGGTTTGCACGCGGGCACTTTAATGCTGGGTACGATTGGCGAGCAAGAACGGATGGAAAGTACGGTGATTGCTGATGCGGTGAATCTCGCTTCTCGTTTGGAAGGATTGACTAAGGTTTACGGCTCGGGAATTCTAGTTACTGAGTCAATTTTAGAGCGTTTGGGCGATCGAGAACAATATATGTACCGATTTGTCGATCGCGTCACAGTCAAAGGTAAAAAATCTGTCGTTGCGGTGTTTGAAATTTATGACGCAGAAACACAACATAGTATTGAACTAAAACAAGAAACTGCGGCCGCTTTTGAAAAAGGTTTGGAGCTTTATTTTGAGCAAAATTTTACTAAAGCCCAAAAATTATTTAAGAAGATTTGCGAAACAAATCCTCAAGATAAGTTAGCAGCAATCTACTGCCAGCGTTCTCTCAAAAATCGGATGTATGGAGTGCCAGAAGGATGGTCGGGGATAGAAGCTTTGGATGAAAAGTAGTAAAAGTATCATTAAGCTGAGGGCAGAAATTTTTATATTTTTATCTGGTTTTTTGTACCGGGTCTCGGTCATAATACATTCAGGTCAAAGTATTCGGATATAAAATTGGGAATTTTCCTGGAAGATAGGCTTTTAGCGGTGCTTTTGACTTCAAACTCGAATCTCCTGCTGAAAGCTATGTGAGAAATCAACTGGGTTAATCTGAAAAGTCACAGGTTTGACAACTATTCAGGAATACACCAAGAATCTGTCGTTCGTTGCGTAACTTTTATTCAAGTACAGAATAGTTTACAATACTTAATAGCGAAGCAGATTCCCTCCGATTATTAACTGTGTCTTTCAAGCTAAATTAATATTATGTCAACTCTTTATATCAAGCACTTAATTGCCAAAATTTCAGGAAAATCGACCCTGCAAACTGTGCTGATAGTTCCGTTTGTCTTGCAAGTATTTGCAGCGGTGGGAATTGTCGGATATTTATCATTTAAGAACTCTCAAAGAGCAGTAAACGACCTTGCCGATCAGTTGATGGGGGAGGTGAGCAATCGCATTGAGCAAAATTTGGTAACTTATTTACAAACTCCCCACCAAATGAATCAAAGCAAGCTGGATGCGGTGAAACTGGGTTTTGTTAATATGCAAGATTTGTCAGCTTGGGAAAAGTATCTGTGGCGGCAAGTACAGTTGTATCCTTATATTAATTTTACGTCGATCGCCAATCGAGATGGAGAATACCGCACTGGCGAAAAGACATCGGATGGAACTTTATTGATTAACGCATCCGGGCCCTCTACAAATTTTGTTTTTTATTCCTACAATACTAATGATTCGGGCGATCGCACGACAGTAGTAGCCAACGTCAAAAACTTCGACATCCGACAGCATCCTTCCTACACCTATGCGGCTCTAACAGCAAAATCAACTTGGAGTTCAGTTTATATATCCTTCCTAGAACCCACATTGATCCTTAGCGCTTTGCAACCAGTTTATAACAGCCAGAAAGAGCTAGAAGGAGTATTAATTGCTGCTTTGCGTATCGACAGTATCGGTCAATTTTTAAACAGCCTCAAAATAGGTAAATCCGGTCAAACTTTTATTATCGAAAGAAACGGTACGCTGCTGGCAACTTCCACACCGGAACAACCTTTCCGCACCCAAAACGGTAAAAAAGAACTGTTTAAAGTCACAGAAAGCAGCGATCCAGTCACACAAAATACAGCTAAATATTTAGAAACACACTTTCAAAACTTGCGCCAAATCACCAAATCGCAGCAACTAAGTTTTGAAATAAACGGCAAGCCACAATTTTTAAAAGTCCTACCATTCCAAGACGGCAAAAGTTTAGATTGGCTGATTGTCGTCGTAGTTCCCGAAGCTGACTTTATGGAACAAATTCATGCCGGAAACAGAACTACAATATTGCTATGTCTGGCCGCATTAGTGATGACTACTATGATAGGATTTATCACTTCTCGGTGGATTAGCCAACCTATTTTAAAATTAAAAGATGCAGCAATAGCGTTGTCTGAAGGACAATTTGACAAAACTGTCAAGCTCGATCGTGCCGACGAGTTAGGCATACTTGCCGCTGCTTTTAACAGCATGGCAGCACAACTACAAGCATCCTTTACAGCCTTAGAAACTAAAAATAGCGAATTAGAGCGACTGGACAAACTGAAAGACGAATTCTTAGCAAATACTTCCCACGAACTCCGCACTCCACTCAACGGCATTATTGGGATTGCAGAATCTTTAATAGACGGTGCTACCGGAAAACTCCCAGACTCAACAAATTTTAACTTAGGTTTGATTTCAGCTTCGGGAAAAAGATTGTCTACCTTAATTAACGATATTTTAGATTTTTCTCAGCTAAAACACAAAACCATAGAACTACAAATTAAATCCGTTGGTGTGAGAGAAATAGTCTCTGTAATTATTACCTTATCTCAGCCCTTAGCAAATCAAAAAAACTTACAGTTGATTAATTCAATCGATCCCGAATTGCCGCCCATAGCAGCCGACGAAAATCGGTTAGAGCAAATCCTTTACAACTTAATCGGCAATGCGATTAAATTTACCGAAAATGGCACAGTTGAAATTTCAGCAGAATTAGTAAATTGCAACGAACAATCACCGCTTAATTCCCAATTAGCCATTACTGTATCCGACACCGGCATTGGCATCCCCGAAGATAAATTAGAGCGAATTTTTGAATCCTTTGAACAAGCTGATGGTTCCACTGCTAGAGAATATGGCGGCACTGGTTTAGGGTTAGCTGTGGCCAAGCAATTAGTAGAATTGCACGGAGGTACAATTTCCGTATCTTCCACTGTAGGCATCGGTTCCCAATTTATCTTTACTTTGCCTGTATCTGAAACTCAGCCGGAATTTAGCAGCAAACAGCCGCCTTTAACCCAGGAATCTCGCATTTTAACAACTCCTGAATTAGCCCAGCAATCATCTATCATAAATTCTGGCTTGTCAGCCAATAGCAACTTCCCAGAAAACCAAAGAATAAAAATTTTGGTAGTCGATGATGAACCCATTAATATTCAGGTTATAACTAATAATCTTTCTTTAGAAAACTACGCCATCACTCAAGCTAGCAACGGCTTAGAAGCCTTAAATCTGATTGAATCAGGATTTAAGCCAGACTTAATTTTACTGGACGTAATGATGCCGCAGATGACTGGTTATGAAGTGTGCAGAGAAGTTCGCAAAAATTACTCGCCTTTAGAAATGCCGATTCTGATGCTGACAGCAAAAAATCAAACTGCCGACTTGGTAGAAGCTTTTAATTTAGAAGCCAATGATTATGTAACTAAACCTTTTATCAAAAAGGAGTTGTTGGCGAGAATTAATACGCAAATTCGTTTGGCAAAGCTGAATGCAGCTTACGGCAGGTTTGTGCCACAAGATTTTCTGAGTTTGCTGGAAAAACCGAGTATTATTGAAGTAAAATTAGGCGACAATCAGGAAAGAGATATGACAGTGCTGTTTGCTGATATTCGCTCGTTTACGTCGCTTTCAGAAATGATGACACCGCCAGAAAATTTTGCATTTATTAATAGTTATTTAGGAAAAGTTAGCCCTGCAATTAGGAGAAATAATGGGTTTATTGACAAATATATTGGAGATGCAGTTATGGCTTTGTTTTCTACATCTCCTGACGATGGTATACGAGCAGCAATTGATATGCAAGAAGAAGTGAATATTTTTAACCAGGAGCGCGAAAAAAATGGCTTGTTTCCGATCGCGATCGGCATTGGTTTGCACGCGGGAAATTTGATGCTGGGTACAATTGGCGAGCGAGAACGGATGGAAAGTACGGTGATTGCTGATGCGGTGAATCTCGCGTCTCGTTTGGAAGGATTGACTAAGATTTATGGCGCAAGAATTCTAGTTAGTGGTGCAATTATTGCTCGCCTAGAGGAGCCTGAAAAATATAAGTACCGATTTGTCGATCGCGTAACGGTGAAAGGAAAAACCAATGCTGTGTCAGTGTTTGAAATTTATGATACAGAAACAGAGAAAAGCATTGTACTCAAGCAGCAAACTGCGGAATTTTTTCAAGAAGCTCTCAATTTTTACTACCAGCAAAAATTTGTTGCTGCCCAAAAAATATTTGAGAATATTTTACAAATTAATCCTGACGATCGGGTAGCAATGCTGTATTTTAAACGCTCTCGCAAATATCGAATGTATGGAGCGCCGGATGGGTGGTCTGGGGTGGAAATTTCGAGGGAAAAATAGGGTGTTTTTTGAAGGAAGAAGTTATTGGTTATTGGTTATTGGTTATTGGTTCTTAGTTATTGGTTATTGGTTATTAGTTGTTGGTTGTTGGTTATTAGTTGTTAGTTGTTGGTTATTAGTTGTTAGTTGTTGGTTGTTAGTGGTTAGTTGTTGGTTGTTAGTGCTGTCCCCGCCGAGCTTTCCGTCCAATGTCATCAGGAAGAAGGAAGAAGGCTATAAGGGCTTCGCTTAGGGTGAAAAGAAGGAAGAGGGTAGAGGACAGACTTGATTCAACATTCCTCGATGCAGAACCTAATTATGTGAATTTCCAGGACATCATTGTGCAACACGGATTATTAGCATGAGCTACAATGCTTTTTATCAGGGAAATTGTCGCATTTGGTTTGGTGATTTCGATCGCATTACCGATCCAGCGTCGCTAATTTCGACTCAATTCGCGATCGGCAATTAGCTGGAACTATTATTAATTACGCTCAAAAGCAAGAATCAGCCGATTTGTGCAGTTTCTCTGAGAACCCAGGCGATTTACTATGTTATTGAAAAGTATTAGCAGATCGATCGCAAAATTTTACAGCAGCGTGCCCCTCCGTTTAGCGCTGACAGTGCCATTTGTCCTGCAAACTGTCGCCGCAGTCAGCCTAGTAGGATATTTGTCTTTCATTAACGGACAAAAAGCCGTTCAAGAATTGGTTAATAGCTTGCAGGCCGAAATTAGCGATCGCATCCAAGAGCACCTCACAAATTACTTAGAAAAACCTCACACCATCGCCCGACTCAATGCAGGTGCAGCGCAACTCGGCAAGCTGCATCCAGCAGATTTGCAAGCAACACAGCGCTACTTTTGGCAGCAGATGCAAATATTATCCTCGGTGCGAGCAATCTATTTAGGCAGTAAGCAAGGTGAATTTATCGGAGTTCGCAGAGAAGCATCGGGACAATTAATTGCACAAATTACAGAAAACTTTCCTAGGCGTTCTTTCTATGGTTTAGATGGCCGAGGCAATCCCACTAATTTATTGAGTTACGAACCAAAATACGACGCGCGAACTCGTCCTTGGTACATCAGTGCAACCGCAGCAAATAAATTAGTTTGGACAGACATTTATACGTTTTTTCAGGGAGATTTGGGAATCACAGCGGCTCAGCCTTGCTATGACGAGCGAGGTGAGTTTGTTGGAGTAATGGCAGTTGACATGATTTTGAGCCAGATTGGGAACTTTTTGGCAAACATGAAAATTAGCCGATCGGGTCAAACTTTCATTATGGAGCGATCGGGCGCTTTAGTGGGAAGTTCGACAAGCGAAAAACCCTACACCCTCGACACTGACGGCAAAGCTCGACGATTGCTAGCAATTGATAGCAAAAATACGTTAACTAACGCCACAGCTAAACACATCATTAGTAATTTCAATTTAAGCCAAGTTGAGCCGCCTCAAAAACTAGAATTTCAACTCGAAAATCAGCGGCATTTTGTACAGATATTGCCGTACAAAGACCCCAGCGGCATTGATTGGTTAGTCGTGATAGTGATTCCAGAAAACGATTTTATGGAAAAAATCAATGCTAGCACTGCTACCACTATTTTACTCTGCATGGCAGCGCTAATAGTAGCAACAATTATTGGTATTTTTACGGCTAGATCGATCGCGCGGCCAATTCTGGGGTTAAACGCAGCAGCCAAAAATATCGCCCGAGGAGAATGGGATCGGAAACTAGAGTTCGATCGCGCCGACGAAGTAGGCCAACTCGCCAAATCCTTCACCAGCATGGTATCTCAATTGCAAACATCCTTCGTCGCCCTCGAAAATAAAAATCAAGAATTGCAACAATTAGACAAACTAAAAGACGAATTTTTAGCCAACACCTCCCACGAATTCCGAACTCCCCTTAACGGAATGATTGGTATTGCCGAATCAATGATTGACGGCGCAGCCGGAACTTTATCAGAAATTCAGCAGCATAACCTCTCAATGATTGTTAGCAGCGGCAGGCGGCTCAACGAACTTGTTGACAATATTCTCGACTTTGCTCAACTCAAAAATCAAAAACTAGAATTGCAGTTTCGCAGTGTAGGAATTAAGTCAATTGTCGAAGTTGTACTAACTGTCAGCAAATTTTTAATCGGCACTAAAAACTTGCAGTTAATTAACAATATTCCTGCGGATTTGCCCTTAGCTTGGGCTGACGAAAACCGCTTGCAACAAATCCTTTACAACTTAATTGGCAATGCGATCAAATTCACGGATAGCGGCACTATAGAAATATCAGCAGAAATTGTAGCCACCGACGGTCAAAAATTCCTCCCAGTGCCCGCGTCAAATCGCCTGCCGCCAGACCCGAATTTTCAAATAGCTGTTACCGTTTCCGATACTGGAATAGGCATTCGGGGCGATCGGCTCGATCGCATTTTTGAGCCATTTGAACAAGGCGACGGTTCCACAGTCAGACAATACGGAGGAACCGGTTTAGGTTTAACAATATCCAAACAATTTGTCGAACTCCACGGCGGTAAAATCTACGCAGCATCGCAAGTCGGCATCGGTTCCCGCTTCACCTTTACCCTACCTTTTTCTACCGAACAAATTAATCCCAATCAAGCAGTAATAAATCCGCAAATAACAACCGAAACTAAAAATTTTCAACTCCCCAATAACATTTATCAAACTTATTTGTCCTGCGACTTAAATTTTTATAAACCAGCTCCTAATCCAGTAAATCAAGCCGCCGCGCTATTAAAAGTTGAACAATTTAAAATTATGATAGTTGACGACGATCCGATTAACCTGCAAGTTTTAAACAATCATCTTTCTCTGGAAAATTACAGCGTTATTCAGGCACCTAACGGGGAACAAGCCCTATCACTCCTCGAAGGCGGACAGCATTTTGACTTAATCATTCTCGACATCATGATGCCCAGAATGTCGGGTTATGAAGTCTGCGCCAAACTAAGGGAAAAATATCCCTCCCACGAGTTGCCAGTAGTGATGTTAACGGCGAAAAATCAAGTGTCAGATTTAATCATAGGATTTCAATTCGGCGCTAACGACTATCTAACCAAACCCTTCTCGAAAGACGAACTTTTAACCAGAATTAAGTCTCACATCAACTTATCGCAAACTAACAGCGCCTACGGGCGATTTTTCCCCGATGCTTTCTTAGAATTTTTGAAAAAAGAAAGCATTGTGGATATCGAATTAGGCAATCATGTCAGCAAAGAAATGGCAGTCATGTTTAGTGATATTCGCTCTTTTACCTCGCTTTCTGAAACTATGACACCACAGCAAAACTTTGACTTTGTTAATGCTTACTTGCGAGAAGTCAGTCCAACAATTAGAGAGAATCACGGCTTTATTGTCAAGTATTTAGGAGATGGAATGATGGCAGTTTTTCCAAACGGTGCTGACGATGCACTCAAAGGTGGAATTGCTAAACTGCAACAAGTTCACAAATATAATGTCTATCGGCTTCGCAGCGGATATCAACCGATTCAAGTAGGTGTAGGAGTTCATTTCGGTCAGATGATGGTGGGGATAGTCGGAGAAGCACAGAGAATGCAGGGAGATGCTTTTTCCGATCATGTCAATTTAGCCTCTCGTTTGGAAAGTCTCACTAAATTATATGGAGTATCGTTAATAATTTCTGATAAAGTTTTGGAAAATTTAACCGATCCCGAACAGTATCAAATCCGTTTTTTAGATAGAGTAATTGTCAAAGGCAAAAAAGAGGCAATTTCTATCTATGAAGTCCTCGACGGAGAAACCGAGTTAGTCAGGGAAATCAAGTTACAAACTCAGCCGGATTTTGAACGAGGTTTAGAACATTATTGCCGTCACGAATTTAAGGCCGGTCAAGTTTGTTTCGATCGAGTTTTAGCTGTTAATTGCGAAGACAAAACGGCTACCATGTATTTAGAGCGACTCAACCATTTGATAAAAAATGGCGTTCCTGAAAATTGGTCTGGGGTTTGGACTTTAACTCAGAAATGATTTGGTAGTGTCGGTAGATAGTAGATTTGCGACTTTCAAACAACTTGAGAATTGAGTCAACGACAATTTTTGTAACTATCGGGTTAAAATCGGTAATAAACTCATCTGCTTCGAGATTTTGCTTAAACAATTCCTTGGCTCGATCGCACTGATAGCACATTTCGTCAAAGCCGACAATTTTTACTACAAACGTCGCCAGCGGAGAGTGTTCTAAATCGCTATTAGAATTGCTTTTAGCCCTACCATTTTCTAATAAATTTAATACTTCCGATTCTAAACTATTTTTAGGGTTATAAGGTTTCTCGATTTCTGGAAAAAAGCTTTCCAGGCGCACGCCTCCGACAGTTCTATCTGGAAGTTCTCCCATCATCATCGCCAGAGAAACGTCGATTCCCAAACTCGAAGAAAGAGCTTCTAGCAGAGCGATAGCAGCTAGTTTGCAGCCCAAATAAAGCTTGGCAATTTCCAGGTTGTATCTAGCAGTAGTTTCCCAACGCTGATAGGTGCGATCGTCGGGACATCCCTCAAACTGCCGAAAAATCACCTCTGGCTGGAGATAACTCAGAAAACCCTCCATTTTCAGGATAGCAATTCGATAGTCGCGAACCGTGTAAAAACCGCAGCAGGTGAGGTTGTGATTGGTTTCCGGCAGTAAATTCCAGGTATTTGCCAAAAAATGGGCTGAACTCTGGTGAGAAAAACTGATTACATCCCGGTTAGAAATGCGTACAGCTTTTTTTATAGTTTCCCGCATTTCCTCGTCAGTCAAACTGAGGTTAAACAGGCTATTTATTGCTTGCAAGCGGTCGTAAAGACGCTGGCTGACTGTTACTCTTCCCTCGGCGGGGCGAAACGGAATTGTAGCTTCAATGCAGGCTGCAATTTGAAGCAATTGCTCGCGTTTGAGAAATGGTTCTAGAGCTTTTGCTGCTACCAAAGCGCTGAGAAATTCGTTTTGTCCTGAGAAGGGGTTGAGCACTTCTCCGGGTACAAAACCGAATACCTGCATTACCATCTCGAAGGTAGCATCTGCCGACAGTTCAGATTGCTCTCGAATTTGTAGCTGTTTGTTGACTTCTTTTGTTACCGGAGTGATGTAGTAGCTGACGTTAAAGTTAATACTGCGATCGACTTGCACGTAGACGATATCGTGAAATAAAGCGGCCAAAATCTCGATCGCGTCTTCTTTTCCCCCTACCTCAAAAATATGTTCGGGAGTGTGAAAAAAACGCCACGATCCTGTCATCGGCTGAACTATCAGTTCGGCAATCCGAGCGAGTTCAGTTGGTTCTACTTCTGCGTTTAGGCGGTCGATCGCCCAAATCAGCTTTTCTAAGCACTGTAAATATGCTTCTTTGCTATCCATCACAGTCTTTTCCAATAACATTGATGTCAGTCAATTTGAGATTTGAGATAATTCGACTTCGCCCTACAAGTTTGAGATTTACTTGCAACCGGAGCAGGAACTCTTCGTCTAAAATTTTTAGATATCCACAACAGGAGTACGTGGTACGGTATCAAATTTTTAGCGGTATCACCACGTCAGCCACCCTCTTGTTAGTTGAATTTTTCGTATATGCGATTTTTTTGAGTAGGAGATTTTGACTTTTTTGTTGAAGATTTTAGCTGAAATGGAGGAGACAAATATTTGCTTTAAATCTACTTAATTTCCAGTAGCTGACCTCCCCTGTTTGCCAATTTTAATTAATACAAAGTATGACAAGTAAATTACATAAATTGCTAAACCTGTCATACCCAACAATCCCAAAAATTGAGGTGTGAGATTAGGGTGAAACATCTGCTTGTACAGCCAAGGCGGGTCTAACCAAATGCGGCAAAAAGGTTCGTCAATTACTTGAATTTGAGATTTAAAGGCACAGTTTAAGAAGGCAATTTGAGCTAGAGCGCCCAAACCGCTGAAAACAGTAATCGCCCACCGCCAAGCTGTAAAGGCGAGCTTCAAAGGTGATTGAGGCCGATCGGCAATTTCGTCGTTTAAATCCTGCCAGAACCACAGACAAGCAGGAATCAAGGCTCTCGCTATCACTGACGAGACAAAGCTCACAGGCAGAGCAGCCATCATCAGGTAAAGTGTAATTGCCAACAAACTGGCTACCCGCCAATAAATCACCAACAAACGGGCGATCGCATCAGCTTTGTCAAAAACAGCCCAAATCAGCACTACGAGCGGGATCGAAATGGTTAATAGCACAGACAAGCGGTAATCCATCCACACAAGTGGTTGAAACCAAGGTCCTGTGGCTGCCAATAAAAGACTTAACATCTTTGGTAAAATATACTCACTTATTTGTGACAAATTCTACTATACAAATGCTCAAAAGTCAGGGATAAGATAAGACGGCGGTTGAAACGAGGTTTACAAAAACTTTCGTTGGTGGCTCGACAGCTTCGCCGAACGTCCTCGGCATATCCCAAAATATAACCTAATTTTAATCGTCTTGTCTTCAACCTCTACCAGGTTGGTAAAGTCTCCTCTAGACGCGGTTTCAACCACCGGGTATTCTTGGGGAGTTGACTAAATACTTGCTATAGATGAAGTCCTAGCTCTCCTTTACAAGGTTTTTTGGGAGGGAGTTATGTATAGCACTTATTTGGCAAAAAGGTATAGTTAATCAAGCTATAAAAGAATCCCGCACCAAAATGTAGTTTTTGGTGCGGGAGGGAAGACAAGGAGCTAAATTGCTCGTTTATTCGTCGTAGATGCGGCATTCAGCAGCGTCAGGGTTGTCATCGCAATATTTTTCAAAGGAATTTTTAGGTTTGACTTGCTTTTGGTGGGAAGCTTCTGCTTGCAGTTCTTCAACTGCGTCCCACGCTGCGGCGCATTCGCCCGAAGTTGCGCCCTTGACGTCACAGACGGTACGAGCGCTTTCTAGTTCTTCTTCAATTTGTTCTTGGATGTTGCCTGCGGGTGTTGTTGTCATAAATTTCTTGAGTAAGAAAGGTTTTCTTTTTTGGATGTGAGCTTGTGTTCGATTTGCAGTTTCAGTCTGGCGACCTCAGCTAATACTAGCTTGAGATGTGCTGATGTTGCAGCCCGATCAAACCCATCCATAAACTGCGATCGCAGCAGCCGTCTCTACTTCCTGTTTTATTTTAGCCGATCGGCGGATTTTAGTTCACAGGCATCAATGCAGGTCGAGCCCACCTGACTTTTGATGAAAACATTACAGGAAATTGTCGTGTCAAACTGTATTGAGCTTGATCTTTTAAGATTTAGCTGAAGACGGAATTTAACACTAAACAGATTGATTTAAGACTCATGTTAACTTATGTTAACACAAGAACGGCGATCGGGGGAGAGTCGATCAACCAACAATAGCGTCCCGCCAGAGGCAAGTTCCGGTTAGCCTAATGTATAGACATAGTTTTATAGAGATTTTCGCCCTATGGACAAGCAAAACCAAATGCAATGGGTCAGCGCCTTATCAACCCGTCCGTCTTTGGAATCAGCCTTGAAAGAAGTTGTAGAAAAAGCCGATCGCGAATTAGAAGGCCCGGCCGATTTAGCGCTGATTTTTATCTCGTCTGCCTTTGCCAGCGAGTATTCTCGGCTGATGCCTTTACTCAAAGAATTACTGCCAGTGCCTGCGATTCTCGGCTGCGGCGGGGGAGGGGTCATCGGTACCGGTCGAGGCGGTGAGACCGAAGAAGTGGAGGGTTCTCCAGCAGTCAGTCTCTGTCTTGCCCGCTTGCCTGGAGTGAGCGTCAGAACATTTCACGTCGGTGCAGAGGAACTGCCGGACTTAGACAGTCCGCCGGATACTTGGGTGGATTTGTTGGGCGTGCCGGCCCGCGAAGAACCGCAGTTTATCATTTTGGCCGACCCCTTTTCGGCAAAAATTAACGATTTGCTGCAAGGGCTAGATTATGCCTATCCGGGTGCACCGAAGGTAGGGGGACTCGCCGGCGGCGACGGTGCGGGCAGGGGCGCGGCGCTGTTTTGCGACTATCAGCTTTACCGAGAAGGAACGGTGGGAGTGGCTTTGAGCGGAAATATAGTTCTAGAAACGATTGTCGCTCAAGGCTGCAGACCGATCGGGCATCCTTATCGGGTGACGGAAGGAGAGCGCAATATTGTGCTCAAACTCGAAGAACAAACCGACGATATCGGCAGCGGGGGCATCGAGCGATCGCCCTTAGAGGCCCTGCGAGAGTTAGTTCAAACTTTGAGCGAAGCAGACCGAGAATTAGCGCAGCACTCGTTATTTGTCGGCTTAGTCAGCGATGAATTCAAGTTTAAATTAGAGCCCGGAGATTTTTTAATCCGAAATTTGTTAGGGGTAGATCCGAAAGTGGGAGCAATTGCGATCGGCGATCGAGTCCGTCCCGGACAGCGCATCCAATTCCACCTGCGGGACGCGCGCACCTCCGCAGAAGACCTAGAACTGCTGCTCGATCGCTATCAGCGGGATGCTGAGTACAGGGGTACATCTAGCGCAGGTGCATTGATGTTCTCTTGTCTGGGGCGCGGCGAAGGGCTTTACGGACAATCGAACTTTGACTCGAAACTGTTCGGCAGGTACATCAAAAACATTCCCCTGAGCGGCTTTTTCTGCAACGGCGAAATCGGCCCCGTGGGCGGCAGCACATTTCTGCACGGCTACACCTCCGTTTTCGGGATTTGCCGCCAAAATTCATAATCTTGTTGACGGTTGACGGTTGACGGTTGACTGTTAACGGTTGACGGTTGACGGTTGACGGTTGACGGTTGACGGTTGACGGTTGACAACTAAGGAATGAAAAATAAATAAGGTGACTAATAGAGCAATAGTTTACCTTGGATCAAGGCTTCTGGGGTTGAATTATGCAAGTTGTTTATTTTTCATTCCTAACAAATTAACAACTAACAACTAAGCTGCTACGCAGCTAAACCGGATAAAATAGCATTGCCTTTGTTTTTGATTTTTCGATCCCATTTAATAACCATTTCTCCTTCATTTAATAATTTATGTAGCAAATCAGACAATTCTTATACTGACTTAAACAGTCGATGTGCTATATATTCTTTTGCTGAATACCATACCAATTCAATCAAATTATAATCGGGGCTGTAAGGCGGCAAAAATTCTAAAATAATCTGAGGCATTTCGGCTGAGATTTGGCTCAAAATATCTTTCTTTTTATTAAAACTCGCATTGTCTAAAATGATTACAATCTTCATTCCAGATTCGGCAAAGTTTTCAGTTTGATTGCCCAGTTCTCTCCACTCTTGAACTATCGAATCATTTAAAGCATTAATTTGCTCATAAAATGTATTCGAGTCTCCTCTTTTTATCACAAAATTTAACCTTTTTTTGTCATAATATCTCAACCCAGCCATGATATTTACTCTGCCTCTTTCCCTTTGATATGTAATTTTTTTTCGACTACCTTTTTTACCCCAATTTTTTCTTCTTATCACTCGTAAACTGAATCCACTCTCACGCCCTTTACCATACCTGTAAAAGCTCTGGTGTTTGTTTAGTTATTCTTAAATACTCCGATAATTTCTGTTTAAATACTTCTTTTTCAAGGGGATTCTGTTTGGATTTTAAGCTGTATTTAGCCCAAATGTAAACGTATTTTTTTTATGTAATATCCGGGATATTTGGGAACCACTCAATTTAATTCCTGTGACTTTTTCTAAATATTTTGCTAATCTGGCTGCCGTCCATCTCCCAAATTCATATCCATATTCTTCCGGAGCTTTATCGATTGTATCTATCAATATTTGTTCATACTCTGGAGTGACTTTGCGAAAATTTCCTGGGCTTCTTTTATCTAAAAAACTATCCAAATTATCCGGATCGCCATGAACTGACCAATAAGCCACTGTTGTGTAAGCAATTTCCATAAATTCACTAATTTCTTGATAAGTTTTTCCGTCATTAATTAGCAATAAAATGAGAACCTTTTCCCTCATGTAATTATCATCAGACTCTTTTAGTATTTTAATAAGTCTCTATTTTTTATTTTGAGATAGATGGTTTTGAGCTGGCATATATTACAACTAATTATCCCTTAATTTATATTTATATTATACAGTATAGCTGCGTATCAGCTTACAGCACTTCCGGGTGTTATGAGGTACAATAAAAATAGATTAAAAAATACACCAATGAAAGCATATTCAGTAGATTTACCAACAAAAATAGTAGCAGCCCATCAAGATCAGAAGCTGTCGATTAGAAAAACAGCAGCGATATTTTCCGTTAGTAAAAGCTTAGTTCCAAAACTGGTCAAGCAACAAAAAATCGAGGGGAATTTACAGCCGAAATCCAGGGGTAAACCGAGATACAGTCATTTGAATAATTCCACAGCTTCTTTGAGGGAAATAGTGGCAGCACATCCCGAT
>NZ_JAUBPP010000041.1:0-26686 GCF_036700765.1 Microcoleus sp. S1D4
CTATCAACGGCTAAGTTTTAGTCTGAGATTACAAAAAGCGCTCCTAGAAATAGGGGCGCTTTTTGTTTGGGGAAAATCCCATTTTTGTATTAGAACTTACCCATCAAGATCGAAGAAACCAATTTTTTCACCTAATAATTTAGCTCGGAGGAATAATTTTCGTAAAACCATGTTTTTGCCCACTAATTCACACCCTTCCTAATTATGTGTAACTTGAAGCGCACAAATTATTAATACTATTAGTAATGTTCGAGATTTGCGATCGCCCTTTCATGAAAAATCCAGCTTTTGAAATAACTCGACAACCTGCAGAGTAAAGTCAGGGACAATTCAAATTAAATAAATCTCCAGGCCTCTGTCTGCCGCTGCTTCACAAATTCTAAATTCTCACTTTCCTTTTACTTTTAACATTTAACTGCTTGGCAATTGAGGTATAATAATGCAAAGCAAAAATCAAATTGAACCCAAAGAATATCAAAGTTAAAACAAGGGTAAAAAAAGAAGTAAACGACAGCCTAGAAATCATCGCAAACATCGCCAAAATGATAGAGAAAAACCCAAAACCCGAAGCGAAAGAACTTAAAATCAGCAACTGCACCTTAGACATAGTTTAATTTTAAAATTATCAGTAAAATTCACTCTTGGCAGCTACAGACGAGTGCCAAATGATACTTATTACTATATAGCGGAATTGCTCAGTTGCGCCAAGGGCATAACCGCGGTTTGCTTAAAAAGGTTGGAATTCTACTGAAAAATACAGCCCGCGCTCTTGCAAACTTCTGTCTCTCGACTTAAGATCAATCAAAGGAATTCCCCAACCCAAGCGAGCGTTCCACCTCTTGCCGTACTGCCAACGCAAGCCCAATCCCGCTGACAGCAAAGTATTTGTTTCCAAATCCGCCCTAGAGCCGCTATTCCAAACATTGCCAGCCTCCACAAACGGTGTCACTTGCAAAACTCCTTGGTTGTCGCCAATTCGCAAAATCGGATAGCGCAACTCGGCAGAAGCAAAAATTCCGCTATCGGCGAGCAAAGCATCCTGACGGTAGCCCCGCACTGTCTCCGGGCCGCCCAAACCAAATTGCTCCATCGGTAAAAGCTCACCTCCAGCCAACTGCACATCCGATCGCACCACCAGCAGCGTCTGGGGAGCCAACAACCGCACGTACTGCAATTGACCCCGCCACGCCAAAAATTGACCGTCAGGCCCACTGCTGTTCACCGTAGCGCCAAATGCTGCCACTCCCAGACTGAACTGCGATCGCGCCGCCAAGACATCCCTCTCTCCCCTCCGAGTAAAATCCTGAAACAGCCTCAGCGCCGAAACCCGAGTTCTCCCGCGACTGTCAGCTCCCGGCGACAGCGGAAAATCCTCTCCCAGCAAAGATGTATCGCTTTCTCGCCTGCTCGCACCAATACCAAGAGCGATTTCTGTTCTAGCAGTTTGGACGATCGGCTGCCGGTAAGTCAACTCATAAGTCCGGCTCGACGACTCAATATCCAGCGCGTCAAAAGGCTGCTCAACAATATTGCTGCGACTCCTGCTTGCCTGAAAACTTACACTACCGTTGCGTGCATTCACAGGCAGCGCGTAACTAACATCTACAGTATTGCTGCCCTCACTATTTGTATAAATCAAACTCGCACTATCTCCCAAACCCGATAAATTAGCTTCGCGGACTTCGGCCCCGCGCCGCCAACTCCCCACACTCGGAGAGCGAGAATTATCAGTAAAAATCCCAGCTTGGAAAGTTTTTGATTCTTTGACTCGGACTAATAGCACATTAAAACCCGGACGAGAACCCGCTTGCAATTCTGCTGAAATATTTTGGATTTGACCGCTTAGTTGCAGCAGTTGCAGAGCTTCTAACAAACGCTTTTCCTTCAGTGGGCCTCGCGTTGCCAGTGCCAAACGACTTCTGACATAGTTAGAATTCAGCCGCCTAGTTCCGACTACTTTGATACTTTCTAGCTTGCCTTCTAGCACTAATATTTTTACAACTCCACCTGCGAGCGTTTGTGGCTCAATCAGCGCTCCCGAAGTGATATAACCTTTGCTAAGGTACAGTTCATTGATAGCAGAACGAGCTTGCAGCAGTTCGGTAAAAGTCAGCGGGCGACCTACAAAGTTTTTGAGTGCAGCGTCTAATTCTTGCTTGCTAAAGACGGTGCTGCCGACTACTTCAAATCGATCGACCTCGATCGTACCCGGAATGTTGGGTAATTCTTCAGGCTGTGCCGGCACTACTGGCGGCAAAAGCTGTTCTACCGGAGGTAAGGGCCCAGGGGGCGCGGGTTCTGGGAGTGGAGGTGGAGTTGGCAGCAGCGGGTTGGGAATCGAAATTTCCTGTCTGTTTTCTCCTCGGTTCGGCAATTGAGCGAGAGTTTCTCGTGACTGATTTTGGGCCGGTAGATCGAACTCCGGGATGTTGTTTTCTGGCTCTTGACTCTCTTTTTCTAATTCTGAACTTGAGTATAAATCAGGAAGCCGATCGCGATCGTCTGCAGTTTCTGGATTAAGTTTTAATTTAAACTCTAAATTATCATTAAAAATTGGCGACCGGCCCAATGACTCGGCAGCAACCGCAGGCTGGCCAACACTTTGAGCTGTTAGGGGTACGGGCCAAATAACTGGTATTGAACAAGCAAGTGCTAATGTCCTGAAAAACTTGATTCTACAAAACGCTCTGGAATGTGGCCGGGCCATGACAGGTTAAACCCTTTTAGATTAAAGAATTGAACAATTGGGAATGCTTTACAGGCTCGGGGTTGGGAGCTTTCACGCGAGTTCCATTATTTGAGAAAAATGGTGTTAAGTAGAAGGCAGGAGGCAGAGGGCTTGCTTCGGCTTCGCTCTGGACAAAAAGAAGCAAGAAGAGATAGACAGCAAGCTTTTGAGCGATCGGACTCATAGGTTTAATTAGGTGGATTTACTTAGCAATATTTGATAGTTATTTATACTGCTACGAGTAGCCAAGCCGGTGTAATTGCTAATAATAAAGTCACTTTATCATTTTTTTTAAAGAATTAAATTCTTAATTCAATATAAAGATACTTGACAAAATACAAACTTTATGTATTGTAAAATTGCTACTGAAAAAAGCTCCGACTTCCCCAAGCTAGCGCTGTAGGTAGGCGGAGCATTCTATCAAAGCGATGTCTGAGAAATAGGTGAATTTTGATAGAAATTACTACATTTTATTGAGCTGCGATCGCAATTCTTCCAACTCAGCGTCAATCACCGGACTCGACTCGGAGGTACTAGCAGTAGCAGTTTTACCCGCTGCGGGCAATTGACCTTGAGACACCGAACCTCCGCCCAGTTGAGCTTTCATCTGAGCCAACTCGTCGTCAACATCGCCGCCACTTTCGAGCAAGCGGAACTGTTCCTCTAAATTGCTGCCACCGGCCGCGAGTTCTGCTGATGCTCCCGCGCGAGCTTCTATCTGCAAAACTTTTTCTTCCATGCGATCGAAAGCTGCCATTGAACTGCCAGTATTCAGGGTGCCAATGGTGTTGTTAAGCTGTTCCTGGGCCTTAGCTGCGGATATTCTGGCCTTGAGCATATCCTTCTTAGTTTTGGCTTCGGAAATCTTGCTTTCCAAACCGATCAAGTTACGCTTGAGGCTTTCTACTTGACCCGATTGCTGTTCCAAACTACTTTTCAGGGTAGCCGCCGTTTCTGCGTGAGATTTCTTACGCACTAGGGCTTCGCGGGCCAAAGTTTCGTCTCCTTTTTGCAGGGCTAGCTGAGCGCGTTGCTGCCACTGGTTAGACTGGGATTCAGCTTGATTGTACTGAGTCTGGGTACGCTTTTGGGTTGCGATCGCGCTGGCAACGGCTTGACGCAACTGCACCAAGTCTTCCTGCATATCCGTCACGGACTGTTCTAAAATCTTTTCCGGGTCTTCAGCTTTGTTGACCATATCGTTAAGATTGGCTCTGACGACTCGGCTGATGCGGTCAAATAATCCCATAATCCTATTTTTCCTGTGAGGTGTACGAACTAGGCGGTAAGCAGGCTTGATAGCGTTAGCCCGCTTTGAGTTAAACTGATTTGGTCAGATGTTTCGCGCGATCGATCCTTTGGCAATTTTTGCAAACATATAAATACAGTTTAAAGCGATCGAGTCAGTGGTGCAGGCAAACTGATTTGATGCACCTATCTATTGAGTTTAACTTCGATCCGGGAATTCCCCAACACGCTTGTGAAGTATGTCTAACTCGGCTGTTGAGAATTTTTTGCCTTCCCAACTATTTTGCTGCTGGTTCTGGTTCAGGATGCGGGCGGCTCGCCAGAAGGCAATTTGGGTGTATTTTTGCCTGGAAGCATTTGTGCTTTCATCGCCGCCAACTCGGCATCGACATCTCCGGCACCTTCGAGGGAGAGAAACTGCTTTTCTAAATCGTTAGTTCCGAGTTCTGCGATTGCTTCAGAGCGAGCTTCTAGCTGCATGACTTTCTCTTCCATTTTTTCAAAGGCGCTCAAAGCGCTGCCGGTACTGAGATTTCCCATCATTTCTTGCAGCCTTTCTGAGGCTTTTGCCGATCGCGCTCGGGCAATATACATATCTTTTTTAGATTTTGCCTCAGAAATTTTACTTTCGAGCGATCGCATATTGTCTTTAAGTTGAGTCACCACAGCGTTTTGCTGTTGGAGACTAGCTTTCATCGCCGTTGCCGTTTCTTGATAGGTTTTTTTTCGCGTCAGAGCTTCCCGCGCCAAATTTTCCTCGCCTTTTTGCAAAGCTAACTGTGCCCGCTGGTACCATTCTGCCGCTGTAGATTCTGCTTGGGAGCATTGGCGTTCGGTACGTTTTTGAGCAGCAATCGCTCCTGCTACAGCTTGTCTGAGCTGGATTAAATCTTCCTGCATATCCATTACAGCTTGTTCCAGAATTTTTTCTGGATCTTCTGCAGCCCCTATCAAACTGTTAATATTGGCTCGAATCACTCGCCAAAGGCGATCGAATAATCCCATGAGCTCCGTCTCCCGATTTTATTAAATTTTAGATTTAGGGGATGGGGATTGACAATTAAAAAAACAATTTTGTGTTAGACAAAACATCGATCGCTGTCGGGCTTTGTCTAACAATTTAGTTGAATTTTTTTACTCTTTGCCTAGTTTATGGCTGATAGTATTGCGCCTTCACCCCTTTGGCTTGGAGTTCTTTTACCAAACGTTCTGCTGATGCCGCATCATTCAAAGCCCCCATTTGGATCTTGACACCCTTTGAGAAATTCCGCACGTAGGCATCGGGAACTGCGGTTCTGGCTTGCTGGAGAGATTTTGGGTTGGTGTAATCGGTGACAACATAATAGAATCCGTCGGATGCCCGTCTCGGAGTTCCGGCGGGGGCTGCGGCCTGTGGGGCTGCGGCCTGCGGGGCTACGGCCTGCGGGGCTGCGGTCGGTGTGGGAGGCAGTTTCGGCAGTGTCGGGACTGGTTCGGCCGCGCTGGGGCTGGGACTGGGCAGCAAAGCTGTGCTGAGATTGTTTAGTCCTTGTTGGGCACCTCTAGGAGGGTTGCCATCTTCTGTAGGAATTGGGACAGCGCCGACGGGGGCTGGAGGTGCTGGTGGAGTTGGCGGGATCGATGCTTTTGGCGATGGGGAAGCAATCGGGCTGGCTGTGGGCTTGACATTGCTGAGAGTGCTCAAATCTAGATCGACAAATTCCTTGGATACCAGATTTGGAGCTTTTGGCAGTTCTTTGGCGCTGCTATTTGAGGGGGCGCTAGCGGTGGGATTTTGGTTTGTTCCGGGCGCGGAGCGATCGAGCAAACGGTTCAAACCTGTCATTTTAACTACACTTGACGGGTGCATGACTGCGTAGCCCAAAGCTGTACAAGACAGCAGAAACAGCAGCATCGAACTCAGTCCCAAGGGAGTTAACAGACTAGCGGCCAAACTGCGTTCTGCAGGCTCGGTTTTTGCTTCGTCCAAACTTTCTATCAGTTTTTCGCTAGATTCGAGATAGTTTTGGGGTGCAAAGCCACTGCTAGATAATTTCGTGCCACCTCTGGTAGTTGCTAGCGGGGCATCGCCCTGAACGCCGGCCAGGGATAGGGGCAGCGATAGCGGCTGCTGAGTTTCCTCGACAGCTTCCAGCCGTAGGTTTTGGGTATTCTGTTGCTCGGTTGTGGCTGTTTGCTTGCCGGTACGAACTGATGGCGACACCCACTGTTCGGCGCGCCGCCTGTGCCTTCTGTATGTTGTCAGTTCTGCTTCTAGATTTACATCCAAACATCCCAGGGCTGCTTGCAAGGCAGGCTGGATTGGGGTTGATGAGGATTGATTTGGGGATTCAACCGAAGAACGCTTACTCATTAGCAAAACTCCTATCGTGTCTGAATTGATTTTAATGTTTTGATTCTCAACAAATAAACAAGCAGCTTTAAAACTTGCCTATTCTAGAATTAGTGGCTTTTGCCGTCAAGGTAACTGCTGCCCGATCGCCTGATTGCGATCGCCCTTTGCTATTTTTTCATAAGAAAAACGGCTCTCCTGATTTTGTGGTGATAAACAAACCGCATATCCTTACTCGCCCGGGCATCACTGAATCGCGAACAGTTGTGCTTGATACCGTATACACCATAAACCCAGGAGAGCCAAAAAACTCGGTAAGTGGGAAACTCAGCGACTTCAGTCCTGAGAGGAAAACGGCTCGGCGATTTCAATCGCCTTGAATCTTCAAGTTTAAAATGAGTAACTGTAGCCATCTTTGTGGTGAACAGTTTTGCAGTATTTATGACTAATTCCTTGCACCAATTCTGATGTCGAGATATTGAATGAACCAGTCTTTCTAACCGCAATCCGACCAACATATTCACCTATTTTTTTACCACTGGTAACGATTGCTTTTACAATGTCGCCAGTTTGAAAACCTTTGACAAACTTGTTTCTCGGAACGTACCGAGATGGGAATCCAAATTTGTCTGTACGACACATTTGACGAGTCCCGTGTCCAGTTGCCTTGATTAGCAATGGTTTGCTCGTTACGACAGACAAGGATTCAACTTGACCGACACAAGCAGCATCAAGCCAATGAGTTTTAGGTAGTTGCAGTCGAGTACGATTAAACTTTGTCAGTCCACCTGAACCAGTCAAAACGGGCAACCCCGTTTCTTTCAGACGAGAGAACAATGCCCACCGAGTTGAATTCACGGCAGCAGCATCTTTAAGCGGACGTTTTGCTTGTGCAAGGATGTGCTTCAAGATGTCAGGCTTTTCTGCTAAGAATTGCTCAACATCTTGAGTGTTTTTCTTCTGGTTGCACTTTTCGCAAGCAAGGCAGAGATTAGAAATTCGATTGCTTCCACCTTGAGCTTTCGAGTGAATGTGTTCAACTTGCAAAGCTACATTCTCAGCGTTGCAGTAAGCACATTTTCTGTTCCATTTGTTGAGTAGATATTCACGAACTTCGTAACCTTGCAGTTCGCCTTGTTGGTACTCAACGCCGGAAATCTCAGGATTTTCTAGTTGTTGTAGGTCAAATCTGACAAGTTCTTGAACGATCAAACTAATTGGTGCAAGTCTGCGTAATTTGTTAACCCAAGTTAGGGTGGTTTCTACCCGGTGCTGCAAGGATGGTGCTAACCAACCTTTTTGGCGGGTACGGTTTAAAAACCTTGCTTGGCGGTAACGAGTATGACGGTTTCGCCTTCCTCGACGCAGTGCGCGACGGGAATCAAGGCTTGCTTTGATGGTTTGACCCCGATGAGTTAGTTCAGCGCCAAAAATTACTTTTTCGCCTTCTAGTAAAACGATGCCAGTAGTTTTAGAGCCTGGATCTAACTTGAGACTAATTGATTCAATAGTTGCTGTTACCACCTTTTTGAGAATAATGGTAAACGGGAACCTTCTGAAAACAGCCGCTTTACCGGCGGTTAACAACTTGTGTGCCACTGACGGCTTACAAGGTATTAGTGGTCTTTTGTTTGTATCAAGTACGAAAATAAAATTGGACATTGTTGTGTCCCTCCACTTGCGTGTAATGTTAGCTTTGCCAATGTTATAAGAGCTTTTTGAACCTGCAACACTGCCTCAGTGACTTTAAGACTGTTTAATTGCAGATGACAGAGCAGGAAACTAGCTTCGCATTCGCCTGGTGTCGTGACTAAAATAACGTAGATTTCCAGAATCTTAGGCCCGTCAGTATAGCTTGATCGATTTTTTTTACAAGCTCAGTGGCTTTAGCCCTGAGTTACTGACACTTGTTTTACACTTGTGGTTTTTCTTGATCCCTGACCCTTTATAAACTTTTAACCTGTATTTTTACCTACCCACTGAGTAAGAACTGAGCTAATTGTTTCTACATATAACGCAATTATAAATAAATTATAAAATTTAATTATGTATCGGGGATCGCTATAACCTATACAGCATAAAGGCTGGAATGCTCTAAAACCTCCTAGCTCTACAGAGGAGAATTATAGATGAAACTGATTTGTCTAAACACTTTTATGAAAACACCATTAACTTCCGCTTGCCGTCACTGCCACCACTACACTCCTGAAGGAAGACGCGGGGGGGTTTGCGCTTTGCTGAGCGTGCCGGTGCAAAGTCAGTGGAAAGCTTGTACTTTAGCGGTTCCGTCTTTTGGAGAACCTTGGGAAAATATAGCAGAAATTGGAATGTGGCAAGAACAGACTGTGACTGTGCAAGAGGCTGTTACTGTTTCTGAGCGCAATGCCTGCCAGTTGACAGGCACAACTTTAATCGAGCAATCAGCAGCACTGTCGGTTTAGTCGGACTGCAGCAGGAATCATATCATTTTGGATAGGAGCATTGGGCATTTCCGATTCTGGAATTACTGATGGCGATCGCGGTCTGGATTTAACAAAGCAGTTTCATTTTTTTGGTGCTAGTAATATCAATACTTACACTTTTGGACGATCGCCTCAATTCGACTTTTGCAACTCACAGAAATCAATAGCATCTGTAACTGGAATGAGGGAATCAAAAAACTCATTTGTCGATCGAGCTATGGCAGCCACGGATATTGACTAAAATCCGGTTCCCGTTTGTCCAAAAATGCTTGTTTGCCTTCCGCGCCTTCCTGGGTCATATAGTACAGCAAAGTGGCGTTGCCAGCCAGCTCTTGGAGACCGGCTTGACCGTCGCAGTCGGCATTAAAAGCGGATTTTAAACAGCGAATCGCGATCGGACTTTTTTCGAGAATTTCCTCAGCCCACTGCATCCCTTCGAGTTCGAGTTGTTCCACGGGTACGACACAGTTGACTAAACCCATTTCTAGGGCTTGCTGCGCGCTGTACTGGCGACACAAAAACCAAATTTCTCGGGCTTTTTTCTGGCCGACTACTCTGGCGAGATAGCTGGCACCGAATCCACCGTCGAAACTACCTACTTTTGGGCCTGTTTGTCCGAAAATGGCATTGTCTGCTGCGATCGTCAAGTCGCAGATTAAGTGTAAAACATGACCGCCGCCGATCGCGTATCCGGCAACTAAAGCAATCACAACTTTGGGTATCGATCGAATCAACTTCTGCAAGTCGAGCACGTTCAGCCGAGGTATGCCACCTTCGTCTACATACCCCGCAGCACCGCGCACGCTTTGGTCGCCACCCGCACAAAAGGCATATTTGCCGTCAGTGTGAGGCCCCGCACCGGTAAAGAGGACAACGCCGATTTTTGTGTCTTCGCGGGCATCAGTAAAGGCATCGCACAGTTCTTGCACGGTTTTGGGACGGAAAGCGTTCCGTTTGTGAGGTCGATTGATGGTAATTTTGGCGGTGCCGCCGCTTTTGTGATAAAGAATGTCTTCGTAGGTTTTAGCAGTTTGCCATTCAATTTGCATGATCTATCGGTCGATTTTTGATTTTTGATTTTTGATTCTTCGGCTTGCTTCGGCTACGCTCAACACAAGTCGCGAGCGAACAAGTTTTAGATTTTAGATTTACTTGCTGCATTGCATTTGGAAGCATGAACAAGCGTCTAAAATTTGGGAAGCATCCGCTCAACAGCTTCGGGGCGCTATACCCGTTGATTCCCGGTCAAGTTGAGATTTGAAACGCCCGCTGGGGCGATCGCTCCAGCGATAAGTCGCTTTTAGATTTTAGAGGGCATTGGACGCATCAAGGCAAAAGAAATCGGGTTTTTTACCGTTTTGGCTGGCTGCAACCTATGTATTTGTCTGAAAAAACCCGGTTTCCGACCGCTCCAAATGAGCAAACTAATAGAAAAAGCATCAAATTCTTTTCCCGGTGTCTGATTCTTGCACGGCCAAAAAACTTTAAGGCGCTGGATTACTGACGCATTAAAAGAGTCAGCAGGTGCTTTCCTGCTTTGGCAAATACTGGATCGCGGGAGGAGAATTCGCTTGGTGCGAGTAATGCTTGAACTTCGGCAAAAGCTTCTGAGTCGAGGGTTCCTTCTTTTGTAAATAAGGTGTCTATGACTGCAATGTGTCTGGAGTCGAGGCCGAGCCGGTTGGCGATCGACTGTAGGTACATTTGCTCCCGCAGGTCGATGTGTCCGTCTACGGCTGACATTTCGTAGCCGGAACCGATGAGCAACAGCTTTTCTGATTCTGAGAAGAAAGCTGTCAGGGTTAGCAATTCCGTGGGGTTGAAGTAAACTTGCTGTTTGGAGATTCCTTTGACAAGGCGCTGAATTAGTTCTATTCGACTTGGATCGCCACTGGAAAAGGCTTTGAGAGTCTTTTGCAGCCGTTCTTCTTCTTCAATGGCGATCGTCCTGTCGATAATCATTACTCCGCGCAGGATGGAAATTAGAGCAGTCAGAAATACTACCAAGGGAGTGATATCTTGTTGGCGGAGTTTTTGCCGGCTAATCCGGGACAACAGCTCAACAACTTCAGTGCTAATCGTGGTGGTGTCCATAATTTAAAATTACCCTGGATGGGACTGTGATGTAACTTTATTTTTCGATCTTAAGTGTTTTCAACTAGGTAAGTATGCCATAATTTGCCATAAAAACTTGTTTTACTAGCGATCGCACTTATTCGCTCCGCAGCAAGTGTATAAGTAAGACAATGTTAAACGTTTTTAGTTACATAGGTATACCGTGAATTTGCAAACAGAGCAGTTGTTTATTGGTGATTTTAAGTATGCTATTCACAAGGGCTGGATGACTAGGGCTGTGGAACTAGCACGAGCTGCGGGCGATGCGGGTGAAGTGCCGGTGGGTGCTGTCATGGTTGACGGTACTGGTAAGTTGATTGCCGAAGCGCAAAATCGGCGAGAGCGAGACTGCGATCCGACTGCTCACGCTGAAATCTTGGCTCTGCGGGCGGCGGGCAAAGTTTTGCAAGACTGGCATCTCAACCAATGCACGCTCTATGTGACTCTGGAGCCTTGCCCGATGTGCGCTGGTGCGATCGTACAAGCTCGGATCGGTTTGCTGGTATACGGAGCTGATGACCCGAAAACTGGCACGATTCGGACTGCTGCTAATATTCCAGATAGCGCGCCTTCGTGTCACCGCTTGGAGGTACTTGGCGGTATTATGGAGTCTGTTTGTCGGACTCAGTTGCTTTCTTGGTTTGAAGCCCGCCGGAAAATTTAACCTGTTAAATTTTTTACTTTCGATCGACAATGTTTAATCGAACTTGGCCGTATTAACTGAAATAATAAGTAATTGCCCGATCGATCTGGCTCCTGATTGCGGTCGGGTTGACCTCGGTGAAAGCCTCTAACAGATTAAGTTTTGGGGCGCTTTCCGCCGGCGAAAAGCAAAATGCCACTAGCAAAAGTGTCCCCATCGAAAGATTAAAAGTTTGCTAAACAACATATCCTTAAACTCGATCAGAAAACAGGGTTTAAAACCCCGTCCCTTCAGCAAGCTCATGGCAAGCCTTTTAGGACGGCTTTTAATACTGGAAAACTTTTTCAGGCTTGACAGTATTTTCCCTAACTCTAGTACACTAGAGTATAGATACAGGTAGAATAACCGCGAGCATCGAATGGGTGAGAATCCAAAACGACGGGCTAGAAAACAATAATATCTCGTGGGTAGCGAACACCACAAAAACATAGCTAGGGTAGCCACCGCGCACTCCTACCAGAAAACTCAAAAACCTAGTAGTTAGATGTACAAGGGCATACGGGAACTTGGGAATTTATTCCTTAACGCTTGGGGAGACAAGCCCTCTGGGGCTATTCAAATTAGACTCGAAACTTCGTTCAATCGGACGGGTTTTTGGTTTAAATATTGCCGAAAGGATGGATAGTTTAAAGGTGTGTCTGTGAACCAAGAATCCCCGCGCGTTCGCGCGCCCGGAGTGTCAAATATCGATAAAGCAAGTTAACTGCTATGCGCCATAATGCCGCGATCGCCGTTGAGTCCAGTAAATCATCTCTAGTGAAGCCCATGCTTGCCAAGGTAGCACCTAATACCTCTCGCGTTTCTCCTTGGTTAACCTCCTTGCTCTACCCGCTAGGTCACTATGTTGTCCTGCCGTTTTATTTTAGCAAGATTGAAATAACCGGACAGGAGCACTTGCCGAAGGACGGGCCTGTCATCTTAGCCCCTACGCATCGCTCCCGGTGGGATGCGTTGATGATGCCCTATTCAACGGGACAGAAGGTGACTGGACGCGATTTGCGGTTTATGGTAACTGCCGATGAGGTGCAAGGCTTGCAAGGTTGGTTCATCAGACATTTGGGAGGTTTTGCTGTCGATATCAAGCATCCAGCAATTAGCAGCCTGCGTTATGGCGTGGAATTGCTCCTCGACAAGCAAATGTTGGTGATTTTTCCCGAAGGTGGCATTTTTCAGGATGGTGAAGTTCACCCTCCCAAGCCTGGATTGGCTCGTTTGGCAATGCAGGCAGAGTTGAGCCAACCTGGTTTGGGGGTGAAAATTGTACCGATGAGTATCCGCTACCGCCCGCGCATTCCTCGACGGGGTGCTCGTGTCAAAATTGCGATCGGCGAGCCGCTTTCGGTGGCAGATTATGCTAAAGGCGGCAGTAGCAAAAAAGAAGCGCGATTGTTGACTGCCGATCTTGAAATGGCGCTGAAAACTCTTGATGAAAGTTGAAAGTTGGCAGTTGGCAGTTGGCAGTTGGCAGTTGACAGTTGATAGTTGGCAGTTGGCAGTTGACCGAAGGAATAAGTAATTGTGATATAATGTTTTTTGGTGCTGTAGAGAGTTGTGGCACTTATTTTGCTTGTTATTGTCTGTATTAAGGGTCAGCATTAATGGATTGTGCTTTGAACTTTAAACCCGGTCAAATTGTCAGTTTAGAATGTGGAAATGCGTGCCTGCATTCAGAGGTGATTGAAGTGGTTGAGGCACGTCAAATTTGTTGGGTGCGCCCTCTAATGTTGGTGGGATTGGTATCGGGGAAGGATTTGCCCCAAAAGTGGCCGGAAGAATACACTTTATCGGATTTGCGAGATGGTGCTGATTTGCTTTGGCCGTTGAGTTTGTTTCGGGCGGCGCTGGATACGGAGGTGATTTCGCTGTTGACTCAGTTGCAGTCTTTGGACTCCGATCGCAAGGATAGCGCGATCGCGTCTCGGCAACTTAGAGATTTTGTCGATCGAGTTTGGGCCGCTTTTCCGAGTGCTTTTCAATAGTCAGTAGTCATTAGTCATTAGTCATTAGTCATTAGTCATTAGTCATTAGTTAACAGGTTTCCTTTCTATGCTCTAGGCTGGTAACAAGTAGAGAGCATCTGTAGGGAAACGGCGCGGTGGCCTGTCAGGCGCGGGAAACTGCGACTTTTAATAATTGCTATCAGATTGAATATTGTAGCAAAACTTTTGAAATTGGCATTAAAATACCGCGTGAGAAAGCTCTGCCGGATCGAGATTGTTATGAATAACTTGACCGTCGCGGAACCAGACAACGCGGCGAGTTTGGCGCGCTACTTCCGGTTCGTGCGTTACCATCACCACAGTCATGCCGCTTTCATTGAATTCTGTAAAAATATCCATTACTTCTTGAGTAGTTTTTGTATCCAATGCACCAGTCGGTTCATCTGCAAGCAGCAACACCGGACGGTTAACAATAGCCCGGGCGATGGCTACCCGCTGCTGCTGTCCTCCTGATAGTTGATTCGGTCTATTTTGCAGCCGACTTTCCAAGCCTACTTTCGTTAAAGCGTCTACCCCCCGTTCGCGTCTTTCTGCTGCGGGAATGCCTGCATAAACCATCGGTAACATGACATTTTCTAAGGCTGTTAATTGAGGTAGCAGGTGAAATTGTTGGAAGACAAAACCTAATTTTAAATTGCGAATTCCGGCTAGTTCTGCTTCCGGCATTTGGGCGACATCTACGCCGTCTAGGTAGTAACTGCCGCTCGTAGGTCGATCGAGACAGCCGATAATATTCATGGCTGTAGATTTTCCCGAACCCGATGCGCCCATAATCGAGCAATATTCTCCTTGCGTTACTGTCAAGCTGACGCCGTTGAGGGCGCGCACTTCCAAGTCGCCGATGCCGTAAACTTTTGTTACGTCTTGCAGGCCGACGATGACGGGTTTTGAGGTGTCTTGCAGGTGCAGGTCTGGGTTGGTCTGGGTTTGTAGTTCAGGCATTTGTTTTTATGTGCGATCGACACAACTAATTACTAAGTTAACACTTCTTCTCGGTTTTGGCGGCTGGAAGGGCGATGTTTGGACGCTTATAGGACTTACGCACGGGCGGGTCAGAAACCGGGTTTTTTCACTAAAATAATTCGTTATAGCCCGCAAAAACGATAAAAACCCGGTTTCTTTGGTCTTAATGAATAAGTCCTAAATTAAACAATTTGTGGCTTAAATGCGATCGGGATCGATGTTCAATTCGCGCAGTTTTGCCGCCAAACGTTCGGCTCTTTGAGATTCCTGCTCGGCTCTTTGAGATGCTTGTTCGGCTCTTTGAGATGCTTGTTCGGCTCTTTGAGATGCTTGTTCTGCACGCTGGCGGTTTAATTCACCCTGTTCCTCCAATTCCGCATAAGAAAGAAACCTTTGTCCATCTGGTCGATAAATTTCTAACCCATATTCGCCCAACTCAAATCGTACTCCCAATCTAGGACTGATCCAGCCCTCCATCGGCTCAATTATTTCTAAGTTTCCTTCAATTCTTTGCCAACCGCTCAAATCGTTATTTTCTGGATCGTAAAGATAATATTCCTCGACTCCATAGCGATTGTAAAACGCAAGTTTTTTGTACATTTTTGCTTGTCTGTCGTTATGAGAGCGAATCTCAAATGTGACTTGGGGAGCAATATTATCTTCTTGAAATTGCATATAGGAACGTCGCTCGCCCTTTGGTCTACCAAATATTACCATCGTATCCGGTGCTTGAGAAATTTCTGGTCTACCTTGAACTGGATACCAGAGTAAATCGGCTGCTATAAAGACGTTGGGGTCATTTTTGAACAGCGATTCGCAACCTTCTTTGATTGTGACAATTAATTTGTATTGAATTGTGCTATCTGCCATTGGTTGACCGTCGCTGGATGGATAAATAATTTGTTCGTTCGTGACTTGCATAGTGGTTGTCTCCGAGAACTATCCGATCTTAATTATACTATAGCCGAGTCTCAGTTAGCTGAGGTAAACTCCCGTAATGGGTAATCGGTAATGGGCCAGAAATCATAGCTAGTAGCTAACCCAATTCCCAATTCCCAATTCCCAATTCCCAATTCCCAATTCCCAATTCCCAATTCCCAATTCCCAATTACTGCTAAGTAATCACTGCTGACTAATGACTGCTCTTTGAGCGTACTTCATGTTACTGAGAACCGCTATAGTTCCGATCGCCAATCAGCAATAATTTCCTCATCGGCTGCCGCCCCAAAATAGTTACACTTATATATATCTTTTGCGATTTGCTTGTGCTATACTTTAAGAATGGGAGTGGTGGCAGTTTTTAAATTAATGCACGAATTTCTATTGTCTAATAATACCATGTCAAGGGCAAGAAGTAAAGTAGTTGACCCCAAAAAAAATGAAAAATTTTTGAGATATCATGAAAAAAAGTAAAGCGCAAAAATCGTCAAATAAAGATAGGAAACTAGCGACAATTATGACATACGACTACGACTTGTTTGTGATCGGTGCGGGTTCTGGCGGATTGGCGAGCTCCAAACGCGCGGCATCCTACGGGGCGAAGGTGGCGATCGCCGAAAATGACTTAGTAGGCGGCACCTGCGTAATTCGCGGCTGCGTCCCCAAAAAACTCATGGTTTACGCCTCTACATTTTCGCACCTTTACGAAGATGCGGTGGGCTACGGTTGGAGTCCAGTAGAAAGCAGTTTCGATTGGGAAAAACTCGTCACCAGCGTAGACACAGAAGTGCGGCGGCTGAGCAAACTGCACATCAGCTTCCTCGAAAAAGCCGGAGTGGAATTAATCTCAGGATACGCCAAATTTATCGACGCCCACACCGTCGAAGTTGGTGATAAAAAATACACGGCTGCTAAAATCTTAATTGCAGTCGGCGGCGAAGCTCATAGAGTGGACATTCCTGGCATCGAACACGCTATTACTTCCCGCGAAATCTTCTTGATCAAAGAGCAGCCGAAACGGTTGGCAATTTGGGGAGGAGGTTACATCGGCGTTGAATTTGCCTGCATTATGAACGGTTTGGGAAGTCAAGTAACTCAAATCATCCGGCGCGATTTAATTTTGAATGACTTTGATGGAGAAATTCGCACTAACGTGCAGGAAGGAATGGTTAAGCACGGGATCAATTTTGTGACTGGAAGCTCGATCGCCCAAATTGAAAAAACCCCGGAAGGCTTAAAATTAACTTTGTCGGGAGAATCGGAAGAAACCTTGACAGTTGATGCGCTTTTGTGTGCTACTGGGCGATCGCCCAACTTGGAAAAATTGGGTTTGGAAAATGCGGGAGTAGAAACCGATAAAGGTGCGATCGCAGTTACTAAAGATAGCCGCACCAGTCAACCGCACATTTTTGCCGTCGGAGATTGCACCAACCGGATTAATTTAACGCCAATTGCGATCGCCGAAGGACGCGCTTTTGCCGATACTGAATTTGGCAACAATCCGAGAGCAATTAGTTACGAAAATGTGGCCTCAGCCGTATTTTCCCAGCCGGAAGCTGCTACAGTCGGCTTAAATGAAGAGCAGGCTAGAGCAAAGTTTCCCGAATCAATTAAGTGCTACACAGCCAAGTTCCGACCGATGTTTCATTCTTTGACAGGTGCAGACGAAAAGACTTTTGTCAAGTTAGTTGTTGAGACTAATACTGACAAAGTTTTGGGCGTACACATGGTGGGGAAAGATGCGGGCGAGATTATTCAAGGTATGGCGATCGCGGTTAATATGGGAGCGACAAAGAAGGACTTCGATGTGACTATTGGCATTCATCCATCGACTGCAGAAGAGTTTGTGACTCTGCGGTAAATCTTAAATCGGGACTGCCCGCAAATTACTCGTATTACTCGTTACCAGGCTCTGCCTGGTAACGCAGATCCAGAGGCTCTGCCTCCTTTTTCCCCAGCGAGGCAGAGCCTCTAGATATAGGTTCCCCGGCAGAGCCAGGGAACCAGTCAAATCAGTTAAACCCATGCGGTAGTTGGTTTTCGCTTCTTCCTTCTTCCTTCTTCCTTCTTCCTTCTTCAATAATTTGAACCTTTTTCACACCTCTCCTGTCTAAACACTTCAGATAACGAACTGGTGGGGGAGACTTCACAGGTGTTAGGTGTGTCAGCCAATGTTTTAAACGATGACTGTTCCGACTCGGACTTAGTTGCTGAGTGTCTAAAGGGCGATCGCACTTGCTTTCGCTACCTTTACAAACGCTACCAACACAAAGTCAGGTCAACCCTTTACCAACTCTGCGGCCCGTCACTTCTTGACGATCTAGCACAAGAAGTATTCCTGCGAGTCTGGAAAGGATTGCCAAAACTCAAGCAACAAGACAATTTTTCTACTTGGCTTTATCGAATCACTTGGAATGTGGCTTCCGACCAAAGACAAGCATTTGCTAAACAGCATTCTTTTGACTCCAAGCTCAAAAATCAAGAAACAATGGATCGAGTTATTGTCAACAATCACACATCCGACTTGATGCAGTTACACTATCAAGATTTAGTGCAGCGCGGCCTGGATAAATTGAGCTTTGAACACCGTAGCGTTTTGGTGTTGCACGACCTAGAAGATATCCCGCAAAAAGAAGTATCCCAAATTTTGGGACTGCCATCAGGGACTGTCAAATCTCGCGTGTTTTATGCCAGAAATGCTATGCGGCAATTTTTGCAAAAACAGGGAGTTCACGAACTATGAAGGACGGAAATAGTGACAAAAAATTAGTTAATTTTTTAAAGCAACATCGCCCAAATGTTCCTGAATCTGCCCCAGATTTTGAGCTAAAACTTTTAGCAGCAATAGATAGGAATGAGGCGACGGTAGAGTTGAATCACCTAGGAGAAGCGCGATCGATCGAGGCTACTAAAAAGTCAAAAATCCTCCGTTTTCCCAAATGGGCTTTTCCTACTGCGATCGCTGCAAGTCTGCTAGTTTTTGGGTCAGGTTATCGCGTCCTAGTTACCGCACAACATCAAAAGGATGAGGCGGCACACCTAGAAGCATTTCTGGTCAATAACTGGGAGGCTGTATTGAAGGAGCCTTCAGCGGACAACTTGCTGGAACGATCGCCAACTGACTTGTTTAATTACGCTGTTACTCCTGACAGCGAACAACCAAAAAATAACTAATCTCAAAGAGGTAATTTTCATGTCTATTCGCCGCATTTCTGCCCTAGCAGTTTTAATGTTAACCCTCGGCACTACAGCCGCTGCGACAGCCGTTTCTGCCCCCGCCCAAGCGGAAAAAATTGCCCAAAATCAGCCTTCCAATCGACCCGCTGGTAAGAAAGGCGGGCTGTTCGAGCAACTCAATTTAAGCGCCGATCAAAAGCAGAAAATGCAGGCTGTGCGCGATCGCTACAAAGACCAAGTTTCCCAGCGAATGCAAGCCGTCCGCCAAGCCAGACAAGAATTGGAAACAATGATGTCTAGTGCGACAACAAATGCCAGCCAAATGCGCGATAAAAACCGCCAAATCATGGGATTGAGACAGCAGTTAGAAGAAGCGCAATTTGAAAGTATGCTAGGAATGCGAGAAGTGCTCACGCCCGAACAGCGCACCCAACTATCTCAACTAATGCAGCAGCGCAGGGAAGCTGCTAAAAACCGGAGGCAAAACAGCCAAAAACCGCAGTAACATACAAGTAGTTTTGAGTCGATATTCTAGTATTTCAGGTGCGTGCTACTCAAAAATCAATTTGTAGCCTGCGCCTGAAGCACAGGAGAGTTAACTGTCAGCCACTAGAACTCAGTCAAACTGCAAAAAGTAATTTTACCCGCTAGTTATATTGGCAAGGTGTGCAGTGTTTACCCTACAATTAAGTTGTAAGGTTTGCACTGCACACTTTGCTGATTAAAGTTACAGTAATTACAGTTTGCGCTCGCATTAATACCATATAAATCAGATTTTTATCGGGATTATATCATGTCCGATAGACTACCATAACAAAAACGGTTCGTAGTGTGTCCTGGTTTCCGCTCCGGGATTGCGGTAAAGTCCGCACGCGCGATCGTTACTTATTGCGGTCAATCTGTCGGATATTCTATTAAAGGTTTAGATGCAGTTTTTTGGGGAAACGAAACGATTTTTAATCAAACAATCCGTCCGGGACTAAATTAGTTAGTAAATCTCATCAAAATTTCGGAATGAATATACAGAATAATTCAACTTACATTTATTTACACGGATTTGCTTCAAGCCCAGATTCCGCTAAGGCTAAATATTTCCAAAATCGCTTTTCTTCCCTAGGGATTGACCTAAAAACTCCCGATCTCAATCAAAACGATTTTTCCCGTCTCACCCTCACCCGCCAATTAAACCAAATAGAAACAGAATTTTTGCCAACCCAATCTTCTCCATCTCCGGCAGAAAATGTAAACAATCTAGGGGGAGTTACAATCATTGGGTCAAGTTTTGGCGGCTTGACGGCGGCTTGGTTGGCCCAGCGACAATTATCGGTAAAACGAATAGTTTTGTTAGCGCCCGCTTTTCAATTTCTCTCTCACTGGCTGCCGCTGTTGGGACAGCAACAGTTAGAAAAGTGGCACTCCGAGGAGTATTTACCAGTTTATCATTATGGCGAACAGCGCTATCTGCCACTGAATTATCAGTTTGTGGCAGAAATGTCTCAATACCCTGACGAAAAATTAATGCGGTCAGTCCCTACGTTAATTGTTCACGGGAAGCATGATACAATCATACCGATTCAAGCTAGCAGAAATTTTTCCGAGCACCGTCCCTGGGTGCAATTAATCGAATTAGAAGACGATCATTCTTTGGGAAATGTCCTAACGGAAATTTGGGAAGCGATTCAAAAGTTTTGCCAATTTCCCCATTAAACTTAGACTTCACCAAAAAATTGGTACAAGTTTCCGACAATCCCAAAGTATCGAACATAAAATTTTAGACTTTTGTTCAAACTCTCAGATTTAATGGGAGAGTTAATCGAAAATCTAAAATTCTTCAATTTCAAATCGACTTACCAACTTGCAAGTGTCAACAATCAAATGACTGAACAAGATTCATCGACTCGCACCTTAGCCGTTGACATTGGCGGAAGCGGCATCAAAGTTATGGTTTTGAATGCTGAAGGTGAACCTCAGACGGAACGCAGCCGTTTAGAAACGCCTCAACCGCCGAAACCGGAACCGGTATTAGAGGCGATCGCCTCTTTAGCAAGCGCACAAGGAGAATTTGACCGAGTATCTGTCGGTTTTCCCGGCGTGGTTTGTCGCGGAATCACCAAAACCGCAGTAAATTTAGATCCGTCTTGGGTCGATTTTGACCTAGCAACTACCCTCAAAGACCGTTTGGGAAAACCTGTACGAGTGGCGAATGATGCCGACATTCAAGGATTGGGATCGATCGCTGGGACGGGGGTAGAATTAGTAGTTACCCTCGGCACAGGTTTCGGTTCTTCCTTATTTGTCGATGGTATTTTGGTGCCAAATCTAGAGTTAGGACATCACCCGTTTCGCAAAGGGGAAACTTACGAACAGCAATTAGGGCGATCGGCATTAGATGCAGTCGGCACCAAAAGATGGAATCGCCGTCTGGAAAAAGCGCTGGTTTCTCTGCAAAATCTGTTTAACTGCGATCGGCTTTACATCGGTGGCGGCAATACAAAAAAAATTGCTTTTGATTTACCGCCGCAGGCTAAAATAGTACCGAATGTGAGCGGTTTGTTGGGCGGGATCGCTTTGTGGCGCGATTTAAATAATCATTAGTCATTAGTCATTAGTCATTAGTCATGGGTCATCAGTTATTTATTTGTGAAAATGAAGAATTTACCAACTAGATATTATAGACTAATGACTAATAACCCTAATAGTGTAAAACTAAATCATAATTAAACCATCTACAATCTCAGACCTGAAATCATACTATGCTGCCTTTTATCCGCCAAGATTTAGCCGAACTTGCCGCCTACACTCCCCATCCGGGCGGCGCATCACCAGAATCAGCGCACTCGGAAATTGTAATCGATCGCCTAGACACCAACGAATGCCCCTACGACTTACCAGAAGAATTAAAACAAAAGCTAGCTTGGACTTACCAGCAGTTAATTGAAACAAATCGCTATCCCGACGGAGGCCACGCAGCACTCAAAGAGGCGATCGCCCAATACGTCAACGAATCCCTAAATGTCTCCCCCCTTAACCAGGGTGTTCTCCTAAATGTCTCCCCCCTTAACAAAGGGGGCCAAGGGGGAGTTACACGGCCCAAAAATGCCATTACAGCCGACAATATCTCTGTCGGAAACGGTTCCGACGAACTAATTAGATCGCTCTTAATTGCAACCTGTCTGGGTGGCCAAGGCTCAATTTTAGTCGCCAATCCCACCTTTTCGATGTATGGAATTATCGCCCAAACCCTCGGCATTCCCGTTGTCAGTGTTGCGCGAAAAGAGGATAATTTTGCGATCGATCTAGAAGCAGCAAAAAGAGCGATCCTTTCCGAGGGCTGCGCTAACGCCCAAAATCAAAATCCCCCCGTGCGCGCCGTCTTTGTCGTCCATCCCAATTCCCCCACAGCCAATGCTTTGACACCAGATGAGGTGGATTGGTTAGAAACCTTACCGCCCGATATTTTAGTAGTAATTGACGAAGCTTATTTTGAATTCAGCCAAAACACCTTAGCAGACAGATTGCACCAACACCCGAACTGGGTAATTTTGCGAACATTTTCCAAAGCATTTCGACTAGCATCAATGAGAGTCGGATATGCGATCGCCCATCCCGAATTCACAGCCGCCTTAGAAAAAATCCGCCTACCCTACAACCTCCCCAGTTTATCGCAAACCGCAGCCGAATTCGCCCTAGCCCAGCGACAGCTACTGCTAGCAGTAGTTCCCGAAATTATAGCCGAAAGAGCCAAATTAATTGCAGCGCTAACTCAGCAGCCAAAATTGCAAGTTTGGCCCAGTGCAGCAAACTTTGTTTACCTGCGGGTGAAAGCCGGTGAGGGTAAATCGGCAGAACAGGAACAGCAACAAATCATGCAGCAGCTAAAAGCTAGAGGTACTTTGATTCGGCACACCGGCGGAGGTTTGCGAATTACGGTAGGAAGTCCCGAGGAAAATCAGCGCACAGTCGATCGAATCGCAGCGATTTTAACTTGACAAAAGCCCTTAAAAATGGTATGAATTGAAGCAAATTACTATCCATTTTTAATTGTCAATCTGTCGCGCTGCCCGAATAGTTTGGGGAAATACGCCTACTAAAAGTGCCAAAGCTTCATCGGGAATTTGTGCCACTGTTTCCCCATCAAAATATTGTTCAAACTGAGTTAAAATCATTTGTGCCCGTTCCAAAGCTACAGGCTTGGCCGTTAACTGTTCCGTTAACCGCACCCAATGCCGCCGAATTTCAAAAGCTTTCTGTTTTTCTTCGGGGGATTGAGGACAAACCAAACAAAAATCCCCCACCGGAATCGCCCGCACAGAGTCAACATCAAAAGCACCGCCAACCGCAGCCCCCGGCCCGGCAAACTCTGCGTGAAAGCGTTTAATCAAAATTAGACCGTTCCGGCGACGGCAATCTACCATCAACAGTTGGCCGTTGTTGATTTCTGCGAGAATTTCAGAGGGGTTCGTGTACTCAGTCAAATCTGTGCCAAGGTTTCGATGTCGCAAGTCCGGGTCTGCACAAAGGCAGATGCGGACAATAGCGTTAGAGTTAAAATCAGAGCTGGATGAAATCTCAAATCTGCGATCGTCCAGCGATCGAGATTATTCATTTAAACTTATAAATTAATACTGTCACAAGGTGGTAGCTTGAGCGCGATCGAATATCAAATGCAGGTAAAACAAGTAGTAGACACCCTGAAAGCGGATCTCCCGACGCTGTTTGAGAAAGACATCTCCTACGACATATACACAAAAGCCATCTATTTTCAAGATCCCGTCAACAAATTTAAAGGAAAAATCAACTACCGCATTATCTTTTGGACTTTGCGATTTCACGGGCAGCTATTTTTTAACGAGATTTACTTCGACCTCCACGACGTAAGTCAGACAGCCCCTGATACTATTGTGGCAAATTGGACTGTGCGCGGGACGCTGCGCGTACCCTGGAAAGCTCAAATTTTCTTTAACGGCTACTCTACCTACAAAATGGATGAGGACGGCTTGATTTACCAACATATCGACACTTGGGACAGAAAACCCGGAGAAATTTTAAAGCAGTTTTTGGGCAAGGGAACAGTTTTACTCAAATAGTAGCAGGGGACTGCACGTAAACCGTAGGATTTTCCATCGTAAACACAATACCGTGGACTGCAAGAGATTTAGCAATTTGAACGCTTGCTAACTCTAATAGGCGTTTACGCACCTCAACCGCATTATCCTGAGAGCCTAAAATTGCCAAACTAACCCTTAATCTTTTTCCCGAACCATCGGCGAGAGCAATATTTGTGCTGTTAGGATCGATTCCTGATAGGAAAACAATTTTTTCCATGATAGCTTGCTGCACTAGAGCATATTCTCGTTCTCCTAAAGCACTTGCAAAGTCCATATACAGTAACACCATAATTTTTTTGGCAAGAGTAACGTTTTCAATTTCTACACTGACTAATATAGAATTGGGCATCACAATAATTGTACCCGTACCGAGAGAACGAATTTTTGTCGATCGTAAGCCAATACTTTCTACTTTCCCCAACTCTCCAGCGGGTAGACGGATATAGTCACCAGTAACAAAAGGACGATCTAAATACAATACTAGAGTAGCAATCAGTTGTTCGAGAATTTTTTGTGCTGCAAAGGCGACGGCTAAACCAACCAACCCCAAACTAGCAACCAAGCCAATCAAGTCAAAGTTTACGCTGCGGGCAAATGTCACCAGTGCTACAATAAAGATAAAGATATTCAACACAGTCTCAAATACTAAAATTGCATCATCGGTACTGGGATTAAATTTTCCCCCAAACTTGAATCCATAGGTACGCAGGTAGCGGCTAGTAACTTTTGTAGATAACCAATACAGACAGCCAACTACAAATAAATTAGCAATCGGTTTTAGCAGCTCATACACAACTGGTGCTAATGTTTCTAGCAAGCTCAGAGACCAACTGATACAAATAGAGAGGACTGAAAATTGTACGAGAATTTCGCTTGGTTGAATAAGTGCCCGGTAAACATTTTCTGTTGAATGCAGATCTAGCTTTTTGATGGCAAATCTCAATAAGGCTGGAGCGTAGTGGCTAAATACAAAAGAGCTTCCTAATGCTCCCAAAAATATCAGCCACTGGGGCTGAGAAAATGGGGAAAAAATCTGATAACGAATACTTCGCAATACCGGGAACCATTCCGCACACACTAGGACAATCGCTAACCAGGCAAAACTAAAAAAAACCTTGGTAAAACCACCAGTTTCCCACTTAGCTATTTTAGCGACAATTACCAATAAAAACCGCAATACTATAATAATTCCTATGCCAATTAAAACCCACAAACTTCTCTCCACAATGTATTGTGAAGTTCGTTCTTTTTTAGCCTTGGCGACCGCCCTTTCTAGAATAGATTCCCATTGTTTAGCTTGTTGAGATAAAGAAAAGTTTGGTAAAACATCGCTAGCGGTAACTGTCAACAAGTAATTCTTATTTAAAGAAATTGAAGTAGCGCTTGTATTAGGATAGTTACGCACATCAAAATTTATGACTTTCTCATTAGAAATCGCATCAGCCAGTAATTTATTGGCAAATTCGGTACGATCTAATGCTGAAGATCGATCTACAGGTTGTAAATAAAACAGCGGAATGCCATCAACTACTACAGGAGAACGAGCGCCGTCAACACTTAGAGCAAAACTAATCGGAAAAGTCGCCAAAAACCCAGCCATGACAAATAAGAAGATCAGCTTCATTGGTCGTTTAAATAGGAATTGGAGCATCCACATAAATCGTTGGTTGGTTAATGGTGAAAGAAATATTATGTTTTGGGAGTTGTTTGGTGATTTGTTGGGTAGCTAGATCCAGCAATTGCCGCCTCAAGTCCATAGATAATTCATTAGAACCCAAAATGAAAAAAGAAATTTGAGCTTGGTTGTTACTGAAGGAAACCTCCGTGCTGCGCCAGTCTAAACCAAAAATGTCCATCGTGCTTTCCATCACAGTTTGACGGATTAGTGCTTCATCCTGAGCAGATACCTGTTCGGGAAACTCTAGCATCATAATCGACATGACTTTCTTGGCGCTTGTATAGTTCTCTATGGTAACTTCTGTCAGCGAATTATTAGGAATAACTGTGAGGGTACCTTTACCAGAGGTACGAATTTTTGTTGACCTTAAACCAATACTTTCGACTCGTCCAAAAGTGCCTTGTTTTCCCATAGGGCCGTCGGATAAACCAATATAGTCTCCAACTTGAAAAGGGCGATCGAGAGTTAATACAATTCCTCCTAAAAATTGTTCTAACGTCTTCTGAGCAGCAAAGGCAATAGCAACACCTCCAATCCCCAAGCTAGCAAGTATGCCTCCAACATTAATATTATGGCTAATGCAAAAGACTAAAATGATTATTACAGCGATCGCAAAGTCTCCCAGATAGCGAATTAAAAAGATAGACTCGCCTCTTACTTTCGGGTTGGAGTCAAAGGTTGCGCCTAAAATTGTGCTATTAAAAACTTCTCGAAATAAACTTGACACTAGCCAACCGGCAGAGCAAGTGATGCCCGCACTCAAACCAAACTCCATCAATTTTAGCCATTTAGTGTGAGGGATTAAAACTAACATGACTTCCATCGCCGACAGAGTTAATAAAATTAAAATTAGGTTTTTAGAGGCAAGCAATACACCAATATAAGTTTTTTTCAATAAGCTTGGGGCAAATAAAGCTAATATCAATCTCAAGGTTGGGAACACTACCAGTCCAGCTAATCCCCCAATTCCTCCAGCTAGAAAAATTAGGATAACTTGCAAAAAGCGATCGCCATAATTTAAAGGCAGTTGTGTGAACATAAATAGCACATTAATTGTTGTTGTCATGGTCAAACCAACTGTATTATAATAATAGTTGACAATTGATAATTGACAATTGACAGTCGTCATTAGTGCGAGCTTGAAAACTCGCGAACCTAGTCATTAGTCATTAGTCATTAGTCATTAGTCATTAGTCATTAGTCATTAGTCATTAGTCATTAGTCATTAGTCAT
>NZ_JAUBPP010000042.1:0-26082 GCF_036700765.1 Microcoleus sp. S1D4
AAATGGGGCTGGCTGGCATGATAGGAAAGCATCAGCACTACATTCTACTCCTCTATCATTACATATTTAGCACTACCAATTAACTTAATATTCGGCTCTGTAAAATACTTAAGTATACTGTATTAATAACTTAAAGCTATGGTCAAATAAGCAGCTCGTGCAAAAGTTGGCTTCACACCAGCTTTACAATAGAAGAGAATTTAAGTATTTGAAGGACAAAAAATGGCGACAAACATGGGACGATATTTGCAGGTACTGAAATTGTTCTGGGCTGCGGCGATCGCAGCGGAGCTCGAATACCGGATCAACTTTGTCCTGGCAGCCCTTAGCAGCCTCGGAAACCTGGCTGGCAGTTGGTTCGGACTGTTTTTGTTCTACCGTACTGGCTACAGTTTTTCGGGCTATTCATGGGAAGAAGCTTTGGTTGTACTCGGGATTTTTACGGTTTTGCAAGGGTTTTCGTCAACCTTTCTCGCCCCTAACCTCAACCGTATTGTCGATCGAGTGCAGCAAGGTACTCTCGATTTCGTACTCCTCAAACCCATCAATTCGCAATTTTGGCTGTCTGCAAACACAGTCTCCCCTTGGGGAGTTCCCGATTTAATCTTCGGCGCGCTATTATTGCTATATGCTACTAACAAATTGGAAGTAGCAATCGGCAACTATTTTTTAACAGCAATACCGCTGTTGTTCGGAGCTATTAGTCTTTACAGTATCTGGTTTATGTTAGGTGCAACTAGCATTTGGTTTGTCAAAATTTACAACGTTACCTCCGTGCTCAAAGGATTGTTAGAAGCGGGTAGATTTCCAATGGCAGCTTATCCCGCAGCTTATCGATTTTTCTTCACTTTTATAGTTCCGGTTGCTTTCTTGACGACTGTGCCGGCAGAAACCATGCTGGGCAGAGGTGAAATTGTTTGGATCGCAGGGGCGGGAATTTTGGCGATCGGGCTGTTATTGTTTTCGCGCTACTTCTGGCAATTTGCACTCCGCTTTTACACTAGCGCTTCGAGTTAGGTAAATAGGTAAGCTGCTGCGCGACCATAAATTTTCTGTTATGTTTGAGGTGGAGAGGGAGAGAAAATTCAACCTGGGAAAAGAGCCAATTAAAATATACAGCGAACATATACAGTTTAAATACAGTACAGCCGACGGAGAAAATATTTTTACCTCTATCTACTTATATTCTAAAAAAAACAGTAAAATTTCAAAATATGCTTGAAATCTCAACTCTCAATCAACCACGCAAACGAGGGCAAACGAATGAAAAGAAAAAAACTGGGAAACAGTAATTTTAACATCAGTGCGATCGGTCTGGGAGGTATGCCGTTGTCGTTAAGCGGCAGGCCGCCAGAATCGCAAGCAATTGCGGTAATTCACCGCGCCCTCGATTTGGGCGTCACCCTGATTGACACTGCTGATTCCTATTGCGAAGATCAATCCGACAAACACCACAACGAGCACCTGATTGCCAAAGCTTTGCAAGAGTACACCGGAGATATTCGGGCGGTTACTGTCGCCACGAAAGGCGGCTTGATGAGGCCTCAAGGTGCCTGGACGCGCAACGGGAATCCCCACCATTTACGTAAGACAATTCGCGAAAGTTTTGAAGCTTTGGGCGGCAATCACCCGATCGACCTTTGGCAGTATCACTCGCCCGATCCAGCCTATACAATCGAAGCAGCCCTAGCACCTGCAAAGGAAGCAGTAGAAGCAGGAATGATTCGATTTATCGGAGTTTCCAATTTTTCTGTAGAGCAGATCAAACGCGCCCGGGATGTAGTAGAAATTGTCTCGGTACAGAATCAGTACAATCCGTGGCACAGACAGCCGGAATCTGATGGCGTACTGGAATATTGCGAAGCCGAAAACTTGACATTTTTCCCCTGGAGTCCTTTGGGGGGAAGCCGCCGCGTCACCAGCTTGCAAGATATGCCCGCGATCGCCTCTTTAGCAGCCGAAAAAAATGTTTCAGTGTACTGTATAGTATTAGCTTGGTTGATGGCACAATCGCCCTGCGTTGTTCCGATTCCCGCTGCGACAAAATTATCGAGCATTGAGGACTCCGTCAAGGCGATCGAAGTTAAATTAACTGACGAAGAATTGCAACAAATTGCAGTAAGTTAAATAAGTAAGCTGTTGGGCATTTAAATTGCATATTCGGGGCGCTGCTAAAAGCCCACCCAGAATATTTGTTGATTTTTTTTAAATTATATTTAAATGTCGCAACAGCTTATAAATCCAGAGATTTAATTAGTAAAATTGCCACTTTTTGAGGAATTGCGTTTTATGGAATCTAATCAAGTGAATGCCGATCGAGACGTAGCAATTGAACATCAAAACGTACCTGTTGCCCATGAAGGACTGCACAACTTTTTATACAGTTCCGACTCAGAACACAGCGCAGCGGCCACTGTTTCTGAAGTAGAAAATGACGGCACGCAAGTAATGTCGATCGATACCTGGCGAAGCCTAGCAACTAACGCAAAAGTCGCCGGAGTTTACGCTGTCACGGACAGTGCGCGCAACACTCAGTATATCGGTTATTCGCGAAATATCCTGCTTTCAATCAACGGTCACATCGCGCAAAACGGAGCAGAAAATTGTGCTTTTGTGCGCGTCCAAACTTTCAAATTCCCCAAACGGGAAGAAATGGAAAGTTTGCGGGATGCTTGGATCGCAGAACTAGGCACTATTCCGCCGGGAAACGGCGCAGAGAGCGAAATGTGGGCGAGTACGGTAGGTCAAGCAGCGCGCGCTGCTATGTCTGCTGAGGAACAAACAGCTTATGAGGAAAAGAAGCTAAAATTACGCAAAGCAATGGCAGATTCTACTCTTACCAAAGAGTTAGAAACAGCAGCCAAAATTGACGGCGAACGACACGAACATCTGGAAGCTGCAGTTAACAATGATGATTGGAGTGCGGTGATTCAATCGCAAACCCAGGAAACAAAGTCCGGCGAATAACATTCGCTGCTATATCAACTTTTGTTTGTCGTAAAGCGGGGCGGGTTTTGTTCGGAGATTGCATACCGGATGCGAGGATTACGCGCTAAATCCGCCCCTACTAACTGATGACTAATGACTACTGACTAATGACTAACTTTGCGTTCAGTAACTAAAGTCAAACTGACCCATTCACCTTTGTCATTGTAACTGCGAATCATCCGAAATCGCAAGTCAGGTTCTACCAACCAACCGGCCTCAAAAAATATAGGTTTTCTGAATTCAACTTTCACCGGACAAGTGCAAGAACCGCCATCGGGAAGCAGCAAAACTTGCACTGGTGTTGCACCTTCGTTAAAATTGATCGCAGAACCGTCAATGCTGCCGCTCGAACTGATAACATTAGCATTGTTGCCAAAAGTGATTTTCTGCACGAGCCGATCGCCATTTTGCAAATCCAATTGTAAATTGGTAGAATAGGAATCAGGATGACGATAATCTGGATACATTGTCACGGCCTCGCCCTGCCATTCTCCCAGCAAAGCATCAACAGTTAAAGGCGGACGTTCGGGGATATTTTTATCGAGCTGCTTTTCGCGAATTAAGGTAAGTTTGGATAAATTGCCGTCAATATTGTAGAGTTGAACGAAGCGCAACCTGCGATAATTGTAGATAAAACCAAACTCTGCACCAGACTCAGAATAAGGCGCTAATTGAATAGTACCCTGACAAAAATTTCCATTCTCAAAAAACAGGATATCTCGTCCCAAACTTTGATATTCTCGAACAAGTTCGCTGACTTCCGGTTCGCCGACACGGCTAGAATTTGGCGAGAAGCGGCGCAGTTTTAACCGCACTGTTTTGTTGTCGTTGAGTCCTTCGAGAGAAATAATGCTGGGAGTATCTTGAAGTACCTCTCCTCGCGTTGATAACTGGGTGAAGGAACCGTGCCATTCTCCTAAGTTTTGCAGAAAGTTTTCCCACTGCGCTACCATATTCTTACCTTTGGATATATGTCTAAAAATAGAATTATAACTCTACTGACGGATTTTGGATTGAGCGATGTTTATGTGGGAGTGATGAAAGGTACGATCGCCCAAATTAACCCGCAACTCAAAGTCATTGACATTACGCATCAAATACCCTCTCAAAATATTGCAGCCGGGAGGTTTTGTTTGATGACTGCTTTTGCTTATTTTCCAGCGGAAACCGTACATATTGCTGTAGTCGATCCGGGTGTGGGAAGCAAGAGACTGGGGGTTGCGGTTAAATGTGCTAATTGTTTTCTTGTCGGGCCCGATAACGGATTGTTTAGCGGGGTGTTGAGTCGGGAAAGCGCGTTAGCGAAGCCCGCCCCTACGGGGGCTGCGCCAACGAAGAGGATCGCCGCTGTGGAGTTGACGAATTCGCAATACTGGCGTACACCCGAACCCAGCAGCACGTTTCACGGTCGCGATATTTTCGCAGCAGCGGGGGCTCATTTGGCGAACGGGGTGCCGCTGGAAGAGTTGGGGGATGCGATCGACCCTGCAAGTTTAGTACAGCTACAGATACCAAATTGCGCCGTTACAGCCACAGGTGCGGTAGGTTGCGTTCAATATGTCGATCGCTTCGGCAATTTAATTACTAATATCCCCAATAATTGCATTGTATCTAACAATTGGTCAGTGATAATTAGCAATACTTGCGATCCAATTCGCATCCCCAGCGGTAAAACTTACAGCGACAGCAAGCCAGGGGATTTAATTGCCATAACTGGTTCTGACGGTTGGCTAGAGATTGCCGTTAACGGCGGCAGCGCTCAATCAGTATTAGAATTAGACTGTAGGGCGATCGTACAATTGCTTTTTGAAACCAACAATTAAAATCATCTCTTGCAGTCCGCGTCTGCTGGAATTTTTTTGTGTAGAAGCGATTTCAAGAAACTGTTTTATATCTGAATAAGAATTTGACTATTTAGCCAAATTAACAACAATAATTATTAACTTCAAAAAGGAGCCTATTTTGAGGTAAAATCACTCCTGATGCTTCCTCATTTAACAATTGGTTGTATATTGTATCCGCTTCACCAAAAGATTCTTGAGGCAAAAATCTAAATATTGATGCAGCAACATATTGTTTTTCTTTTTCAAAGCTTATCCAGTTTCTTGATAATTGTTCTGCTGCATAACCCGTAGTATTAGAACCCGAAAAAATATCTACTACCAAGTCTCCCGCTTCAGTAAGAAAATTTATAAAAAATGACGGTAATTTTTGGGGAAAACGTGCCGGATGCGCCTTAACATTAAACTCTTTGCACCAACGCAAGTATTGAGAATTACTTTCCGAATTAGAAATTTCTAGCAAATTAGATGGAATAGCACCTCCGTTATCTTTGGCAAATCGATCGCTAATATTGTGACCGGAAGGACGTTCTTTGGGGGTGTAAAATTCATCAGCATTTTTTAAAAGTTTTTTCATTCTCTCAGAATACTCTACTTTGACTTTAGTAATATTCGCTTGAGGCTGATTAGTTTTGGAAAGCCACCAAACAGTATTCACTGAATCTTTAGCCCGGATTTTCTTTTTATTCACCCACTCTATAGGAGATGGAAGTTTGGAAGGATTAAACCAGAAAAATTCTTGAGCAAGTTTAAATTCATATTCGTCACATAACCTAATCAGGACGCGGTAATTGTACAGCGAGCGTACAGGTATTCCTTTTTGATAAGCACCTCCAAGGTCTATAACAAAACTTCCAGTATCCTTGAGAACTCTTTTAATTTCAGGAGCAAAGCTCAGCAGCCAATCAACATATAAATCTTGATCTTCATTTCCATAACTCTTTTTGCGTTGCAATGCAAAAGGAGGGGATGTCATCACCAAATCTACAGAATTGCTAGCAAGACTATTCAGGAGATGAAGAGAATCTCCCAAATAAGATTGACCGTATTTCGTGGTATAAACTGGGGCGGGCCAAATGTTACTCATGTGTAATTTAGATTAGTTTAAGGTACAACAGACACAGCCTGCTCTCATTATATTAGAATCCGTACTGTCAGTTTTAGTGGATCCGTACTTTCAGTGCGTTGTTTTGTGTAGAAATTCTTCGTACCATTCAAAAAGCGAACTTTCAGTTCGTTTTTACCAATTGTGAGGGGTATGAATTACAAAGAAGCCAGACAACAATTTGCGGCAAAGGTAAGTCAGTTACGCAGAGAAAAAAGGATGACACAGGAGGAGCTAGCAGAACTCATAGACAAGACTACTGACTATATCAGCTTATTGGAACGCGGCGAAAGATCGCCCTCCTTTGAAGTTATTTTCGCTCTCGCTGAAGCACTCGATGTACCCGCTACTTATTTAATCAGTTTTAGCCAAAGCGGCGAGAGTACAGATATTATTGGCACCCTAATAGCTGCACCAGTTTCTCCGTCAGTTGTGGAGCCTGTTGAAGAGGCTGTTACCACGGATGCAGAACGCATTTCAGATGCTAAACGGCTAGAAAATGCTATGAAAAGCATCCAAGAATTGCAAAATCTGGCTAGTGAATATGGTATTGCGGATATTTTTCAAGATAACGGGGGAAAGACTTTACAGTTATTAATCCTTTTAGGGCTGCGGATATCGCCTGGACGTGAAGGAAACGATGCTATTGATGCTGAAGGAAAAGAATAGGAACTTAAAACAATAAATATTGCTCTTAATAGAAGCGGTGGGGTCACTACTCACCATCATTTGAATGAAATTATACTTGAAAAATATCGTAAAGTTGGAGCTTGGTATATTGGATTATATGAAGGGATAACTCTCAAACAAATTTACAAACTCACACCTGAACTTCTAGAACCTAAATTTCAAGAATGGGAAGAAAAGTTGAGAGTCAGAAATGACGCACTTAATAATCCTAAAATCCCCTTAAAGTTAGTTAGACGGGGGCAACTTGTCTACTCAGATAGTCAACAATAGCCCTCCGCCAACAATTTTGATTTTGAGAATTAGCTTATGCTTGTATAGAGCCTATAAGTGTACGACACCTATCAGCAGTTACAATCAAGCTACCACGAAATTTACCAACTTTCCAGGAACTACAATCACCTTTTTAATCTCCTTACCTTCCAGGTGACGCTTCGCCAATTCCGACTCGCGGGCGTAATTTTCCAAAGCAGCTTTATCAGCACCAGAAGGCACTTGAATTGTGCCGCGAGTTTTCCCCATAACTTGAATTACTAGCGTAATTTCATCGGTAATTAAAGCAGATGGATCGACAGTCGGCCAAGTTTGCGTATGCACCGATTCGCTGTTACCAATCAAATGCCACAGTTCATCAGCAATGTGCGGCGAAAAAGGCGCTAACAGCAAAATTAAAGTATTAATTCCCTCTGCATAAACAGGCGAATTTTTACATTTATAATCAGCCAGCGCATTGTTCAATTTCATCATTTCCGAAACAGCAGTATTGAACTGATAATCGCCCTCCAAATCTTCGCTCACTTCCTTAATTGCAGTGTGAATTGCCCGCCGCAAATCCTTCTCAGCTTTGCTCAACACATCTTTCTCTCCCTCTTGAGCAGGGGAGGCTGGGGGCAGTGAAGCAAACTCTGTCACCAAGCGCCAAACGCGATTTAAAAAGCGGAATTGCCCTTCCACATCTGCGTCGTCCCACTCCAAATCCTTCTCTGGCGGCGCTTTGAATAAAATAAACATTCGCGCCGTATCTACCCCGTATTTCCCCATAACTTCCAAGGGGTCAACGCCGTTGTATTTTGATTTTGACATCTTCTCATAAAAGACTTCTAAAGCTTCGCCAGTTTGCGGATCTTTGGCATTTTCGGGGTCTACATCTGACGCAGCAACGTATTTGCCAGTCACAGGATTTTTGTAGGCTTTTGCTTGCACCATGCCTTGAGTTAACAAGCGTTTAAATGGTTCGTCGCAATCGATCAAACCCCGATCGCGCAAAACCTTCGTAAAGAACCGCGAATACAGCAAATGCAGGATTGCGTGTTCGATACCGCCGACATATTGGTCAACTGGCATCCAATCATTCGTCTTCGCACAATCAAAGACTTGCTCTTGATTTTGAGCATCGGGATAGCGCAAAAAATACCACGATGAATCCATAAAAGTATCCATCGTATCCGTTTCCCGATGCGCTGGAGTGCCGCAACTCGGACACGCAACGTTTACCCATTCTACCATTTTTGCCAAGGGCGAACCTTTGCCAGTAAATTCTACATTTTCCGGCAACAATACGGGTAAATCCGATTGCGGGACGGGGACTGTTCCGCAGTTGGGACAGTGAATTACTGGAATCGGAGCACCCCAATAACGCTGTCGAGAAATTAGCCAATCTCTCAAGCGATATTGCACTCGCGCTTTGCCACAACCAGAACTTTCGGCAGCTTCAATAATTGCGGATTTACCTTTAATTGAATCCATGCCGTTGAAGCTTTCAGAATTAATCATAATTCCTGGTTCGGTGTAAGCTTCGCTCAGCGGAGTTTCATCATCATCCACAATTACTATTTTAATTGGCAGTTGATATTCAGTGGCAAATTTAAAATCTCGCGTGTCGTGGGCTGGTACTCCCATCACTGCGCCGGTGCCGTATTCGTACAGTACGTAATCGGCAATCCAAATCGGGATTTCTTCGCCGCTGAAAGGGTTGATTGCTTTGCCGCCTGTGGGGATGCCGCGCTTTGGTTTGTCTTCGGCGGTGCGATCGATCTCGCTTTGCAGTGCAACTTCTTTGATGAAGGTGTCTGCAGCAGCTTTTTGGTCTTCGGTGGTCACGCGCGCGGTTAACGGATGTTCTGGCGCTAAAACAAGGTAACTAACGCCATAAACTGTATCGGGGCGAGTGGTGAAAACGGCGATTTTTTCATCCATTCCCACAATCGGAAATTCCAAGTAAGCGCCGACTGATTTACCAATCCAGTTGGCTTGCATTAATTTGACTCTTTCGGGCCAATCTGGCAATTTGTCTAAGTCGTTTAATAACTGTTCGGCGTAATCGGTAATTTTGAGGAACCACTGCCGCAATAATTTGCGCTCGACTTTCGCGCCGGAACGCCAAGAACGACCTTCGTTGTCTACTTGTTCGTTGGCTAAGACTGTTTGGTCGATGGGATCCCAATTAACTGCTGCTTCTTTTTGATAAGCTAATCCTGCTTCTAAAAATTGTAAGAACAGCCACTGAGTCCACCGATAATAATCGGGAGAACAGGTTGTAACTTCTTTTGTCCAATCAAAGGAAATGCCCAGCCGCTGAAATAAGCCTTTCATTTGGGCAATATTTTCATAAGTCCATTTTGCGGGGGGAATTCCGCGTTCGATGGCTGCATTTTCTGCCGGCAAACCAAAAGCGTCCCATCCCATCGGATTGAGTACGCGATAGCCTTGCATTCGCTTGAGTCTGGCAATTACATCGATGATTGTGTAGTTGCGGACGTGGCCCATGTGCAGGTTTCCCGACGGGTAGGGGAACATGGATAAGGCATAAAATTTAGGCTTTTCGGTATCTTCTGGCATTTGGTCTAAGTTTTGCTCAGCCCATATCTGCTGCCATTTTTCTTCTATGGATTGGGGATTGTATCTGGACTCCACAACAATTTCTCCCTGTAGGATTTAGTAATGTTTGCTTGAATATTTTGGCACATTCAAGGGGCTGCGATTAGGATTTTTTTGAGCTCCAAGCATTTTGGCTCCAATCTCTGTATTATATATTGTAGTATATGTAATTTGATCTGGGGGCGATCGACCAAATTTCCGATTCGCCGTTAAAAGAATAAGACTTACGCACGGGCGGTCAGAAACCGGGTTTTTACGATAATACTTTGTTACAGTCAGCAAAACCGCAAAAAACCCGGTTTCTTTGGTCTTGATGGGTAAGTCCTAAAAGAATAAATAACTGTAATCCGCAGCAACCCGATTTGTTTGAAAAACCGGGTTTCTATTCATTGTTTGGGCTTAGATGCTATCTGGGTCGATGTTCAATTCGCGCAGTTTGGTGGCTAAACGTTCGGCACGCTGCGAGGCTTCTTCGGCACGCTCTCGCTCTAGTAGTCGCTCTGCATTCATTTCGGAAGGGGAAAGAAACTTTTCTCCATCAGGTTTATAAATTTCTAACCCTGATTCTGGCAACTCAAACCGCACTCCCAGTCTCGGACTTATCCATCCTTCCATCGGTTCAATTGGTTCTAAGCTTCCTTCAATTCTTTGCCAACCTTCCAACTCATTGATTTCGGGGTCGTAAAGGTAATATTCCTCAACTCCATAGCGATTGTAAAATGAAAGTTTTTTGTGCATTTTTGTATTGCTGTCGTTGTGGGAGCGAATCTCAAAGACGACTTGGGGAGGGATATTATCTTCGCCAAATTGTAGGTAGGAACGGCGATCGCCCTTTGGTCTACCAAATATTACCATTGTATCTGGTGCTTGAGAAATGTCATTTCTTCTCTCAACCGGATACCAGAGTAAATCGGCTGCTACAAACACGTTGGGATCGTCTTGAAACAGCGACTCGCAACCTTCTTTGATGGTGACAATTAATTTATATTGAATTGTACTTTCTGCCATTGGTTGACCGTCGCTGGATGGATAAATGATTTCTTCGGTTGTGACTTGCATTGTGGTGTCTCCGAGAAGTATATATGCTTGATTATACTATTTTTCAAAGTAGGTATATCGGGTTAGAATGCCGCAGTGCTATTTGCCAAAGGAGAATATTTACAATAGCGAGCAGCGGCGTTTTAAAGCTGCTTGCAAAAGAGTGTTGTACAGTTTTTCCTTAACAGTATAAGCGCCGAATCTTTCCAAGTGGGGATTGTTCATTTGAGCGTCAAAAAGTAGATAAGATCGATCGCGCAATCTCTCCACCAACTTTACCATCGCCACCTTAGAACCCTCGGAAATTCGGTAAAACATCGATTCCCCAATAAACGCACCGCCGATCGACAATCCCAGAATACCACCCGCCAATTCGTCGCCGCACCAAGTCTCGAAGCTGTAAGCCCAACCGGCTTCATACAAACCCCAGTAAATCTGCTTGAGTTCCTTAGAAATCCAGGTAGTTTCGCGATCGGCACAACCCTCAACCACCGCCCCAAAATCGCGATTTACAGCCACTGAAAACCGATTTTGATTTATAGCGCGGCTCAGCGATCGCGGATAGGTAAATCTTTCATCTAGCGGTATCAGCGCCCGCTGACGGCTCGAATACCACCCCAAACTCTCCTCGCCGTCATTTGCCATCAAGAAGTAGCCTTGCGCGTATCCCTGTATAATTGACGGTATATCATATTGCATATATTTATCAGTTGTCATTTGTCCGCTAACTTTTCAAAGTCAACATTAGCAATTAGGAATAATTATGTCTGAAACCATCGAACCTATTACCTTACCGCCCGCCCAAAACCCCGAGCAAGAAGGTCAATGGCTCCAACAAACGCTGCTCGCATGGCTAGACTCCGAGTTTATCCCAGAAGCTGCCAACCAGCAAATAGCTAAAAGAGCTGCCCAAATCTATGTCCGCCAGCGTATGGAAGGCGAAAACGACGTGGGCAGCCTCGTAATTGCGATCGTCACCGAAATGCAGGCCTATGATTTTTCTAAAAGCTTTTACGGCGAATTTGCGATCGCCAATGCCGTCAGCGACTTGTTACTCGAAAGTCTCGGCATCGATAAATGCTGTGGCCAGTGAAGGAAGAAGGTTCGGCAACGGATTTTGTAACGGATGTAACGGATGTCAGTCAGAAAGAAGAAGGAAAAAGGAAGAAGGAACAAGGAAGAAGGAAGAAGGAAGAAGGAAGAAAGTCTGAAACAAAAATTAACCCTAAAATATAATCTTGCCGATTATTCATAAGTTTTTCTTCATTCCTTCTTATTTCTTCCCTCTCTCGCGACGATAACTAAACCCTTCTTTCTTCTATCCATTAAATCCGTTACGAAATACGAAATCCGTTGCCGAACTTCCTTCTTTCTGCTACCAGCTAGACTTCACAACACCGGGCAAAAGACCTTCGTGAGCCATTTCTCGCATCACGTTGCGAGACAGTCCGAAGTCGCGATAGTAACCTCTGGGCCGTCCTGTTGCCCAGCAACGGTTCCGCAAGCGAGTCCGCGAACTGCTGCGGGGTAGCTGTTGAAGTTCCCGGTGAATCGCCATTTTGTCCATCTGATTCGCAGCTTGGTCGAACTGGTCTTTCAGGTCAGCGCGCTTGTCAGCGTACTTGTCTACGAGTGCTTGGCGCTTTCTTTCGCGCTCGATCATGCTCTTTTTAGCCATAACTCAGTTTATATCCTTAGATAAATCACGATCAACTATTTTACTATATTTTGGTCATTTCGGATCGCTTTTATTTAAATTACTTTTTTTGTTGACAATATTTTTAACCACAGGCATCTTACTTGTTCCTGAAAATAGTGCAACATCTAACTATTAGCAGAAGGGCACACATCTGCAAGTTCGCAAATATTGCAAATCGGCTTTCTTGCATTACAAACCGCCCGACCGTGATAAACTAACCGAATCGACCAATTTTCCCAATCCGGCTGCGGCAACAATAACATCAAATCCCGCTCGATCCGAATTGGATCGGTATGTTCCGTCAATCCCAATCGTTGACTCAAACGCTTGACGTGGGTGTCTACTGTCACGCCCATATGAATACCAAAAGCGTGAGCGAGAACGACATTAGCTGTTTTGCGGGCAACTCCGGGCAATTCTAGCAGCAGTTCCATTTGCTGCGGTACTTGATTGTTGAATTTGTTGACGATCGCCCAACAAGCAGCTTTAATATTTTTAGACTTATTTCGGTAAAAACCAGTCGATCGCACCAGACGCTCCAATTCATCTAAATCAGCATTTCCCAAAGCCTCCGCATCGGGGAAACGCTCAAACAAGGCGGGCGTTACCAGGTTTACTCGCTCATCCGTACACTGAGCCGAGAGAATCGTCGCCACCAACAACTGCACCGGAGTTTCGTAGTTGAGAGTGCAAGGAGCTTCTGGATACAGGCGTTTGAGGCGAATCAAAATTTCGAGCGATCGTTGTTTTAAACTTAACTTTTTAGTCATTTGTTATTTGTTATTTGTTAGTTGTTATTCGTTATTCGTTAGTTGTTGTTTGTTAGTTGTTATTTGTTATTCATATCAAAAACGGTTTGTAGTGCGGACACTAGGACGAACTACAAATCTTACTGATTGCGGTTAATCGATCGAAGTTAATATTAGTCATTTACAACTGATTGAGGTCGATTCCCATGTCTCGGAGTCTCGCTTCTAAAGCTTGCGAGCGCGATCGTTCTTGTTCCAGCATAGTTTCTGCCTGTTCGGCCCTTTGCCGTTCTTGTTCGGCCCTTTGCCGTTCTTGTTCGGCCCTTGATTCTGCTTGCTCTCGAAGTTGAGCGAGTTCCACAAAACTCACAAACGGTGTGCCATCAGGCCTGAATATTTGTAGTTCAGTTTCTGATAGCTGAAACCGCACTCCCATTCTGGGACTTACCCAGCCGTTCACTTCTTCGATTGGTTCTAATCGTTCCTCTCGACGCTCCCATATAGTTAAATCCAGATTTGCTGGATCGTACAAATAATATTCTTCTACGCCGTATTGTTCATAAAATCTCAATTTTTGCAGCATCGGACTCAGGCGATTTCCCGGCGACCAAATTTCAAAGGCGACTTGCGGCACAATGTGATCTTCGTTCCACTGCTGGTAGGAGCCTCGATAACCTTTCGGTCTTCCGAAGGCTACCATCACATCTGGCGCTTGAGAAATTTTGTTATTTCCTTCTACTGGATACCACAGTAAGTTTCCCGCTACAAAAACATCAACCACGCTCGCAAATAACAGTTCTAAATTTTCTTTAATCCACACGATTAATCTAAACTGTTCGGTATTGTCAGACCTTGGTTCGCCGTTATCATCTGGGTAGATAATCTGAGATTTTTCGGGAGATTGCAGTTGTTTAATCATTGCTGTTTTCCCCTAATTTACTGGTTATTTTATATTATTCAACAGTCATCAGCGTTGTAATGACTAATGACTGCTGACTAATGATTGATGACTGACGACCAATGACTACTGCTGTCGAAGATTTCGCATCAAATCGATGCCTGCCAAATTAGCAGTATCGCGAACAATCAAGAAAATTCCCAAACCTAGCAACAGCATCAAACCAGTCTGCATCACATTTTCCTGAATGCGGTTTGGCAAAGGCTTGCCCCGCAGTCCTTCTATTAACAAAAAAGCTAGCTGACCGCCATCCAAAGCAGGTAAAGGCAAGATATTAATCACAGCCAAATTGATGCTAATTAACACGGCAAACTGAAACAAATTCGCTGCATCCGATCGCGCAATCCCTGCACCGGCCGCCACAATTGCCACGGGCCCGGACAACTGTTTTGCGGTTTGACCGAAATTGGTAACTAACTGCCCAAAACCTTCCACAGTCAGCACTACAATCCGCTCAAATTCAGTAGCCGCCATGCTAAAGGCATCTAAAATTCCCGCCCGATCCCGCACCACAGTTCCGTTAGAAGTTAGCTGTACGCCAATGCGGCCTTTACCGTCGGGGGACTTTTCGGGAGTGACTGTCACCAGAAATTTTTGTTCTGCACGCTGAATTTCTAACGCTAGGGGTTGGTTGGGATGATCTTGGATTGCTGAGACTAGAGATTTGATTGCTTCGCGGGAAGCGCCCAATTCCTTGCCGTCAACGGACAGAACAATGTCGCCCGATCGAATTCCCGCTTGGAAGGCGGCCGAACTTACTTCTGCTGCGACTTCCGGGACTTTAACTCCCGGTAGGTAGTTCATGGATGCTGCGCCGACAGTGGTCAATTGCACCACCAGCAGGAAGTAAGCAAAAATCAAGTTGGCAATCACCCCGGCGCTAATCACGATCGCCCGATCGAGTACGGGGCGATTTCGCAGCAAATTCGGGTCATTGGGGGGGATATTGCTTTCTGGATCGTCATCCGGGAAACCGACAAAACCTCCCAGGGGAAAGGCGCGGAGGGCGTATTCAGTTTCCGGGCCTTGGTACTTCCAGAGGATGGGGCCGAAACCGATAGAGAAGCGGTTGACGTGAATGTGTTGAAGTCTCGCCGCCAAGAAGTGGCCGAGTTCGTGAACGACAATCAAGATACCTAAAACTGCGATCGCTGCCAAAACTGACATGAAGGATTCCACTAACACTTTTACTTTACTTTGATTTATTTTAATATCTTTTTAATAGAGGTGGCGGACGATCGGCAATTTTCAGTCAAACTAGAAGATGGTATGTTTTTTTCGGAAGTCCCGGCCGGTAAGCGATCGGGCTGATGTAACTTTTCGCCTTTCTGAAGAAAGAAGGAAAAAAAATAATTCAACCGATGCCCTGTTTGGCCGATGCCCTGTTTGGCCGATGCCCTGTTTGGCCGATGCCCTGTTTGGCCAATTTCCTATTACAAATTACCCATTACCAATTCCCCATTACCAATTCCCAATTATGAAAGACACTTCTTTGAATATTATCGCTATTTCGATCTTCGCCATCACCGTTTCCATAATATTGGGCCCTTTATTCAACTTGCCAGAAGCCGTACCTGCGATCGCCACTTTTTGCCTATTAGGGCTAGCCACCCTCGACACTTTCCAGTGGCAAGGTCAAGGCGGTACAATTTTAGTAGATTTGCTTGGGGGAAGTTCCAAACAAAAGCGCGATCGCATCCTCCACCACGAAGCCGGGCACTTCCTAGTCGCCCACCTGTTAGGAATTCCCGTAAGCAGCTACGCCCTCAGCGCTCTTGAAGCATTCAAACAAGGTCAAACAGCCCAAGGCGGAGTCCGATTTGAAGACGAACAACTAGCATCTCAACTCCAAAGCGGCACTCTTTCATCCCAAATTTTAGACCAATATTGTACAGTGTGGATGGCCGGAATAGTAGCCGAAAAAATAGTTTATGGCAGCGCACAAGGCGGCGTAGAAGACCGCACAAAAATCCGCGCCATCCTCACACAACTGCGCCGTCCCAATTCCGAAATTCAACTCAAACAAAACTTAGCTTCCCTGCGAGCAAAAAACCTACTCGAAAACCATAAATCTGCTTACGAAGCCCTAGTTAAAACAATGGAAAAAAAAGCAACAGTTGCTGAATGTTGCGACACGATTCAACAAAATTTGTAGCACAAAAATTGCGCCCCCTTGCCTGACCGAACCCAGTTTTTTTGTAGGTCGATCGCTAAAACTCTGATTCAGCCTACAAACCGGGTTGAGGATTTAATACCACATCCGAGTTTGCCATCCCCTCGATCTTCTGACTCTTCTCTTTCCTCTTCTATTCGCGTTCTGTGCGTCTTCGCGGTTCCATTATCAAGGGAGTATGTTACCCCAATGTGGTAGTAAGAGCATACATATTATCGGATTAACAACTCATGTAAAAACCAAAACATTTCGCAACAAAACGGCAAACAGCGAACAAAAAATCACAAAAAATGCTGTAGCTGTTCCGTTCCGGCATCTGCCTCCAATAGTGCGGTGTGGGTGTCAGCGAACTGGGCACAACATCGCCAATACAAATAAACGCTATTTGCAACATAGCAAAAATGCTTTACTTGCTCGATGCAAAAGATATTGACGAATCAGCGATTATACTTGGGAAGCATTTGTCGATCAACTACCAATTACGCATTATTCAGAATCATCCCGATCGCCCAAAAAAACTTAGTATTGCGGCATAGCGTGAGTTATACTCCTACTGCAAAGACTGCGACTGCCCAAAAATCCCGAAACAAAAGTTTATGAGCAACACTTCCCCGCCTGAAGCAGCAGCCAACAACCCTGAAACAAAAAAACTCAGTTTCTCAACAAAATTAGCATACGGTGCCGGCGACCTAGGGCCCGCAATTACGGCGAATGTTCTGGTATTTTTCCTGCTGTTTTTCTTTACTAACGTAGCAGGTTTGGCTGCGGGTACTGCTAGCAATATTTTGTTAATCGGCAAGGTTTGGGATGCCATAAATGACCCGATTGTGGGGGTTTTGAGCGATCGCACATCTCATCGCTGGGGCCGCCGCTATCCTTGGATAGTTTACGGCGCAATTCCTTTCGGCATCTTCTTCTTTTTGCAGTGGATTGTTCCCAGCAAAGATCCTACGATACTGTTTTGGTACTATGTGGCGATCGGCATTTTATTTAACACCGCCTACACCGCCGTTAACCTGCCTTACACCGCCCTCACTCCAGAATTAACCCAAGACTACAACGAACGCACTAGCCTTAACAGTTTTCGGTTTTCTTTCTCCATCGGCGGCAGCATTTTGTCACTAATTATAGCGCAAATTATCTTTGCAATAGTTAAAGATGACATCCAAAAATACTTAGTATTAGGCGCACTTTGTGCAGTGATTTCAGTGTTGCCTTTGTACTGGTGCTTTTTGGGAACTCGAAAACACGTTTTATCTCAATTGCAAGAACATCCAGTAGAGGACAGTTCAACTTCCTTGCCGCTGAAAGAACAGTTGCGGATTGCATTTAACAATCGTCCTTTTTTATACGTAATTGGAATTTATCTCTGTTCTTGGCTGGGCGTGCAATTAACTGCTTCTATTTTGCCCTATTTTGTCATCAACTGGATGAAACTGCCGGCTGCAACTTTTACCCAAACTGCGATCGCCGTTCAAGGCACCGCACTCGCCATGTTATTTGTTTGGAGTAAAGTCAGCGAGCGATACGGCAAAAAAGCTGTTTATTTTATGGGCATGAGTTTGTGGATTATCGCACAAGCCGGACTGTTTTTCCTGCAACCGGGACAAGTAGTCCAGATGTATTTGTTAGCAGTGATGGCCGGGGTTGGAGTTTCCACTGCTTATCTCATACCTTGGTCGATGATACCGGATGTGATTGAACTCGACGAACTCCAAACAGGAGAAAGACGTGAAGGCGTGTTCTATTCGTTTATGGTGTTGCTGCAAAAAATTGGTTTGGCATTGGGCTTGTGGTTTGTAGGACAAGCATTAGAACAAGCTGGATTTCTGGCCACAGTTCAGGGACAAGCCCCTCCCATACAGCCGGATTCTGCGCTGTTTGCGATTCGAGTTGCGATCGGTCCCCTGCCCACAATTGCTTTAATTTGCGGCATGATTCTCACATATTTTTATCCGATTACCCGCGAAGTTCATGCAGCAATTTTGTTGCAGCTTAGAGAAAAAAAAGTACAGGATCGCTAAGCACAGATTCAGCTAAGTGCAATGAGTAAACTCAAAAAGTAACAACTACCAACAGCTAATCTGGGCGATATCTATAGCAATCTTCCCATCAATTGCGAACTCTTTCTTTGCTCTGACTAATTGGAGTTTTCTACTCGTTACCAGGCTCTGCCTCCCTAATCGTGTGCCGAGGCAGATACTCTAAATATGGGTTCTTTTCGCAGAGCCTGGGAAGCAGTTATAAGTTGTAGGGTGCGTCGCTCGTTTAATCTGGCGCTCCAGGGCGAGAGTTGTTCAGGGCGACGCACCCTACGTTGACTTAAGGGCTCTCCTGGGTTTATGGTGTATATGGTATCAAGCACAACTGTTCGCGATTCTGTGATGCCCGGGCGAGTAAGGATATGCGGTTTGTTTATCACCACAAAATCAGGAGAGCCGACTTAAGTAAACGGTATTGCCCTATAACCTAATTTTTCCAAGCAAAAACATCACATTCTCGATCGCGCTTTGCCCCGATACAAACACCCACAAGTTTGAGCTTTTCGAGATGTCGATCGACTTTGAACTTGCCAGTTATTAATTTTTATGTATGTACGGCACTATTGAGAGTAGTATGTGATATAATTATGCCGACAAATAAGTCGAGCGATTTAAGCAGTCATCCAGCTCGTCAAAAAGTTTATTATTAAAATAAAAGACAGATTTTTTTCGGAAATTGATTCGATTAGTTACAGTTCCAAAAATCTGCTGAAGGCTGCTAATTATATCTATCTGCAAAATAGCCAATTTTTTAGTCGGTCAATTAGCGTCTAATTTAACAGGTGCTACAGTTGATGCCTGACAGAAAAGTGGCAAAATACAGGAGAAGGCAATAGCAGCGCGATCGGCTGCTGAGGTGTGAGGGCAAATTGTAAAATTTTGGTAAAGTTATCGCGCTAGAGGCGATCTCAGCGACATCCTAAAAAGTGGGTACAGCCGCCCAGAAACCCAGAAGATAAGCACAACACAGCAGACAACAATACAGTCGGATACAACTCTCAAGCAATTAGTAAAAAAACTTTTGCAGCAGGCAAAACATAGGAATTTAGTTATTTTTGTATATGATGTGAAAGTAGTGAGAATTATTAGCAGGAACTAGAACCGACCAACCAATAATCTCCTGTGATATCCTGAAGTCAATGGTGAAAGTATCAACCAGAAGGGTCGCACAACAAAGCTGATTTTACCAAAAAAATATGAAAGAGGTCAACATGGAAAAAGAACAGGACGCTCATCTCGTACCCATTAGCAACCAGAGCAGACAGGTGCAGCAATTTTCCGTTGACGAGGGAGAAGAGTTAGGCGCGCAGCCTCAAAAAGGATTGAATCTCAACCCGTTGTTTAGGACTCTCGGGCGCAAAGCCCTAGTCATCCTTGGGATTGTCTCTCTAGCAGGCGGTGGAATTTATTTTCAAATCAAGCAAAGCAAGAAAACATATCAAGGCGATTTTAGTCTGCTTGTGGAACCCGTGACAACGGAGGCAAGAATTGCTGACCCCGCTGCTCTAGCCAATCGCAGCGAGGGTGGCGGAGTGCCCAGTCGAGATTTTTTTAGTTTGGACTACGCAACTCAACTGCAAATTCTCCAGAGTCCTCAGATGCTATCGGCTATTGTGAAACAAGTCCAAAAAAAAGATCCAAAAATGACCGAGGAACTTCTGAAAAAAGGATTAGTTGTTTTGCGCGTCGGAGAGAATGAGCTGACGCAAACTAAAATTTTGGAAGTTCGTTTCCTGGGCCAGGAACCTGAATTAATTAAGTTTGTTTTACAACAAGTTAAAAAGAAATATTTAAAGTACAGCCTTGACGAACGCAAGAGTCGCATTGGTGAAGGTGTTAATTTTATTGAAAACCAGCTTCCGGGACTTAGCAAGCGCGTAAATGACCTGAAGTCGGATTTACAGGTGATACAGCAGCAGCAAAAAATTACAGATCCTAAAGAACAAGGCGCGCAATTGATCGAGCAAGTTCGCACCGTAGAAACTTTAGAGTTAGAAACTCAAAGGCTGCTGCAGGAACAGAAAACGCTGTACGCTAACTTGCAAAAGCAATTAGATTTTACACCAAATGAAGCTATTGCCGCTTCAGCTTTAAGCGAAGAACCTCAATATAAAGAGTTGCTGACCAAGGTTAAGGAAGTAGAAGGTCAGATTGCTGTAGAAACAGCTCGTTTTAAATCTGCTAACCCGATAGTGGAAGCTTTAGAGCGCAAGCGGGCAAATTTAGTAGCTTTACTCAACCAGCAAACTGAGCGAATTTTGGGGCAAAATTTAGTAGGCCCTGAAGCCAATGCTAAAGTTCAGAATTTTCAAAATTCGATTCGCATAGGCTTGATCAAACAATTGGTTGATACTGCTAACCAAGTTCAAGTTTTAGAAGCTCGCAGTCAGGCGATCACCCAAACAAAAAATGATTTAAGCCGACAAGCAAGAGAATTTCCCAGTATAGCTCGTCGCTACAACGAACTGCAACAGCAATTAGACATAGCAGCGCGCACCCGCGATCAACTTTTAACTCAGCGAGAAACTCTGCGCGTCCAAGCAGCTCAAAGCCAAGTACCTTGGGAAGTCATTTCTGAACCCCGGATACCGCAAGATCCTAAGACTGGCAAATATATTCCCGTACCCTCGAAAAATGCCAACAAATTTTTTATGGCAATTATTGGGGGGCTAGTGTTGGGTGTGGCCGTGGCTATCCTGATTGAAAAGTTCCGCAATATTTTCTACTCTGCTGATGATGTTAAAGATGCGTTTGATGCGCCTTTATTGGGAGTGGTTCCTCGGGATAAAAATGCTAAAAAATTTCCGCCTTCTATTGCTAATTCCTATACTTATCTTGAAAAGAAAGAGGGGGATAAAAAAGTTGCTTCGGAATTTATAGAAGCTTTTGACTCTCTTTATACTAATATTCGCTTTCTTTCTTCAAATCGAACTATTGGATCTTTGGCAGTTGGTTCGGCTACAGTTGGTGAAGGCAAATCTACCGTTGCTTTAAACTTAGCTCACGTTGCAGCGCTGGCGGGCCAGCGAGTGCTGTTAGTAGATGCCGATTTGCATTCGCCCAGCTTGCACTTCCTCTTGGAACTGCCTAATCTAAAGGGATTGAGCAACTTGCTCGACGACAGTAAAAACCAACCAAATGAAATTATCCAGCGATCGCATCTAGAAGATAATCTTTTTGTATTAACTGCAGGTCTTCCTATTCCTGGTGTTGCTAGACGGCTTGCTTCATCGGGGATGCAGTATTTAATGGATGAACTTCACGCAACATTTGACTTAGTTATCTACGATACGCCACCGCTGGTTGACAGTAAAGATGCGAATTATTTAGCGGCGCGCACAGATGGAATGCTAATGGTTGTAGCACTTCGCAAGACCAAGTTTTCTGTAGTCAAAAAAGTTTTCAGTCAATTAGAAAATTTTGGCATACCCTGCTTGGGTACAGTTTCCAATAATCCCACCAAAGGTAAGAAGTATCAAGCATCTAAATCATTAGCTCTGGAAGATAAAAATGAATATTTAAATTTTATACCAGTAGAGTCTGGCATCCGCAAACTAGCTCCGAAAAAAGAGTGATATCATCTCGGAAAAGGACGACAATCATCAGATTTGTTTGAGTGTTTGGAGTTTAGTCTTGAAATTGATGATATCATCTCCGGTCGATTGACCGATATCACATTAGTCCGCACTACGAACCAACCGTTTTTGTTATTAATCTACCGGACATGATATGAGGACTAAACTCCGAAAAAGTGAACGTTTACAGATTTTCAGACTCTGGTTAAATTTTCCAGATTAATTTGTGGAGTAAATCTCAAAGCTTAAATCGACTGGTGGCGGACTAATTTTCATCGGGGTCAATAGGAAATGTTACGGTAAAATTAGTCCAGCCATTGCTGCTTTCTACGTCAATTTTGCCCTGCAACTGTTCGACCAGTTTTTGCACCAAAGCTAAACCCAAGCCTGTACCTCCTTGTTTCCAGGGGTCAGCGTTGGGAACTCGATAAAATTTATCAAAAATTCGGGGCAGTTCTTGTATAGAAATGGACGATTGATTGCTGAGTTTAAATTGGATGAAGGAACTCAAATCAGTTGCTGGGATAGAATTTTTTCCGCTTCCGACCTCTTCCCAGTATCCATTTTTGCACTCAACTCTGAGAGAGATTTCGCCGTCATTGGCGGTATATTTGCAGGCATTGTTGAGGATTTCTGCTAAAATTCGTCCCAAACTAGCGCGGTTGGAACTGATGGTGGGGAGGTGAGAATCGCACTCAAATCGCAAATGCTGGTGGCGGTTCTGGGTGCGGGTGTAAAATGGCTCGATAATCGCAGGTAGCCAGACTTCTAAGTTTACTGGTTCGAGATCGATCGGGCAAGCTGCTGCTTCGAGGCGCTGCAAATCGAGCAAAGCATTAATCAAATCGGTTTCTCTAGTACATTCGGTTTCTAAAATTTCTAAATAAATCTGCCGTCGGTCTGGTGTGGGAGAAACTTTCAGCATATGAATAGCCATTTTCATATTAGCTAAAGGCGTGCGTAGTTCGTGAGAAACTGTGCTGAGAAATTCATCTTTGAGAACGTTTAAATGCTGGAGCTCCTGCACTTTTTGCTGCAATTGGGCGGTGCGTTCTTGGACTTGGCGTTCGAGGTCGGTGTTGAGATTTTGTACTTGCTGGTAGAGTTGGGCTTGCTGAATGGCGATCGCAATTTGAGTTGCCAGTTGCAGCAGCAAATCCACTTCCGAAGGTTGCCACTGCCGCGATTTAGAACACTGATGGACGCACATCACGCCCCACAAATTGCTGTCTTGCAAAATTGGTACAATCAAATAAGCTTTGATTTGCGCTTGCTGTAAGCGTGCAGATGTTTCGGCATTCAAATTAGCTTGCTCGATGTCGGGGACGGCGTATATTTCCTGTTCGATCGCGAATGCAGATTCATGCCACATTGTATCTGGCATGATTTCTCCCAAGATCGAAGACCACTTGGAGGCAACGGATTCTGCCACGACAATGCCCAAATCCTTCGACTCCAAACGCACTATGGCTACTCTGTCGGCGTGCAGAACTTGCCGGACTTCATCGACGCTGGCGTTAAGAATTTCTTCGAGGTTTAAGGATTGGTGAATCCGCAAGGAAATTTGAGTTAGCAGCCGATCGCGCTGCACCTGTTCGTGGAGTTTGGCAGTCCGTTCGCGCACCTGCTGTTCCAATTTGGCATTGCGGCTTTGCAGCAGTTCCAATTTTTCTGCTTGCAGTTGATAAACCGACTGCTGCAACTGTTTGACAACTCGGTACATTTCTGTCGGATCGAGGACTCGGAGCAAGTTAGTTTGGGTAATAATTCCCAATAGTTCTCCGCGCCCTCCGCACACCACCAACCGCTGCACTTGTTGCTGCTGCATTTGTTTGTGCGCCGTCCACAGGGAATCGGAAGGTTGCAGAAATTGCAGGGGAGTTCTCATGACTTCTTGAGCTAGGGTTTGCTCGAAATTTACTTCGAGAAACAGTGCCTGCACGATGTCGTATTCGGTAATAATTCCCAGAGGTTGCTGAAAGGAATAGTGAAAAATGGAGGTATAGTCATCTTTGGGTTTCTCCATTGTCAATTCTTTGTTTTTTGTAATGACTACACAACTGACTTGATGCTCTGACATCAGTTCGGCTATGCTCAGCAGCGACGCGGTGTGGGGCGCTGTAATTGGCGTAGTCATCAATTCTGCTACCCGCCGCAATTTCAGAATGTTTGAAGGCTGCAATACTTGGCGAATTCTTTCCCTAGTGAGCACTCCTACCAAGTGGCGAAATTGATTGACGATCGGCAAATAGCGAATTTTGTGCTGGCGAAATAAGGATAAAGCGCCGAACACGTCTTGATCCTCGGATGCTGTGAGGACAACCGACACCGGAGACATGATGTCGGAAATTGGTATTTTCTGCGAGGCTCCTTTTTTCTGAGTGTCTATTTTGCCAGAAGCGATGGGCCTCACTAAGTCGGCGGGAGTTAATATCCCCAGTAACAGCCCGCGGCTGGGGTTGTTGGATAAGTTGTCTGTGGTAATAGTCTGCTGGTCTTGCACCACGAGCACGCAGCAGGCCCGCACCTGTTCCGGCGGGGAGACTTCGGTCATCGCCCCCGGTTCTGAGGGTAAAGGTGTTTTGGTTAGGGGACAACTATTTTCCAACTGACTCATCAGGGCGATCGCCGCTGCTAAGGAAGTATCTGGTACGGCGGTTAGCGGGTAGCGGTCGATCGCCTGTTCTAATGCTGAGGAGTAAAAGGGTGGGTGGTAAAAGGACATAATTGATGGGGCAGGTTGTCAGAGGGCGGCTAATACCATTTTCGATTGTGGATGGGAAATGATTGATTGTATAAGGGTTTGGAGCGCAGGCTACCGAGTTGCATTTTGGGGGAAACTGGTATAAATATCCGCAAAGCGTTAGGGAATGACAGAAACACCAGAAACACCAGAAACACCTAGCCTGTGCTTGGGATTTTAATAATAGACTTTCTAATTGATTATTTCCATTAATCCGAGTTTTCGATCGATAGTGCGATCGGTTTACAATTTCAAATGGGGGCGGTTTTTACTGCCTGCTTTTAACCGGAGACTCACTTATAATCAAAATAACCAGAATGTAAAGTTTTACTACAAGATTTACCGATAATGACAACTTTAAGCTTAGAGCAAATTGCAGCCAAGTTAGAAAGCGAAAATTCTGCCGATCGCATGGTAGCTTTGGCTAACTTGCGGAACGTCCCTGCAGCAGAGGCTGTACCTTTGATTAAAAAGGTGTTGAACGATCGAAGTTTGCAAGTGCGATCGATGGCTGTGTTTGCTCTCGGAGTCAAACCGACTCCTGAGTGCTATCCCATTCTAGTCAAATTACTAGAAACTGAACCTGATTACGGCATTCGGGCTGATGCTGCGGGTGCTTTGGGCTATCTGGAAGATATCCGAGCTTTTGAGGCTTTGGTGCGCGCTTTTTATGAAGATACTGAATGGCTGGTGCGCTTTAGTGCTGCTGTTTCTCTGGGAAATCTCAAAGATCCCCGAGCTCGCGACGTGCTGCTGAAAGCTCTCGAATGCGAGCAAGTAGTGATTCAGCAGGCGGCGATTTCGGCTTTGGGGGAAATTAAGGACATTGGCGCGATCGATCGCATCCTCGATTTTACTCAATCGGAAGATTGGCTGATCCGGCAGAGGCTGGCTGAAGCTTTGGGGAATTTGCCCAGTGTTAAAAGTGTCTCTGCTTTGAAATACTTAGAAAAAGACAGCAATTCTCAAGTATCTCAAGCGGCAACAATTTCTCTCGATCGTTTGTCGAAAGCAGAAGGATAACAGATACCGATACTTTTGTTGTAAGTGTTTCATTTGGGCGCTTTTAAGGCGGCGATGAAACACCGATCGCCTAATTTATTCAGCCCTCTGCTAGGTCAAACCGATTTCTCAGTTCTTGAGGCGACAAAACGGAAATCGACGACCCTGCGAATCCATTCACATCCCGAGTAACGATCGCCTCTAACTCTAACTCGATCGCACACGCTATCTACACCGCATCTTCAAAATCAGGCAATCCCAGCCCGATCGCTTGCTCCAGAATCTCTCGATCCACCGCACAAATTTCCATTAATGCCAACAGTCGAGTTACAGCAGCTATCGCAGCTTCAGAACTCTTGGTTTGTCGTCCCACCAAATAATGCACATCCGTAACCGTTGTCGCCGACATAAACCCTTCAATTCGCCCCGATTCAACTGCATTCAGTAAAAAAGCAGCATCCGCTACAAAAGGTTCGCGGGCCAGCATTGCATCCAGTAAAACATTGGTATCAAATAAAACTTTCATCAGAGATAAGCTGCTACGCAGCTAAACCGGATAAAATAGCATTGCCTTTATTTTTGATTTTTCGATCCCATTTAATAAC
>NZ_JAUBPP010000043.1:0-25867 GCF_036700765.1 Microcoleus sp. S1D4
ATTTTAAATCACCCTAACCTCTCGTCAGTCCTATCCTATGGTACTCTTGCTGCTTAAAAACTGTCCGAAGTATTGATTGAAGAAATTCAAAAAAATATAAAGGCTCTGAATTATTGGCTCTTGATTCCTGTAGTAAGTGTCGTATAAACCCACGGTTAATTGTGACTTTAGTGGCTAAAAAAGACTATTACATTCTTGATTTTATGATTAAAGATATGTCATATTATACCATGCTGTGTCTAGATTGTGAACCTTCTTTTTTTACTGTTACCCCGATTTATTGAGCGGATACACTTGAGATATTGTCTACTAATTCTCATAAAAAATATAAATTAAAGTTAAAAGAGTTAGACTAAAAAAAGTGTGATGGCTTTGATTTTTGAAAACTACCCGTAAGATAATCACATCTACGGAATGTGGATAACCTGCAATCTGCTCCACTTAAGTCAAACGTTTAATTATAGAATAAAATTATTTTGCAAGAGACCTATTGTATATTCAGGGCGGGCATGATGCCCACCCCACAAGAGTTTTATTTTTTTGACATACAGTTTAAATGCCACAAAAACTTAGTTATTAGCTAACAGCTAACAGCCAACAGCTAACAGCTAACAGTCAACAGTCAACAGTCAACAATCAACAATTCCCATGTCTAAATATTATGTATTTTTTACCAGAAATGTCTTGCCGCAACCCAATATAGCAAGCTTAGTTCAAGTTGCACACTCTGCCAACGCTGCAGCAAATCTGGGTTATCCAGCAGTTTTGGTATACCTCCGCAAAGGCTTGAGTGCTTCAAACCCGGTTGATTTACTTTTTCCTTTTCAACCGAGAAAACCCGATGACAAACTTGCCAAAATCTACAATCTTGAGGAAAAATTAAAAGTAGCAGATTTGCCAGTGCCTCACCTCGATTTTTGGGACAACAAGTGGACGAATGCGAGTACCATAGTTTGTAAATATTATTTACCAATTCACCTGCTAAAATCAACTAAAATCGTCCACAGCCGCGACTGGAACTTTGTCAAAGCTGCTATTAAAAACGGAATTCCCGCTATCTACGAACAGCACCACCATGAAGACAAGAAATTTGCACCAGAAATTGTGAGCAATCCTCTATTTCAAATTGCTGTAACTGTTGCAGATACTGTTCGAGACAGCATGATTGAGAATGGGATGCTGCCAGAAAAAGTAATTACGCTGCACAACGGTTTTAACCATTTGTTTCTCGCGAGACAAGCAGCAGCAGCCGATAATTGGCGGCAGCAATTATTAGCAGGTGACAGGCAGCATTTAGCAGTTTATGCGGGGGGACTTTACCCGTTTAAAGGTGTCGATATGCTGGTGGATGTGGCCGAGGAATTGCCGGATGTTCAATTTGCGATCGCCGGTGGGGATTCATCCCAAGTCACAGCATACCGGAAATTAGCTAAAGAGAAGCAAGTTAACAACATTAATTTTCTCGGATACCTGCCTCAAAATCAACTGGCTAGCTTGTTGCAAGCTGCGGATGTTTTGACTCACCCTCACTGTTTGACAGAAGCCGCGACCTTCACGTCTCCTTTGAAGTTCTTCGATTATATGGCGTCGGGTACTGCGATCGTAGCGACGGAGATTGCATCTTTGATGGAATTTAAATCTGGAAATATTGCAGCAATTTGGTGCGAACCGGATAACCCGCAGCAGTTTGCACAAAGCATTCGAGATTGTTTGACCAAGTATCCGAGGCAGGTGGAAGGTTATGCAGAAACATTGAAATTTGTCAATCAATTTTCGTGGGAAAATCGGATTGAGAGGATTTTGAGTTATGTGGATGACGAAGTGCGATCGCAACTTATTAATTAGTTTTGTATAATTTTAAATTAGCTATTCCTAGCTCCGGCGGTTGAAACCGCGGCTAAACAAACAAAGTCCGCCTACGCGGACTCAGAGAGCAATGAACCCAAAAATCATCGGCACAATCACCACATACCCAGGGATGAGTCAAAGCGACTGGCTGTGGCAACAAACTCCCCACAACTTCGGTAAATGGGGAAATATTCAAATGCTTGCCAACCACCCAGAACCAGACTTTTTGCTCATGTATCAATTCGACTTTCCCCGACAACCAAAACAGCCATCGTGGATGGATAAAGTACGAAATTACAGGCACCTAAAACCAGAAAATGACATTCGATATAAATTACGCAACGTTCCCCAAGAACGGATTATTTATCTAATCAGAGAGCCGCCATTACCAGAAGTTATTGAAATTACCAAAACCAACTACGAACAAGCAAAAATTTATTGCGGTTACGTTTCTGGGCCCGATAATTTTGCACCAACACCTGATTATATGCCCGCGATTTGGTATCACTCTAACTCGTTTCGAGAACTGAATGAAATGCCTGCGCCGCCGAAAACTAAATTATGTTCTTGGATAACTTCAGGTGTTAGCCGCAGCGCCAACCACCGACAGCGATTAGATTTTATCAAATTGCTGCAACAACAAAAATTAGATTTTGACCTTTACGGGCGAAACTTGCCAACTTGGGCGCAGGGAAACGGCACTGTTAACAATAAATGGCACGCCGTCGCACCGTACTATTACAACTTAGCTATTGAGAATTATGCTGAAAACGATTTGTATGTCAGCGAAAAACTTTGGGATGCTTTGTTAGGTTGGTGTTTGCCAATTTATTACGGCGGTTCGGCGGATAAGTTGTTGCCTGCGGGGAGTTTTCTGCGGCTGCCGAGTTTGGATGAAAAAGGAGTACAATTTATTAAAGAGGTTGTGGCTAATGCGGATTATTGGCATGAAGCGAGGGAGAAAATTGCGGAAGCGAGGCAAATCATTCTCCACGAATTGAACTTGCTGAATTGGCTGTCTAATTTTGTATCTTAGGAAATAGGGCAATGACAGATAATTCGGCGGTTGAAACCGCAACTACACCAACAAAGTCCGCCTACGCGGACTAATAGATATGAATGGAATTTGCACGCTTGCCAACGACATAGTTTACGACCAACTAATTGCCTTGCTCAACAGTATTGAAGTTATCTTAGGCTCCCATACTCCTGTCTGTATTTATCCTTTCGACGACCAAATAGAGCAAATTAAAACTGAAATTGTTAACCGTCCCAACGTCTTTATTTATGAAGATAGCGCCTCAATTCAGCGATGGGACAAATTCATGGAAGCAGCCGCACCAGAGCGCTTGAATCGCCAAAAATTCCGGCTTTACGGCGCACACCGTCGTTTTTGCGCTTTCGACGGGCCGTTTGAGAAGTTTATCTATATGGATGCGGATACTTTAGTTATGAATTCCCTTGATGCGGTTTTTCAGAAGTTAGAGGAATCGGATTTTGTGGTTTATGATTTTCAATTTCTATTTCCAACTAAAGTATACAATATTCAGTCACCAAAACTGCTCGAAGTTTTTGAGCAAAATCGGATTGATTCGGAAATATTTTGTTCGGGATTTTACGCCAGCAAGCAAGGATTGTTTGAGCAAAATACTAGGGAATGGCTGTTAGCTCAACTGCAATCGGGCGAGGCGGAAATTCTCTATGCAGGTGCGGGAGAACAGCCGTTGCTCAATTATATGGTGATGAAAACGGGCCTGAAGAGCTATAATTTTGCTTGTAGCCTCCCGGATGGGGAGAAAACCGGGTGCAGCGTGACTTCCCAACATTTTGAAGAACGCGATAATAATATTTTGTACGACAAGGGAAACCGACTTACTTACATTCATTATATTGGCGTGCCACCGGATTTGATTCGGAGAGTTTGTGCGGGGGAAAATATTGAGTTTCCCTATGGCGATTTGTTTCTGCATTACCGCTATCTCCGGGAACCGGAAAAGCGTCCGGTTTTTACCCAAGCGCCTAAGTCTTATACTGAGGTTTCTCGGTCGAATTTGTTAACCAGGGTATTGAGAAGGTTGAGGATAAATGTTTGATTGTTAAACCGCAGAGGACGCAGAGAACGCTGAGAGAGAAGAGAGATGAGTTATTCTGATGTTAATGGATTTGATGTGAGTCGCGGTATTTATATTGTTGCTAATGATAGGGTGATGGAAAGCGCGATCGCCCTTATCGCAAGCATACGTCTGTACAATTGTCAAGTACCAATTTTTCTGATCCCGTTTGACGACAATTATCAGCAAGTCGCGGCCGCACTCAGCAGCCTCTACAAGGTGCGATTGTTCCCAAATCTGGAGTTTGTGGAACAGTTTACCAGAGAAATTGGCCAAACGTTCGATCGCACTTTTCTAGCCCTTCCCAACAAAATGCGGAAACTCTGCGCCTGGTTTGGCCCCCTCGACGAATTTTTGTACATCGATACCGATATCATCGTTTTTGAAGACATCGCAGCCAACTTAAACAAACTCTCAGAAGTAGACTTTTTTTGCTGCGACTATCACCACCTCAGCGAGAAACTGCGAAATGTATTTTCACCTGTCATAAAAGAACAGAATATATTTACCGACTCACAGCTTCAAGATGTCTTTAACAGCGGTTTTTGGGCTTCCAGAAAAGGAACTATTACCGAATCGCAAATGTACAATATTTTGCGAGAATGCGCGCAGCATCGAGAATATTTCGATTTTACTCAAAATGTCACAGACCAACCTATACTAAATTACATGATTCTTAAGTTAATTCCCAAGCGCTGCAATCTGGTAAAAACTTCAGCCGCAGAACCAGGAAGCTGGGCTGGTTCTAAACATTTTCAGGAAATAGATTACCTGCTTTATGACAAAGGCAAAAAGTTAAAATATCTGCACTGGGCTGGGATACCAATTAAATCGGGTAGTCCTTATTGGGAATTGTGGAAACATTATCGTTACCTTCATGAGGAAGAGGAAAAACCAAATTTAGTGCAAAAATTATTTCGTGTTTTAACTAGGTGAGGAGAAAATTATATGTTGTATCATTATCAACAAGGTTTGAAGAACAGGCATCTTGCCTGTTCCACAATCTATAAATTTTATTTCTTGTAGTGTGGGCATCTTGCCCGCACCTAAAAAGAAATATATATGCGCTGGGTTACTTATTAACTAAAAAACTATGACTGATGGCATTTATATTCTAGCAAACGATGTTGTTTTCGACCACTTAGTTGCTTTGTTAAACAGTCTCGAAGTCAATGGGGCAAAAGATATTCCCGTTTGTATTATTCCCTATGATGATAGGCTGAAAAAAGTGCGAGTAGAAATTGCAATTCGTTCTAATGTCACCCTCTTTGACAACACCGATTCAATTTATTTCTGGGAAGACTTTGCAACTCAAGCTTGGACATCTCACGCCAAAGCTCAAAAAGTTTGGCAAGCTAAAGGTTTGAAACCAGTTCACTGTTTGACGAGGCATCGGAAATTATGCTGTTTTGACGGGCCTTTTGACAAATTTGTATATTTTGACGCTGACACTCTGTTAATGGGTTCTCTGGATTACATTTATCACAAACTTGATGAATTTGATTGGGTAGCAAACGATTTTCAGTACAAATCCGACCTCAATTATGTGTTTGATTTATCATCAGATAAATTGCCACATATTTTCAATATAGACCAACTGCCATCTCATACTTTTTGTACAGGTTTATTTGCTTCAAAAAAAGAAATATTTAATAGAGAAAATTCTGTCCAACTGTTAGACAACTTAACATCAGGAGAAGCGGAAATTATGTGTTTGAGTGCATCTGACCAATCTTTATTGAACTATTTAGTAGCCCGCAGCAAAATCTCTTTTTATAACTTTGCGTATCATCAACCTGCACGGGTAACGGGCAATCATTGGTCTTCTAAATTTGATGTGATAGATTATGTTTTATACGACAAAGGACGGCGGCTGACTTACTTGCACTACATGAGCATTTCGGCTGCCAAGTTTACTCGATTGTGTGCTGGGGAAGATATTGAGATTCCCTACCGAGAGGTGTTTCTGCACTACCGCTATTTGAATTCGCCGGAAAAACTCCCAAATCTCGCGCCTCCCAATTTGTTGGTTCGTTTGGGTAGAAATTTCAAAAGTTGGGTAGTTAAAAAAATTAATAATATTATGTTTAAGTTGCGAAATTTTGGGATTGATGGTGATTAGTTTGATTGTTTTTTTGAACCGCAGATGTTTGCAGATTAACACTGATAAACGCTGATGGGTTTTTATCTGTGTGATTCGCGTTTGTCTGCGGTTTAAGAAGTTTATTGTTCAAATGAATCTAAATCGAGCGCTTGAGAACCTCCGCGTTCGAGTTCGATTAAAAGTTTGTTTAGCTGAGTCCAAACCAACCACGCGGTGAGTAGTGTGAGAGGTAAAGCTAGAGCATAAGAAAGTAATTTTGGGAAGCCAAAAATCTCCACTCCCGAAGCTAAAAATACGCAAATTCCCCCGGCCATTCCGATGAAAGGTATGGATAATTGCAACCTTGGCAGGTTAGCGAGAGTACGAGTAGAGCGATTTTTTGACCACTGCTGCACTGCTTGTTTGAGTGTTGCTTCAAAAGCTAAGCCTGATGCCATACCTGCTAGCAATCCAGCGCTCATTAAAAAATATGGAGGTTCGGGAAAATAATACACGAATAATTCCTTAGTTTTGGTAATGGAAAATTTGTCAGTAGTCAGTAGTCAGTAGTTAGTAGTTAGTAGTTAGTAGTTAGTAGTTAGTAGTTAGTAGTTAGAAGGAAATTATTTTCGCCTCTATTTTCTGCATTTTGAAATTTGCGTATTCGGGACTTTTTTGTGGTCAAAAAAGTTAACTGGTCATTAGTAGTTGTCTTTTGATTTATAACTAATGACCACCATTCGACTTGCTTCGGCTTCGCTCAGCACAAGTCGCTAATGACTAATGACTACTGACTAATGACTACTGACTAAAATCGAGTTAGGGCGGCTGTTCCTGCTGTGGAAAGCTCTGTTAAAGCGTCTTCGCTCAGCACAAGTCGCTAATGACTAATGACTACTGACTAATGACTACTGACTAAAATCGAGTTAGGGCGGCTGTTCCTGCTGTGGAAAGCTCTGTTAAAGCGTCTAGAGCAACGTTGAACAGGCGACTTGGTTGCAAGTCTTCTTTGACTAGGTTCCAAAGGCTGCTAACTTCTGCTGTGTGGAGGCGATCGTCTTCAATCAAAGCTAATATCAATTGGCGACGCAAAAACGATCCTTCTTCTGACAGCAAGAATTGTATGCCTAGTTGGGCGGTGGGTAGCAGGTCGAAACTGCGATCGGATCTGGCGATCGCGATCATGTCCTCTAATCTGTTCCACTGGAATTTGCCATCTTTGAATAATACCTCAATCAGGCGACGGCGCAATGCTGGAGATTCTCCGTTTAACAATCGGCGCGCTACGTAAGGATAGGCAACCTCGACTATCTTGAAATCGGGATTCAGCGTCAGGGCTAAACCTTCTTCTGTCACGAGAGAGCGAATGATTAAGGCAAATTTCGCGGGCACTCGGAAAGGATAATCGTACATCAATTCCGAAAACTGGTCTGTAATCGTCTTGAAGTTAAAATCTGACACCTTTTCGCCGACTATATCGCCGAGTACAGATTCTAGGGCCGGGACGATCGGCATAATGTCTGTGTCTGGCGTCAAAAAGCCGAGTTTGACAAAATCCTGGGCTAACTGTAAGTAATCTTTGTTGATTAAATGAACGACAGAATCAACTAAGCTTTCTTTGGTTGTTTCTTCCATCTGATCCATCATCCCAAAATCGATGTAAGCCATGCGGCCGTCCGCTAAGGCAAACAAATTTCCCGGATGGGGGTCAGCGTGAAAAAATCCGTGTTCTAGCAACTGCCGCAAACCGCTGCGGACTCCGACTTCAATTAAGCTATCGGTGTCCAAGCCTGCTGCTTTGACGCTTGCGATGTCTGTCAGTTTGATGCCGTCAATCCATTCTAGGGTGAGAACGCACGGTGAAGTATAGCGCCAGTAGATACTCGGAACTTTTACTGTGGGGTCGTCGGCAAAATTTGTGGCAAATTTTTCGGCGTTGCGACCTTCGTTGATATAGTCAATTTCCTCGAATAGTTTAATGCCGAATTCATCGACTATTAAAGAGAGGTCGTGGCCGAGATTGAGCGGCAGCAAGGGGGCTAACCATCCAGCGGCCCAGCGCATTAAGTAAAGGTCGAGGCTCAAGATTGGTAGCAAGTTGGGTCGCTGAACTTTGACGGCGACTGCTTCTCCGGTCATGAGACGGGCTTTGTATACTTGACCGAGACTGGCGGCGGCGACAGGTTCGGGGGAGATTTCGCTGTAGGTTTCGCTAATGGGGCGATCGAGTTCCGCTTCAATAATCTCGAAAGCGCGCACCGAATCAAAGGGTGGCAATTGATCCTGAAGTTTGATCAATTCTTCGAGAAAGTCTTTGCGGATCAAATCCGGTCTGGTAGAAAGGGCTTGGCCGACTTTAATGAAAGTGGGGCCCAAGCGAGTGAGTATTTGTCGTAGATGGGTGGCGCGTTCCGGCTGGTGTGCTGCGGCTTCGTGCTGCCAACTGTCCCACAGCATCCCCAGCACGAAGCCTGCAAAAGACCAAATAACGGTAATTGCTCGCCAAATTGCTTTCCAAGGACGTTTGCGGTAATACTTAGCGATCTCTTGTGGATCGTAGCGTCTAGCCTGAGTGAATTGATACTGAGGCACTCGTTTATTTTCCTCTTATTTTATGAAAATGGCAGGTTAAATTGAAAATTTGAAATCGGGCATCGGGCGTCGGGCATCGGGGATGGGAAGTTAAAAGTTATAAAATTAAAATTTTGTTTGCGTTTGACTTCTTCCTTTTTCCCTTTTCCTTGTTTCTTCTTCCTTGTCTATTGTTGACGGGAGCATCTCATTTTTGCATTTGTAGTAGTGCGATCGTCCCCGCTCGCGATCTTTGTCAAGCACGCCAGCGGGGACGATCGCACTGTAAAAAAACATCGTTTGTGCGAAAATGAGATGCTCCCATTGTTGACTCGCCCTAAAAAGTCGATTCCAAAATTTGAGACTTTAGTTGCTGCTTCGGTGATTTACCGAGTTGCAAGTAAATCTAAAATCTAAAATCTAAAATCTACTGACCGATCGCATCGCCAATTTTAGGCGATCGGAAGATGCACCCGTTCTAGGCGGATTGCCAGCCTAAATTTGTTTCTTTATCATTAATTAATGATAGTACGTGACATTACTCCGCCCTAAAAGGGCAAAGCTTCTAAACCTCACGATTTAGATTTTCTGGTTGTTTCCTTGCGGTTTTTCACCCACTATCTGGATCTGTAGTTACCCACATATCCCCGACGCTCTGATTGCCCAGACAGTTTCCTTTCCCGACCATCCATCGGTACAAATACAAACCAGTTTATATCGTTTGGAGGCCCCGGCCCCGGCCTGAATTTTACTCTCAAGATATCCGTTGTTTGCTCTCGGTATATACATTCTAGCACAAAGCCGTCCTACAAGGACGGGGTTTTAAACCCATTAATTTTGATAAAAGTACAAGCGATCGGTCAAAATACTTAATATATTTCTCTGACCGCTGCACCAGTACGGCACTGCAACCCTGCAATTTCTATATTTTGGGGCGTTTCTGTCGATCGGGCGATCGGGCCAAAGCTACCGGATGCTACCGGCTATGTGCCAAACAATCTTTGAGTCCATAAATCGCCCGCTCTTGTTGATCCCTCGAAAGTTCGGGAAACATCGGCAAAGACAAGACTTCGCGACAAACTTGCTCTGCCACAGGTAAATCACCGACGTGATAGCCCAAAGATTTGTAAACAGGTTGCAGGTGCAAGGGTAACGGATAGTAAACCATCGAACCGATGCCGGATTCCTGCAACCGATCCCGCACCGAGTCCCGGAAATTGCCAGAGGAGTTTGGCCGGTCTTCTTGACTTGTCAGCCGAATTGTGTATTGATTCCAAACTCCCTGAGCTGCTGGCAATTCCTTGGGGACAGCAACTCCGGGCACGCGGGAAAGAAATTCGTTATAAACGGCTGCTTTTTCGCGCCGCTGGGCATTCCAACTGTCGAGATACCGCAATTTAATGCTGAGAATCACCGCTTGCAGGGCATCTAAACGGCTGTTGTAGCCGATTTCTTCGTAGAAATACCTAGAAGACTGTCCGTGTTCTTTGAGCATTCTCATGGAAGCTGCGAGGGCTGCATCGTTTGTCGTCACCGCGCCGCCGTCACCGCAAGCGCCTAAGTTTTTGGTCGGATAAAAGCTGAAACAGCCGACATGGCCGATGCTGCCGACTTTTTGAGACTGCCACAGGGCCCCGACAGACTGGGCGCAATCTTCAATTACGGCTAAGTTATGCTTGGTGGCAATTTCCATCAACCGAGTCATGTCTGTGGGTTGACCGAAGATGTGCACGGGCATAATTGCCTTGGTTTTTTCGGTAATTGCCGCTTCGAGGAGTTCGACATCCAAATTAAAAGTCTCGCTGTCAATATCGACAAATACCGGAGTTGCACCGACGGCGCTAATTGTCTCAGCCGAAGCAAAAAAAGTAAAAGGAGTGGTAATCACTTCATCGCCAGGGCCAATTTTGAGAGCTCGCAAGGCCAAAATCAGCGCATCCGTGCCCGAGTTGCAGCCAACGCAGTCGGAAACGCCGGTGTAGTCGGCGAATTCTAGTTCAAAACTTTTCACGGCGGGGCCGCCTATGTAGCCGCCAGAGGCGAGCACTTTTTGCACCGCAGCGGTTATTTCCTCGCCGATCTGGGCGTACTGCTGGCTTAAGTCGAGGGGGGGAACTTTATTCACTCTTCACACCAAAAATTTCAACCATTATCACAGCAAATTCTTGCAGCAAAACTGTTTTTGAGAAACGTTTCTTCAAATATTTTATAGTTGGAGGGGCAAACAATCACTCGATCGAAAGAGAGCGCCGATGTTAATTCAGCTAGAGTTTACTGATTTGGGTTGGGCTTTGGGGATGGTGGCGATCGCGATCGGGCTTTCGGCGTGGCAGGGATTGGGATTGGAGGGGGCGATCGCGATCGCGGCGGGCCGCACCCTGATCCAGCTAATCCTAGTCGGCTACGTGCTGGCCGTCGTATTTGCCCCGGAGGGAAAAAATCCTTGGGTGGTTTTAGCAGTTTTAGCAATCATGCTGACAACAGCTAGCACGGTGGCTAGCAACCGCATCAGCAAAAAAATCAAGCACTTACTACCGTTAGTATCGGGTTCGATTTTGATTAGCACGGCCTTGACTTTGGGCTATACAAACTTGCTAATTTTGCAACCTGACCCCTGGTACGAACCGCAGTATTTGATTCCCCTAGCGGGGATGATTTTGGGCAATGCGATGAACTCTGGGGCGATCGCCGGTGAAAGACTTGTCAGTACAGTTAACAGCAGCCAGTTAGAAATAGAAACCCATTTAAGTTTAGGTTCCACACCGCAGCAAGCAGTAAAACAGTACCGCAAAGATGCCATCAAAGCGGGATTAATCCCCACATTAAATACAATGACCGTCGTAGGAATTGTGACATTGCCGGGAATGATGACAGGTCAAATGCTCAGCGGTGTCAGCCCGATAGATGCAGCATCTTACCAAATTTTGATTATGTTGGTGTTAGCGCTGGCAACTTTAATCGCAACTCTGTTGTTGACTGAGGGATTGTCCCGCAGTTTTTTTAATCAAGATGCACAGTTGATAAAATGATAATTGGGAATTGGGCATTGGGCATTGACCAAACAGGGAATTGGCCCGCGCAGGGTATTGGGAATTGGTCAAACAGGTCATTGGCCAAACAGGTCATTGGGTATTTGGCATTGGGAATTGGGAATTGGCCAAACAGGTCATTGGGCATTGGGAATATAATATGGGTAGGAACTTGCATTTGCCCTTATTTTATCTAACAGGCAAGATGCAGTTCCACAAAGAGTGAGTTTATTTTGTGGGGTGGGCTTCTAGCCCGCCCGGCCATAATTCAGGAGAAATAGCCATGATTCAAATAGCAACTAAAACGCTAACTTTTGAAGAATTTGCGGAATGGAAGCCAGAAAATGCACGTTATGAACTGCACAATGGAGAGATTGTTGAAATGTCACAGCCATTAGGAGAACATGAAGAAGTTATCGGTTTTTTAGCAAAAAAATTGACCGTGGAATTCGATCGCCTAAACCTGCCGTACTTCATCCCCAAACAAGCATTAGTTAAACCACTGGAAAACCAATCAGCTTATTCGCCGGACATTCCGATCTTAAATCGCCCAAATTTAGCATCAGAACCTCTGTGGCAAAAGTTTTCAACTGTGACTCAAGGAGCCTCAATTCCGCTTGTTGTTGAAGTAGTTAGTACCAACTGGCAAGATGACTACATCAAAAAAGTAGGCGAATACGAACTAATCGGGATTCCTGAATACTGGATTGTGGATTATCTCGGTTTGGGCGGCCTCCGGTTTATTGGCAATCCCAAACAACCAACGATATCGGTTTATCGGTTGGTTGACGGCGAATATGAGGTGAGTTTGTTTCGGGGAAGCGATCGGATTGAGTCTCCAACTTTTCCCGAGTTTAAATTAACGGCACAACAAGTTTTTCAAGCTGGATTGATTGCGGAGTAACTCAGGAATAATCAAATCCAGTCAACAGTTAACAGTCAACAGTCAACAGTCAACAGTCAACAATTCCCCCTGAGTGCAACCGGAATTGATATAACCCTACAATATGTTCAAATCCGGGCTACTTCGGTTCGTGACTCGCAATCCGCTTGCCTTCGCCATTGTACACCTGCATCGGAATTTTGGCGTTTTCGGCGATCGCCTCCAAAGCTTTTTGCAACGTTTCAACGTGCTTTTCCACAGCTTGACGAGTCTTCAGAGCCTTCTTGTTTTCCGCTTGGATGAAAGTTTGTTGCAGTTTCTGTACGTAATCGGAAGTCATCTGCACCGCAATCAAATCTTTGCTAACAGTATAGTCGCAAATCTTCGGCTTACCTTTGCAAGTTTTATCTAAATCCGCCCGCGCTTTTTGCAGATTCCTTTCTTCCTTCAACTTTACTTCTGCTTGCTCCAAGGATTTTGTGTAGGAATCAATCAGTGGTTTGGCTTTCTGGGAATAAGCAGTGGCCGCCGGAACTTGCTCGGCATAACTCAAAGCTCTCCGCCAGTATTCCGATGCCTTAAACCATTCATTTTTCCCCTCAAAAATCATCGCTTCCGCTGCTAAACTCACTGCTTGAGTGTAGCCGTTTTCCGAAATTCCTTCAACATTTTTGCGCTCGCGAGCTTGGGAAAGCTTCGTTTCGTATCTCGGAACTAGCAATTTACCTTGTTGGTAAGATTGCGTATTGCTGGGAATTTCTGATATTATATCCAGGGCTTTTTCCCAACCAGCTTGCACTTGAATCCAACTTTCGGCTGTCTGAGCTACTGCTTCGCGAGCTTCTGCTATTTGGGCCGTATTTTTGGCTTCGATCAAGGTTTTTTGGGCTTGTTTTTCTGTTCCTAATTCCTTGTTTCCTGTGGCTAAATTCTTCCGATATTCCTTGGCTTTTTTCTGAGCGTAGGGATAAACAGGGCTGTCTTGGGGGATTTCTCCGAGTTGGGCGATCGCGCTTTGCCACAGAGCTTGCGCTTCCTGCCAATTCTCGGCAGAATAAGGAGGATTTCCGGTTTTCCTGGCTGCTGACTCCGCGAGGCGCGCGCCATCGATCGCAGAGTTTACATTCTGACTTTGCTGGCGGTATTTTTCCAGGGCGGTTTGAGCTTCGCCGCGATGAATTGACCAAGCTGGAATCGGTTCCAAAAGGGCGATCGCCCCTTTTAACTGTTCCTGCGCTTCTTCGGGGCTGTTAGCAACCTTTGAAGTTTTCAGCGTCCTGATCGAATTGTCGCTCAACTGTTTAGCATTAGCTAGTGCAGGGCATTCTCCCATGACACAGGGGCGGCTCAACAGGTAATAACCCCCTGCCAAAATTATCGCCGCCAAGCTGACAATTCCTGCCGCCGCCAGCAGCACCCACGGTGAATGCTTGGGTGTTTGAGAAACTGTTACCGCTTCCATATCTAGCGAATTGAAGGGATTTTCTGCAAAATCTCCCGGAATTGTAGCTACCTTAAAGGCGATCGGCTCGGAATTGTTGGAACTCTCAGACAAATCAGGAAAATCTTCATCATCTCCCTGCTCTTTAATATCTGTTTCTAACAGCATTTCCTCCGCTGCATCCGCCGTCTCTGCCGCATTTGTTGCTAGCACAATCCCCGTTTCTACTGCGGGTATTTCCTCGACTTTCTTTCGCACTTCCACTGTTCTGGGTCTTGACAAAACAGGGTTGTGCATAGTAAAAGAATGGAAAGCATAGGGCTGTTTTTGTCCGGTAATTTTTAGGCAAAGTCCAATCTGTTCAATAGATTCTGGTTCTATTTCTAGAATAGCCGCTTCTAGCACCGTAAAAGTCGGTTTTGCTTTGATAACTACACTTCGCGGGTGTTCTCCGACAACCGTTAAAGAGTCATCTCTAAAATCGCAACTGATATAAAGCGGTAATTTTTTTAATCCGGCTGCTTGTAAGTGCTTCTGCAACTTGACTTCTAGAATTTGTGCCTTGCTTTGTCGTGCTGCTACTGTCATACTTTGTTCCTCTTTCTGCTCTCACCACTGGCGATTTTAGATTCTTCGACTTTGCTCAGAACAAGTTTTAGATTTGAGAGTTAAGATTTTAGATTGCGATTTCGGATTGTGAAATTGCGAAATTGTCGGTAGTTCCGATTTGTTTGAACTTGTACCGACTCCTTCAAATCTCAACTCTCAAATCTCTACTCTCAAATCTTAACTCTTAAGTCTCAAGTTGCAACTCTTTTCCATAGGTTTCGCTGTAATAAACTTGAGTCACATCAAAACGCCCACCGTATTGTTTGAAAGGTTCTGCTGCATAACCAAGCGGTAGCAAACAACAAACATCTACTTGTTCTGGAATTTCAAAAGCTTCTTTCACCTTAGCGCTGACAAAACCTTCCATCGGACAACTATCTACTCCAAAGCTTTTAGCTGCAATCATTAAGTGAGCTACTGCGAGCATTGTATGTCTGTTTGTCCAAGTTTCTACAGAGTCGAAACAGGGACGGTTCTCGAATAATTGCGGGATTGCTTGGCGCATATAACCGGCTAAATTGTCATTCATTGCACCTGCGGCTTTGCCCAATTCGATGACGGCTTCGGTGTTTTCGGGCTCGGCGGCGCGCCGATCGCCACAACAGATTAACACGATTGGGGCTTCTACCACTTGGCGCTGGTCGAAGGCGCAAGTTTTTAATTTTTCTTTGCTGGCTTGGTCTTCAAGTACGATAAACCGCCAAGGCTGCAAGTTGTAACCGGAGGGCGATCGCACTCCCAAGCGCAAAATTTCTGCCAATATAGCTGGGGGAATTCGATCGGGCTTGAAACTGCGCGCGGCCCGTCGGCTTTCGATCGCAGTTTTAACATTAATTGAGGGTTGGATTTCAATAGTCATGGATAATTCTAATTGGTAATTGGGCATTGGGCATTGGGCAGTAGTCAGTAGTTAGTAGTTAGTAGTCAGTAGTTAGTAGTCAGTAGTTAGTTGTTAGTTGTCATTGGGAATGGGAATGGGAATTAACTAATGACTGTTGACTGTTGGCTGTTGGCTGTTGACTGTTGGCTAATAACAACTAACCAATAACAACTAACAACTGCCAACTAACCAATAACAACTGCCAACTGCCAACTGCCAACTAACAACTAACAACTGCCAACTGCCAACTGCCAACTGACTTACCCCAAACCCAACTCGCGCTTGAGCAAATTAATTGACTTAGAGCCGATGTAATTTTCAGAGCATATCAGTTGCGGGGGACGAATAATATCCTCTCGGGCAGCGTTAATAGCCGCTTTTACTGTAGCAAAGCTCGGTTGGTCGCAGAAAATTGTTCTCGCCGATCGCACGATCGAGTTAATCTTATAGGCATCCGACAGCAAAGCCGTCATCACCAGCAAATCCTCGCCCCGGATGCTGTGGATGATCACTTCAGTCGATCGCAACATTCCCGGGCTCAAGCTGACTAAACCCAAATAACTGTCTTTCGGCAAACCCGTCACAAGCTGGATTTCCTGGCCGTAGTCGTAGATGTCTACGGGAATGACTCGCACCGAACGGGGTGCTGCGATGGATTCTGCTTGTCCGATAAAATAGCGACTCGTGATTACAGTTCCCGAAGAGATTTGATCGATAAAAGTAGCCAACTCTTCCATCGCCACCAACTGTATAGGAATCCGCAAAGCTTGTTCGAGTTCTTTCGCCATCAGCTCGCCCACGCCAATGTCTTCTGCGGGGGCTGTGACGACGACTCGGGCGCTGCACCTGAGCCGCCAGTCAATTTCGGCCAGAAATAATTCCCTGGCTTGGTTGAGCGTACAGCCCTGTCCCAGCAGTTGATCCATACTTTCTTGCACTATTCGGTTAGCAAGCGGGTATTCATTGAGGATCGGGGATTTGAGTTTACTGCCGCCTTCGTGGCCTTGAGCACGGACGTAAATCCCCGATCCGGCTTGGGCCTCTACAAGTCCGGTATTTTCGAGCTGTCGGTAGACTTTGCTGATGGTGTTGCGGTGCAAACCAGTCTGCATGGCTAGTTGTCTGGTGCTCGGCAAGCGGTGTCCGGGCGGAAACTGGCGCGAGGCGATCGCAAACCTAATTTGATTGAATAGTTGTGTGGATGCAGGGATCTCGCTATCTGTTTGAATATGAAATTGAACCATATTAAAGGCTCCGAGGACTTCAACTTAGTATTTTTATAACGTCGAGTACCGCGCCTGGGATTGCTTGGAGTTCTCTGCGTGTGTATAGCATAATCTGATTTGTTGACAACTGTTACTGTTGTTTTGCTTGGCTGGCGATCGGGCTTAAGAGGCGATCGCCAGCCAAGCATCCCCAATTCCCCTCAACAATCAGGTACTTTCAAGTGTTAGCAGTAGGGTGCGTCAGACAAGATAATTCTCAATTGGACACTCCCAATCTCACAACTGACGCACCATTCATTCCGGGCCTGCATCAGTCGCGAAATTGTGATTTTTTAGCGAAAATTTTACGCTGCTGACGCACCATACTTCACTACATTTAATCTCCGACTATTTTCATCTCCCTTGCTGTTTTCCTGCCCGTCAGGAAATAAGTCTGCATTTTTCCTTTACCTTTAATCTCGATCTCACCCCGGTCTTCAAATTCATATTTATCGTGCAGCAAGTTATAAGTATAGTGGCTGACTTGAATGCGGCCCGGTATGCCGTGAGATTCCATGCGGCTGGCTGTATTTACCGCATTTCCCCACAAATCGTAAATGAATTTTTTAGTGCCGATTACCCCCGCCACCACCGGGCCGCTATTAATCCCGATGCGGATCTCAAAATTAGCCTCTAGCTTCACATTTAATTCCTGAATTGCTACTAGCATATCCAGTGCCATTTCGGCGATCGCCTCTGCGTGGTCTGGGCGTTCAATCGGAATACCGCCCGCTATCATGTAAGCGTCCCCGATCGTTTTGATTTTCTCTAACCCGTGCTTCTCGCTGAGTTGGTCGAAAATCGAGAAAATTTCATTCAGCAAGTATACTAATTGAGTGGCGGGCATAGTGGTAGAAATTTGGGTAAAATTCACCAAGTCAGCAAAAAGAATTGTTGCTTTTTCAAACTTGTCTGCAATCACTCCCGGTTTGTACTTCAACCTGTCGGCGATCGGTTCTGGCAAAATATTTAGCAGTAAATCCTCTGTTTTTTTCTGTTGTTTCCTGAGTGCCGATTGCATCTGCTTGCGCTTAGTGATGTCGTGAAAAAATACAGAAATGCCGTCATGACTGGGAAAAGCCCGGACTTCCAACCACAATTTTAAGGGACGATAATATTTTTCAAAATTCACTCCCACTTGTTTGGCTACAGCTTGATGACACTCTTCATAAAATACCGAACTTATTAAATCGGGAAACTCTTCCCAAAAAGTTTTACCAAAAAGTTCTTCCGGTACGCGCTGCAAAAATTGCGAGGCTTTGTAATTGACGTAAGTAAACCGCCACTGGAGATCTAGAGCAAAAAAAGCATCGCTCATTCCTTCTAAAAAATTGACAATTTGCTCGTCAGTAGACCGGAGTTTTGCTTCAACTTGTTTTTCCCGGCTCTGGGCGCGCTTTAATTTAGCATAATTAATTCGCAACTCCATTTGGTTAATAATTTGCCTTCCTAACGTCCGCAGCGCTTCTAATTGTTCTGGAGTGAGCTGGCGCGGAATTGTATCTATCGCGCACAAAGTGCCGATCGGGAAACCATCAGAAGTTACTAGCGGCGCTCCAGCATAAAACCGAATATTGGGATTGGCAGTTACTAACGGATTCCCCGCAAAGCGATCGTCTTCTAGAGCATTGGGTATAACTAACAATTCATTGGGATTTAAAATAGCGTGAGCGCAAAATGCTAACTCTCTAGGAGTTTCTGAGGCGTCCAAACCGACTTTTGATTTAAACCACTGTCGGTTAGCGTCTATTAAGCTGACTAAAGCAATAGGAGTGCCGCAAATGTAGGATGCTAAAGCTGTTAAGTCATCAAAAGCTTCGTCGGCATCTGTATCGAGAATCTGGTAGCGGTGAAGTGCTTTTAGTCTCTCTTCTTCGTTGCTGGGCAAAGGTGCAACTTGCATCGGCGGCGGCGAGGATATACGGTTGCGAAAAATCCGCCCAAGTCTCCGCGATGCAAATTTTTGGACTTGCGCTGCTAGTTTTTCAACCAACATCAAAATACCTGTTTGCCAAGCTTTGTTCATCTTACTTTATTTTTTTATAGCCTGTTGGAACTGTGGACGATCGCCCGCTTTGCGATCTATCCCTACATACTTACCGCAACTAACTCCTCAATTTCCTGAGCTTTCGCTGGTAATTTCCCTGTTAATACTTCTCTACCCTCTTCGGTAACAAGTATATCATCTTCAATGCGTATGCCCCGGACGTCCGCGAATTTTTCCAACTCGTCCCAATTTACAAATTCTTTATATTTGGCGCGATTTTCAGAGTTATTCAAAATTGCCGGCACTTGATAAAAACCAGGTTCGATCGATACCAGCATTCCCGATCGCAAAACACGATTCAGCCGCAAAAAACCCAACCCAAACCGACTGCTTCTCGCTCTTCCTGCTGCATAGCTAGCCAAATCGCCCAAATCTTCCATATCGTGAACATCCAAGCCGATTAAATGCCCGATGCCGTGCACAAAAAACAGCGCGTGAGCATCCATTTCTACCAAATCTTCAACATTCCCCTGCAAAATACCCAAATCCACCAATCCTGCCGCCATAATTCGAGCAGCTAACAGGTGAATATCTTGATATTCCACCCCCGGACTAATTTTATCAATACAAGCATCGTGCGCTGCCAAAACCACATCATAAATTGCTCTTTGAGTTGGCGAAAACTTGCCCGAAACAGGCCAAGTGCGAGTCACATCTGCCGCCCATCCCATTGACGATTCGGCACCGACATCTGCTAGCAGCAAATCTCCTGTTTGTAGCGGATTGTGATAGTGTTCGCTGTGCAGAACTTCGCCCTGTACCGTGACGATACTGGGATAGGCATAGGTCATGTTTTCCGAGATGATGACACTTTCCATTGCAGCGCGCACCCCGGCTTCAATTCGAGCATTTCCTGTGGCCGCCATGCCCGCTTTGTGTGCTGCTACGGTGACAGCAGCAGCTTGACGCAATTCGACCAAACTGGCTGCATCGTGGCTCAGGCGCAGCGATATGACTGCCTGAGTTAATTCTAGATCGATGCCGGTTGGCGATTTGGACGGTGCAAGGGGGCGATCGAGAATTTGTGACTGTTGCAACAGAGTCAAGCTATCCTGAAGGGCGATCGTGGCGGCATTTGTGGAACGCGCTTTTAATTCAGTCATGGGGAAAGCAGCATCAGCCCCAATTAATTCAGCAATTTCTGCACGTTTCGGCATTTCTCCATGCCAAAGAGTGCTGCTAGGATCTGCATCATCTAAGAACAATTCTAATTTGCCAGATTCTAAGCGAATGGCAGCATTTTCTAACTGCAAACCTGCAAAATATAGAAAGTGACTGCTGGCGCGAAAAGGAAAAGTCAGCGCCGGATAATTGCGAGGAATACTGCGCCCAGACCAAAGAATTACCGGAAAATTAATTAAACTGGCAAGTTTTTGCCGCCGTTGGTGTAAAATATCTTTTAACATATCATCAGTCTTGGTAATGGTCATGGCTAACAGCAGATTATTTTGATTTTTGTTGGTAGTAAGGACTTCAGTCCTTTAATTCTAGCTCTTAAAATAAATAAAGTCTTGACTTCAAACTTAGCAGTCATTTGGAAAAAAGTCTAATCTTTATATTATTTCTTGCTATCATCTTGTTCGCAGTGTTTTCGATCGCATTTGCGATCGCCACAGACGGAAATTTGTTGAGAACAAATCTTGCCAGACAGCAAGGCCACAAAGGCTGAAAGTGTTGCGCGGCAAGTAATTAACATTCCCTGTAGCAACAGGGCGATCGACCAAATTAGTCGATCGGGTTTTTGTAGATGTTGTAACAAGAGCGATCGCATCTATTGACGGCTTGATATTTTCGACTTTAAAGTATAAGTAAATTCCCTGAAAATAAGATGAAAATTCCTCACAAAGCTCCTAAAAATTCCGTACAAATACGGGATTGGCCGATCGAACACTTGCCGGGATTGAGCAATGAAAACCAGTCTCAACTAGAACAATGCGGCATCACCACAACCGCGCAATTAATTCGGATGACGAAAACACCGGCTGCGAAAGCATTATTAGCACATCAATTACACATTAACATTCTATCAGTTAATAAATGGGTAGCGATGGCAGAGCTGGCTCGGATTCCCAGTGTCGGCTGTGAGTATTGCGGGCTGTTGCTGCACGCCGGCGTTGCTTCTGCCGCTCAATTAGCTCAAATGCCCGTGGAGAGGTTGCACCAACAAATCCTGAGACTGCACGTAGCGACAATGCAGCGCAATGATTTGACTCCTTCGGTCGATCGCGTGCAACAATGGATTCAACAAGCTAAATTAGTCAAGAGTCATTAGTTAGTTGACAGGAAAGCAGTTGACAGGAAAGCAGGAAAGCAGTTGGCAGTTGACAGGAAAGCAGTTGGCAGGAAAGCAGTTGACAGTTGTTAGTTTTATAGAAACCCCCAAGACGTTTAAGACGTTCTTAATTACTAAAAAAATAAGCTGTTATATTGCTTCCCTGCTATATCACCAAAGCCTTCTGACTTCTTCTATCCGTTAAATCCGTTACATAATCCGCTGCCAATCTTCCCTCTTCCCTCTTCCCTCTTCCTTCTTCCTTCTTCCCTCTTCCTTCTTCCTTCTTCCCTCTTCCTTCTTAATATATGTCAATTCAAGTTTACGGAATTCCAAACTGCGGAACCTGCAAAAAAGCTTTGCAGTGGCTCAAAGATAACAGCATCAATTACGAGTTCATTAACACAAAAGAACAGCCACCAACTCGCGAAACAATTGAAAAATGGGTGACAACTTTAGGCTTTAAACCAATGCGAAATACCTCCGGTCAATCTTATCGTGCTTTGGGCGACGACAAGAAAGACTGGACTGGTGAAGAATGGGTGGAAGCTTTTGCTAAGGATGCGATGCTGCTGAAACGTCCGCTGTTTGTGAAAGATGGAACTGCTGTTTTAGTAGGTTTTAAAGAAGATGTAATTAGAGAAAAACTTGGGCATTAAATGAGCTTAATTTAGCTGTTTTTGCGCCGCATAAACTTAAGTAATTGGACAGAATTAATTACACACTGATTTTTTGCTGATTCTTTACTAGACAAGGCTTGTAGCCCAGAGTTTTGTGTAATTAATTGTGTCTTACTACTTAATCTCTCCCAGGTCGTCCGTGAAACCCCAGCGCTCCTAAAATGGTATCATTTTAGGCAAACAATTAAGAGAAAAACTCTCCACGGCTTGCAATTCGGGATGATTGAAAACTGCATCCATCAACACCGCGCCCAATCCCGTGTTTCTGTGTGTCGGCTTGACAATCACATCAAAAACCATCGCCCTGTACACAAAATCGGTGATGACGCGGGTAATGCCAATTAGCCTATCGCCCTCATCGACCAGACCAATGATAACATCAGTAGCGGCGAGCATTTTCACCACATCCTCCCGCCTCCGCTTGTCGCACCAAAACTCGTTTTTGTACAAATCCATCAAGTCAGAAACCTGCTTTTCCGTCAAAGTCTCGACAATTCGATACTTAGCAATATTATCGATCATACCATTGTTCTAAAGATGTGCTATGGATGAAGTCTTAGCCGCGAGCATCTTGCTTTGCATTATAGTGCGTAATAACTCACAAGTTATACAATAGGCAAGTCCTTACAGCAATATAATAAAAAAAATGCTTTTTGCAAAATACCAGATGTTCCCCTCCTAGCGCCCCCAAAGCATCGATGAGGTTGGGAGATGGTGATATGTAGCGCTACTTTATAAAATTGCTATAAGCCGACAAAACAGGCGTAGAAATTGGCACAAATCAAAAAAATGCCCAACTTGAAAAAGTTAGGCGCTTTCCACTCTTGAAAATCCCGCTATAATTCAATACGGTTCACTGAAGATAGATTCCCCCTCATATCAATTCCGGTTGCACTCATACATGATTTAACTGTTAACAGTCAACAGTCAACAGTTAACAGTCAACAGTCAACAATCAACAGTTAATTTACTATTCCGATGAAGAAAGGATTTGATATAACCCCCTTAAAAAGGGGGACAAGAATGCCCTCTTGCGTCCCCCGACTATCCGGGGGATGCAGCAATAAATCTCGGGGGCACAAATATGTTAAGTGAACCGTATTGCGCTATAATTAATCGCTGTTACGAGACAAGAGATTTGATTCAACTTTCACAGCATAAGTCGGTACAACCTGATTAATTGCCGATTGCAACATGGGAGTTTTTGTGACAGAATCGTTTGCTAAGTTAAACAAAGGATTAGACAAAATTCCAGCCAACGTTGTCGCAACCAAGGTAAGTACGACGCTGACTTGCAAAGGCCGCATTCCCTGAAGGTTCCAGCGAACTTCGGGATAGTTTTTAACCGCATCCGACATCTCTTGAGGTTCTTTTACTACCATCATTTTGACGACGCGGATGTAGTAGTAAATCGAAATTACGCTGGTAATTAATCCCAGGATAACTAAGCCGTAAAGTCCAGCTTGCCAGCCTGCCCAGAACAGATAGATTTTGCCGAAGAATCCTGCTAGGGGGGGAATTCCGCCGAGAGAAAGCAGGCAAATACTTAATGCTAAAGTTAGCAGCGGGTCTTTTTGATACAAGCCTGAGTATTCGCTGATTTGGTCGGTTCCTGTCCGCAGGGAGAAGAGGATGATGCAGGCGAATGCGCCTAGGTTCATAAACAGGTAGATCAACAGATAAAATATCATGCTGGAGTAACCGGCTTCGGTTCCTGCAATCAAACCAATCATTACAAAACCGGCTTGGGCGATCGACGAATAAGCCAAAAGCCGCTTCATGCTAGTCTGGGCGAGGGCAACTACATTGCCCAACACCATGCTGAGTATGGCTAAGGCTGTGAATATGAATTGCCACTGCGGCGTAAGTGCGGGGAAAGCTGTTGTTAACAAGCGGATTGCTAGGGCAAAACCGGCGGCTTTGGAACCGACAGAAAGGAAGGCGACAACTGGTGTGGGCGAACCTTCATAAACGTCCGGTGTCCATTGGTGAAAGGGAACTGCGGAGATTTTGAAGGCGATTCCGGCGATCGCAAAAACCAAAGCAATTACCAAACCGAGAGATTGACCGTCATTAACAGTAGAAAGGTTGGCCGCGATCGCATTTAGCGTAGTTTGGCCACCAGACAACCCGTACAGCAGCGAAATACCGTAGAGAAACACCGCCGAAGAAGATGCACCAATTAACAAATATTTCAAAGCAGCTTCATTGGAACGCGGGTCGCGTTTTGTGTAACCCGTCAGCAAATAAGACGAGATACTCAGAGTTTCCAACGAAATAAAAATCATCACCAATTCATTAGCGCCGGAAAGGAACATTCCCCCCAAAGTAGCGCTGAGCAAAATGCAGATAAATTCCGCTAAAGCAGTACCCGTTTGCAGTACGTAGCGGACGGATATCAAAATAGTGACAGCCGTCGTCAAAGCGATAATTCCGCGAAATACCAAACTCAAGGCATCGCTGTTAAAACCGCCCAGAAACGAGATCGTATTAACGTTGTCCCACTGCAAACACAAAGCAGCAACGGCGGCTAGCAAACCCGCAACGGCCACGTAGGGAGTCCAACTAGAGGAACTGCGGCCTACGATTAAATCGCCTACGAGAACCACCAGGAGGGTGACGATGATAATTCCCTCCGGCAAGATAGTTCCAGCATTTAGCTGGGCGGCAAGAGTAGCAAAATCCATATTTTCACGCAGGTTGGTTAGTACAAGCCGAAATGGCTGTAAAGGGCAGCGAATTCGTAAAAATTCTTTACCAAACACCGATTGTAGCGGATTACAGCTTTGCCAGCTTAGTTGGGCGGGTGTTTGTTGCTGTTGAGTCGGCGGGGAGTCTGCCACAAAAGCGATCGCACTGCGGAAAAATCGCCATTGCGGCCGATCGGGCAAATTTTTTTTCCTTCACCCCTTGACACCGAGGCAACGTAAGGCGTTTAGGATTGATTGGCGATCGACTCTGAACAGAAAGGACGAAAGGTATGCAACCTGCAACGGGCTGACTGTCGCTTTTTCAAGGGTAACGGAGGGCGATCGCCAAGACTGCTGATGCCGCTAGCGCTGCTGCCGATCGAATGTGATTCCAGATTGTCCAGTTAACAAGGTAGCTGGCCCACAGCCTCGCGCCCTCAGCACTGCCTGGATCGACTTTTGCCAGCGCATCGTTCAGCGGTACATTACAGGCGATCGTCACTCCCACCGTACCGACGAGATACAACAAGCTACCGATCAGCAAATAGATAGCACCTGTTTGAGGCCATTTGAATGAGGAGAAAGCCAGAAAAATGCAAGCCGCAGCCGTTCCAAAAAGCGCCGTCATAAACAATGGATTGATGACTGCAATATTGATCGATTGCATGGCCGCAATCCCCTGCGCCGGCGGGAGTCGGCCAAGGGCGTTCATCACGAAGGTTGAGAAGGCGAAAAAGACTCCGGCTATCAGGCCACAGCCCAGTACCGCGAAAAGTTTCAATATCAAAAGCGACTGGTGAGGAATTGTCATAAAGCCTCTTTTCTCGTGCGATGCTTCTGTACCAGAGCAAGTTATTGAGCTAACTGTCTTTACTGCGGTGCGATCGCCCTTTGATTCTCCCAATCTGCTCGGTTGAGGCGGTAAACAAAGCAGTCATCGTCGCCAAACCGTCGCGGTTCCACAAATTGGAAACCAAAACGTTCGTAGAAACGGTGGGCGCGGGTATTGTTCGCAAGCGGATCGATCGTTACAGCCGTCACAGCAGAGTCGGCGAAACATCGATTAAGTGCAAGCTGCATCATTTGTGTTCCGTAGCCTTTGCTCAATTCTTTCTCCTCTCCGATCCAGATGTCAATAGCGCGGAGATTCGCAGCAACATCATCACCCCAGTAGTGACTCTCCTCAAGTGCCGGATCGATAATTTGGATAAATCCGATCGGGCGATTGTCGATTTGAGCAATCAATTGCTCCCTCCAGTCGGGAGTGCGATCGAGTTCTATCTCCCAACCCCAATCATCGTTCGGATCTGAGACAATTATGTGAGGTTGCTCGTCCCAGCGTCGCAATAAATTTAAATCTGCAGGGGTAGCGGGGCGTAAATTTATCAGAAAATTGGGTCGAAAACCCCGTCCTTCTAGGACGGCTTTATATTTACCAGAGACATACTCGTCACTAAA
>NZ_JAUBPP010000044.1:0-25398 GCF_036700765.1 Microcoleus sp. S1D4
TTTTGATTCAGATTCCAATAACTTTTGTAGCGAGGCGAGCCTCGCGTCCCTCTTCCAAAACTGTCCGAAGTATTGATTGATCCCTGAAACAGCATTACTATCGTGTCGGTACTCTAAATCCTTTTTCGACAAACTTGCCATAGCAATGATTGACTCCGTTGATGGGTAGTCTATAATCAACATATCACAGTGACAGAACTCAAATGTTTGGATGCCAGCAAATACTACTCAAGCCTGACAAAGACCTCAAGGCAGTTTTAGAATATATTTGTCAACAATCGAACAAACTGCACAATTGTGCGGTCTACTACGCTCGCCACATATACTTCAAAGCTGATACTTACGTGCGTCCGTTTGACATAATCAACGCATTAAAGCGCAATCCTCATTACGGAGCTTTATGCGCTCAAGCCGCTCAACAGACTTGTGGTGCTGTTGGTGAATCAGTAAAATCGTTCAAGGGATTAATCAAATTGTTTTGGGAAGGCCAGCTTGAATTCAAGCCAAGATTCCCCAGTTACCGTACTCCTGGCGGATTTCATTTAATAGCGTATCCGAAGCAAGCGCTTGGAAAAAAGTTGATTGACGGTCAAGTTTCAATTCCTCTGGGTCAAAAAGTAAAAGCTTGGTTGGGACTGAAGAATTTTCAAGTCCGAATGCCTACTAATTTGAACTATGCCGATATTCAAGAAATTAGAATTCTCCCCAGGAATGGCTGTTTTGACGCCGAGTTCGTTTACAAAGTGTCCAGCGTCCAAGCTGTCACAGAGAATCAAAAAGCTTTAGGTATCGATCACGGTGTTGATAACTGGCTTACTTGTGTCAGTAACTCAGGGACAAGTTTTATTATTGATGGCAAGCACTTGAAGTCGGTCAATCAATGGTACAACAAGCGGGTAGCGATTTTGATGGATGGCAAACATAATGGTTTTTGGTCGCATCAATTAGCGCGATTGACCGAAAAACGAAATCGGCAAATGCGCGATGCCGTGAATAAAGCAGCTCGTTTAGTAGTCAATCACTGCATTAAGAACAAAATCGGTGTTATCGTTTTTGGGGGGAATAAAGGGCAGAAAAATTCTGCCAATATGGGCAAAAAGACCAACCAGAATTTTGTCCAAATCCCTACAGCAAGATTAAAAAATCGAATCGCTCAACTGTGCGAGCAGTACGGCATTCAGTTTTTTGAGACTGAAGAAAGTTACACGTCTAAAGCATCTTTGGTAGACCGTGATTTTCTACCTGCAATTGGTGAAAAACCCGATGGGTGGAAGGAAACGGGCAGACGTGTAAAACGCGGTTTGTACCGGACGGGTGCAAAAAATTGGTATATCAATGCTGACTGCAACGCCGCAGGCAACATTTTGAGAAAAGTAGCGACAATGTTAGGGCTTGACCTTGACGGAGTTGGTAGGGGTGAATTGACAGCACCTTCAAGAATTGCCTTTTGGTAGTTTCTTTAGAATCTCCGTGCGTTTTACGCCGGAGAGTGTCAAAATGTACAAATCTCGAAAGCATAATTTTAATCGATAGCTGAAACTGAATATGAAGTTAACAAAATTTGTATCGATCGCCATTGCCCTGTTTGTTGGATCGAGCGCCAGCATATTATCTAGCAACAGTAAAGCATTGGGGGCAGAAAAAGTTGTCCTGACATTTGGCCCGATCGCACAAACCATCAATATCAGCGACTTAGAAAACTTTGCTAAAAACGGCACGACGACACCAACCATCAAACAAATTATCGGGTTCTCCAAAATGGATCCACAAGTGCTGCAGGGATTGATGAGTCTAGAAATCGGTTTAAAGCCCGCTATTCTGGCGAGGGTAGTTTACAGTACGCCAGGAGAAAAAATTACGGACGAAATCGGTCAAGCAATTCGGACTCACCGCCGCACAGAAAGCGGCAAAGCCCTGCGGGCGGCGGTGATTCTGGCATCCGGCGACGACGGTAGGCTGTCGCTGCTAGAAATCCTGAAAAAGTATCCTCTGCCGGAGGTTTACGTAGATGTTGCCAGCCTTGCGGCCACAGTTGGGAAAGTTCAAGGTTTGGTGGGGAACGTGCAAAGCCTGCTGCAAGAGTCGATGCGCGAGACAACTCGGACAACTCGCACCCAAACTCCGATCGCACCTCGTCCCAGCCTTCCGCCAACAACTTCGCCTCCGGCACGTCGTCCCGCACCCGTACCCCTACCAGCACCTGCACCACAGCCTGCGAGCCCTGTCAGAGGGCTTTGGTAAGAAACGAAAATTTAATAATTTAAGAATCTCCTACAGTCTTCTCTCTTGTAAGTTTCCAGAGCAAAGGAGGCAGAGTATCGTCTATCTGCATTACCAGGCTCTGCCTGGTAATGCAGATAGACGAGCAACGAGCAAATGGGGACTTGGATTCGGAACGATCGAGCCAATTGGATTTTTGGCGATCGCAATCATTTTTTCTTCAGCAATTTTTTAAGCAACTTAGGAACCTCCGAAGGCCGAGCCGCCACGGGTATTTCCGCCTCTTCAAAGGCAGCCATTTTGTTATCGGCCTTAATTCCAAAGGCTTTCTGGGCTGCAGCGCGAGAACTGATCAAAATGCCGGCGTGGCCCAAAGACGGGCCCTTCGGAACGTAGTGTCCGGCGAGATAAGCAACTACGGGTTTGTCTATTGCCGAAGCGATGTAAGAAGCTGCAGCTTGTTCGCTCCAGCCGCCCGCTTCTCCCACCAACACTATCGCCTCCGTACAGTCGTCTTCGTCCAAAATTTGCAGCCACTGCATAAACGACGAACCCAGAATCGCGTCGCAACCAATACAAACCGCCATCGACTGCCCCAATCCTGCCCCAGTCAGTTCGAGAGCAATTTCGTAAGTCAAAGTGCTGCTGCGGCTGATGACCCCGATCGAACCGGGAGTGTAGAATTCTTTGGGATGAGTGCCCAATAGCAGTTTGTCGGGGACAATAATCCCCGGACTGTTTGGCCCGATTAACAAAGTTTCGGTGGCCTCTGCTTTTCTGACTAAGCGCACCATATCCAGAGGAGGCACTCCCCCGGTGACGATCGCGATTTGCCGAATTCCTGCGGCGATCGCTTCTTGAGCCGCATCCAGCACCGCATAACGGTCTACCAAAATTACCGCAGTGTCAACGTTACCCACTGCCGCCACGGCTTGTTCTACCAAATCAAAAATCGGAATTCCCTCCACCTCCTGCCCGCCTTTACCGGGACTGACACCGGCGACTACATTAGTGCCGTATGCTTTCATCATCAGGGCGGTGCGGGTTGAGGCTGGAGATTCTGTAATGCCCTGTACTAGGACTTTGCTTTCAGGAGTTAAATTCATTTTTTGCCATTTGACAGTCCATAACTCTCGTCTTTTGCCGATCGACTGCCGCTACTTGGCCGAGGCTACAGAAGCGGCCGCAGCCCGATCCAAACTGCTAACTAGCTGCACCGGCAACTCTCCCAAACGCTTTTTTACAGCATCAGAATCGATATCTACCAGACGCAGCACAACTTGGATGTGGCGGTTGGCGCGAGCTTTCCGTTCCAAATAGCCGGCTACTGCGGCGGTGATTTCCTCAGTTTTGGAGGCGCGGGCCAAAATATTGACCAGTATCACCTTAACGTTTTTATTTTGAGCGACTAAATCCAGGGCTAATTCCGCGCGATCGCGCAGGGCATTTGCTGTATCGTAGGGGTTTAGAGAACCCATATTCACAAAATTAGCTGGTTTTCCTCCTTGGTGGGCTACAGCATCCAAAGTTGCCATTGTCAGGCCCATTCCGTTGCACAAAATCCCGATATTCCCATCTAGTTCGATTAATTGCAAAGATTCGGAATTCGAGATTGGGGATTGAGATTTTGCATCAAACTCCGGCGAGTGCTGGGCCGGAGAGTGAGAATTGTGGCTCGCGCCCGCATGGGGATTTCTCCTGTTTCCTACGAACCCGCTGCTTTGGTTCTTACCCGAGAGTGCGGCCAAGTCTGGATGCCGCCCCAAAGCATCGTCATTGGCGCTGACTTTACCATCTAAAGCCATTACCTCTCCCGTAGGACTGATGCCGAGAGGATTGATTTCTACTAAATCTAAATCTTTTTCGACAAACAGTCGGTACATTTTCTCGACGATCGCGCTCACCGATTGAATCAAGTCTCCCTGCAATCCCATTTTCAGCATCAAACGCCGCGCGTAGAATGGCGAAAATTCTTGGTCTACCGCAACTTGCTGCATTTTGTCGATCGACCCTTCAACATCCATACCTCCTTCTCTCGAACCCAGAAGTACCGGGCGTCGCGCTACGGGGTCTAGGAGTACCGCCAAGTACAATTCTTGGTCAGCGTTGTACTTAGCTTCGGCCAGCAGGACTTGGGGATATTCAGACTCGATCGGCAAATTAAAAATTGTTTGAGCAGCAGCAACTGCATCGATCGTATTTTCCACAAATTTAATACCACCCGCCCGGCCTCGTCCCCCAGCGCGCACTTGCGACTTGAGTACAACTGGGTAGGGAATTTTCAGTCCCTTGAGGTCGGCGGGATTATCAATCCGTTGTGATGGCAAAATCGGAATTGCCATCTGACGGAATAAAGATTTAGCTTGATACTCTAACAAATCCATTTTTAATAACGGGTGATATCATGTCCGGTCGATCGTCCTAACAAAAACGGAGCGCGCGTGCGTCCTGGCATTGGCTCCCGGATTGCGGACTTCAGTCCGCAATCCGGGAGCCAATTTTATCGTTGTGAATCCACCGGATGCGATATGACTGGTAGTTGGCAACAAGCAATTCGCCGTAATTGGCAATTCATAATTATTAGATAATAATTGGCTTTTTGTCAAGTCAAAATTCAAATATTCTGGCTTTTAACTTTTATTTTTCAACTTTTGTATAGCCGATTACTTATTCGCAACAGATCGCCCATCGCCGATTATTTAATCGGTTTTGGAGTGTTTTTGGCGATCGATAAATTGCCAAATTTCACTGTCCGATCGGGCGGCGATATATAACCTTCGCAAAAAAAAAGATGTTCCGCAACCGATTTGCACTTGCCGTCAGTCGATTTTAAATACTTCGGCTTCTCTAGTCATTAGTCATTAGTCATTAGTCATTGGTCATTAGTCATTGGTCATTAGTCATTAGACCTCTTGCAAAATAATTTTATGCTATAATAAAGGGTTTGGCTTAAGTGAAGCAGATTGCAGGTTATATCAGCACTTTACAATTATGAGTTAGCTCTGGGGTCTAAAACTTAAAACCTTTAATTATAAAATATTTTTTTTTGTAAGAGGTCTATTTTTGCAAGAGGTCTATTAGTCATTGGTCATTAGTCATTAGGCAGAAGAAGGAAAAACGAAGAAGGAAGAAGAAAGAAGAGATATAGCGGTTCTCATAAAAGTGAGGTATGCTTTTAGGCCCGATGCTTTTAGGCCCGATGCTTTTAGGCCCGATGCCCTATTAAATGGATTTACTTAGCAGCCCCTTGATGGACAGTTTTGACCCATTTTAGCCGCTTGGGACGCACCGCAATCCGAGCCGTCACAGTCCCTACCAGCAGCCAGTGCAACATATACACAGTACCCCGTAGCGTTTGCAGGAAGGTGACAAAAACTCTTTTCACCTCAAATTTCGTCTCTTTGCGAGTGCGACGCAAACCGACAAACATTCCCACCAGCGACAAGGTAAGGGTCATAAAAGTTATGGGACTGGCTAGAGGCATCCGGCGCAGCGCAATTGACATCAAAAAGTCGGGTAGCGCTACTGTGGGCAAGAAATATTGGGATACCCAAAATCCAAATAAATCCCAAGTTTTCCCGATTCCCATGCGGTTTTGCAAAATTAGCTGCCAGTAGTCAAGATAGCGCTGATAGCCGCCTTCTGCCCAGCGATTGCGCTGGTGCCACAGAGCCCTAGCGTTGGTGACTCCTTCTTCTAACACGGCTGGGAAAGGCAAAAATTCAATGTCCCACTGGTCTAGGTGCAGCCTTACGGTCAAATCTAGATCGTCGGTAATCGTTTCCTCGTTCCAGCCGCCGCAGCTTTCTAAGGCGGTGCGGCGCATGAATTGGCCGTTACCGCGCAATTCTCCAATGCCGCCGATCGCAGTCCGTTGCTGCTGGAAAAAACTGTCGAGAGCCATTTCTGCTTCTTGGCCGCGAGTCCACACATTCACCGCAGCATTGGCGATGGCTTTTCTGACTTGCACCGCCCCTACTTGTTCTCGATCGAATACCGGCAGCACCCGGCGCAGCAAATCCGGCGTTACCGTCGCGTCGGCGTCAAATATTCCCACAAATTCGCCGCGAGTCAGCGGCAAGACTTGATTTAGGGCTCCCGATTTGCCGCCACTGGCATTGGCTCCTCTGCGAAATACTTTAAGTTGCGGGTATTTTTTGGTTAGCTGTTCCAATACCAGCGGTGTGCCGTCGCTGCTGCGATCGTCGATCGCCCAAAGTTCGTAACGGTCGATCGGATAATCTAAATTGCAGATTGATTCTACCAATCGGGCAATCACCGCTTCCTCATTTTTCGCCGCCACCAGCAGCGAGACATAAGGCCAATCTTCTCGACTTTCATCTGAAAGAGGAGGGAGTGCGGGTTTGGGCCCGGCAAACAAAACTCGCAGCGCTTGCATCCACAGCAGCCCCGTCAACCCCCACACTACCCACGCACCCCAGGAAATCAAGTGCAGGGCGATCGTCCCTCCCCAAACCGCAGTCAGCACTACCGCAGCTTTTGCTCGCCTTCCCCGGTAAAGATTTTGAGGAAAAGACGGAGATCCCGGCACAGACACCGCCACCGGGATCTCTGATGAAGTTTCCGCGTCAAACACCCTGTCCCCCATGTCTGGTATGGCAAATATTTTGCTTGCCTTCGAGTTCGAGGTCAAACTATTGAGCTCTTCTCTAGCTAAATCAGGGATTTCCAAGTTAAGCTCGGTGCGAGCATCGTTTTCTGGCCAAGAACTCTCCTGCATAGGTTACTTGATTAAACAACCAATAGTTTTTGATTTTATAGATAAGTATTTACTGTATCAGTTTCTGGGCTTTTGTCGAAAGCAGACGCTGGCACGCTTGCAGGAAAACCCGCTGCTGGTTTGACCCGCCCAAAAACGGATACTGTCGTGCCACGTACAGGAGTTTTTCGCTATCCCAAATTTTCAACCCCTGTTCGAGCCTGCTGATTCAGGGCGCTGCAAGTAAATCTAAAATCTAAAACTCGTAAGCTCGCGAAGCCGAAGTATCTAAAATCTAAAATTGACTGGCTTTTGCTTGCGCTTAGCCTAGAATATCTGCTAGTTTTTGCAGAGCAGCTCAACTAATCTGCTAGTAGTAATTATCAGGATGTGGAAATATGTTTCTTCCTCAACTGAAGCCAGCCGACGACAAAGAAGTGAAAGTCTACGCTCCTTTCTGTCAGGAGCCCCGGCGCAAGTTTTTGCCGCACGCTATCGGTCTCTACAAGCTCAAAAGCTTGGAGGGGGCCCGAAAAATTGACGGCGGCGAGGACGTGCCGTTTGTCGCTAGTTGGAATATTCCGTCGCTGCCGATCGATTTGACCCGCTGTCGGGTGTTGTTTGACGGCAATGCTGAACTCAGCTACGAAGTAACGATGCAAAGCTCTGAATTTGTCACTTGTTTAATTGAGGTACTTTTGACTTTTCAGCGGACTCGTACTAACGTCGATTTTTCTAAAACGTTTTACCGCAAGCTGATGCGAATGGATGATTAACTTTCCCCGCGCCGGCAATCCCGAAAGCCTGCAATTGAATTGCGCTATAACTGGCGCACCAATCGTGTAATGCTACTACTGACGGCGACATTACACGATCGGTGCGCCAGTTCTATTATTGATGCTCAATAGAACCGCTATATCGTTTCCCGTTGCATCGGAATAATAAAATCGAGTCAACAGTCAGTAGGGGCGGTGGATGGTGCGGGCCCGCCCTCTTAACTTAACAGTCAACAGTCAACAGTCAACAGTCATGTATGAGTGCAACCGGAATTGATATGAGTTCTTGCATTGTTCTCCATCACCTCTTTTGTAGTGCTAGGAAGTGCGATCGCGAGCGTCCGATTTCCTTTGACTTTTTCCCGTCGCTTGCTGAGAATCTAACACAGTAGCCTTAGCCAAGGGAACTCAACCTACAGCCCAAAAAGTCCGATCGCTCACTTGTCGCCCGCCTTTGCGCTACCGAAATGCCAGCCCACCCACCACCAAATTGATGTATTTTTGATTTGATCGCCGTCATAAATAATGTCTAATTTCCGCAACAAATTGGGTAATTTTTCGCTGTTACAAAAACTCTTTCCAATAAAATTATCAGCAATAAATATATCTTTTGTTGTATTTTTAAACAAATGTAATGCTATTGATTACGCATTAGTAATTTACTTTCAATAGTCAGTATTGTAGAGTTTTTGCTTGACTGAATATGACTATAAAAGGCTAGAGATAAACATATTTTATCCGTAAATTATGGCGAAACGTGGCTGTAATGTTAATGGGAAAAAGGTAAGGGGGGAAACGGTAAGAAAGCAATCGATCGCCCTTGACGCAACTCTGTTGAGAACCGCTCTCGGAAAAAACTGGTGTGAAAAACTAAGGATGTCAAAGAATGCGGACAAAAGAGTTGCGAACACATGAATAACAAATTTAATTAAAAAAATAATCTGACCAAAAGCGACCAAATCGAGTATAATCGGATTGCGAAATTTAGTCGCAGTGGAAAAATACTGTTGAAAAAATTAAATTTATTAAAATAGACAGATGCAAATTGAGGAGAGAAGGCGTAACCAAATTGACTAAATATTTACTGATCGGTTCGACAAAAGCTTACAGCGGCAAGTCCGCGATCGCCCTAGGGATGGCACTCGCACTCCCAGCAAAAGGACTCTCCGTCGCCTACGGCAAGCCTCTGGGAACCTGTTTCAGCTCGGAGGGAGCTGGAACCGAGGAGGAAGACGTGCGGTTCGCGGTGGAGACGCTGAAACTCTCAGAAAGTCAGATGCCCTCAACACTGCTGTCTTTGGACGAGGAGACGGTTCACAAGCGTTTGCGGGGAGAAGACAAGACAGACTATCGGCTCTCTCTGGCGCAATATTTGCAAGGCCCCAAGGCAGACTTGGTACTGTTAGAAGGCCCGGCTAATTTGGAGGAAGGCAGTCTGTTTGACTTGTCTTTGCCTCAAGTAGCTGAGGCGGTTGATGCCTCTGTGCTGTTGGTGACGCGCCCGATCGATCTGTATGTAGACGATTTGCTGTCGGCTAAACGGCGTTTGGGTTCGCGCTTGGCTGGCGTTGTCCTCAACGACGTGCCCTCGGACAAACTCGAATCGATCGCGACGACAGTGCGGCCTTTCTTGGAGGCTGCGGGTATTCCAGTTTTGGGAATGCTGCCGAGAAGTGCTTTGCTGCGAAGTGTCAGCGTCAAAGAATTGGTGCACCAATTGAAAGCCGAAGTGCTCTGCCGTCCAGACCGTTTGGATTTGATGGTGGAAACCTTGACAATTGGCGCGATGAATGTTAGTTCGGCGATGAAGTATTTCCGCAAAGCGAGAAATATGGCGGTAGTCACTGGGGGCGATCGCACCGACATTCAACTCGCGGCTCTGGAAAGCTCAACTCAGTGCTTAATTCTCACAGGCCACTTGCCTCCTTCTCCCCTGGTAATCGGCAGAGCAGAAGAAATGGAAATTCCAGTTTTGTCTGTAGATTTGGATACCCTAACCACGGTAGAAATTATCGACAGCACCTTTGGCAGCGTGCGCCTGCACGAACCGATCAAGGTGGAATGCGTTACTCAGCTAATGGCAGAACACTTTGACTGGGAAAGCACGCTCGCATCCTTGGGTTTGGGAGCGAAAGTCCATTAAGCAGGCCGCCGGAGTGTAAGAAGGCAGAATTTTTTTTTTGAATTAAACAATAAAAATGGAAAATTCTTAAATTCTCAATTTTTCAGGAATTCTACCTTCAGCTACGGCTGCTCAACGCCTTATGGCTCCCTCAAATCTCGCCATCCCCCAGTCAAATCTTGTAAATGTGCAATTTTTAACTGGTTTTTGGCGGCAATTGCTGGGGAGTCTGCTAAAATCCACAACGTAGTTTTATTTAATTTAATAAATTCTTTGAGTCAATCAATTGAGCTACCCAGAGTTGATGATTTTTTACAAGAACTTGCGGCGATCCAGCAAACCAGCTCCAAGCGGATTGCTCTTTTGGGTTCTCGTCACGTTCCTATTACCCACCAGCAGCTAATTGAGATGCTGAGCTACGCCTTAGTTCTGGGAGGCAATCAGCTCATCACATCAGGCGCTACAGGCACTAATTCCGCCGCGATTCGGGGGGCAATGCAGGCAGATCCTAATCTGCTGACGGTGATTTTGCCACAAAGTATGAGCCGCCAGCCGCGGGAGTCTCGCGAGCAGCTAGAACAAGTGATACATTTGGTGGAAAATCCTAAAAATGATAGCTTGTCTCTCCCGGAAGCTAGCGCCATGTGCAATCAGGAGATCATTTCTCGCTGTCAGCAACTGATCTGTTTTGCTTTTCACGAAAGCCACACTTTGCTGAAAACTTGCCAAGATGCGGAAGAACAGCGCAAGGTGGTTACTCTGTTCTATTTTGATTGAATTGCGAGGCGGATGATGCTGTTGGGATTGCCTGTGTCGGTTATTCTGCTTGATTGTATTGCTGTGGCGGCAGCGCTGGTTTATGCACCGTTTTTGGTGGTTGCCCTCGCCCGCTTGCAGCTAGGCTACGACCAAGCAGCCCCGCGCGCTATGTTTGAGAGGTTGCCGGATTACGCTCAGCGGGCAACTTGGGCGCACCAAAATTCGTTTGAGACGTTTATGCTGTTTTCGGCGGCGGCTTTGATGGCTTTTGTGACGGGGGTAGATTCGGAGGTGGCGGGTTTGGCTGCGATCGCTTTTACGATCGCCCGCTTGTTGTTTTCCATTTTCTATATTCTGAATGTGCCACTGGGGCGATCGCTCATGTTTGCGATTAGTTCTTCTTGCACAGCTACTTTATTCTATTTCAGTTTGATGGCTGTTAATGGCTAATTGTTATTAGTCAGTTGGCCGTTGACAGTTGGCAGTTGGCAGTTGGCAGTTGCTAGTTGGCAGTTGGCAGTTGGCAGTTGCTAGTTGCTAGTTGGCAGTAGTTAACAGTCAACAGTCAACAGTCAACAGCTAACAATACGCAATGCCCAATGCCCAATGCCCATTACCCATTACCAAATATTAATTTATGGCTGCTAGTTATTCCTTTGATATTGTCAGCGATTTCGATCGGCAAGAAGTAGTTAACGCTGTTGACCAAACAGTGCGGGAAATTCAAAGCCGCTACGACTTAAAAGATACCAAAACTACCGTGGAATTGGGCGCAGAATCGATAGTTGTCAACACCGACAGCGAATTTACTCTCGATGCAATTCACACTGTTTTGCAAACAAAAGCCGCCAAGCGGAATTTATCTCTGAAAATTTTTGATTACGGCAAAATTGATCCGGCTAGCGGCAGCCGCGTCCGTCAAGAAATCAAACTAAAAAAAGGGATCGATCAGGAAATTGCCAAAAAAATCACTAAATTAATTCGAGATGAGTTTAAAAAGATTCAAGGCTCAATTCAAGGTGACGCAGTGCGCGTTTCTGCCAAGGATAAAGATGATTTGCAGTTGGTAATTCAACGGTTGAAGCAAGAAGATTATCCGATGGCTTTACAGTTTACAAATTATCGGTAAATTTTTGCAAGCTAAGTATGGGATTCCCAGTTGTGCGATCGCCTCTTTGAGTGCGATTGAAATTGCCTTGCACTTGCTGGGATTCAAAAATATTCCTTTGTTGCAAGCTGATGCTGGCTATATATGTGCAGAAAATCAACTTGTATATCGCTTTGGCAATAGACTTGAGTACAATCAATATTCTCAGCGTTCTGAATAAATCGATTCAGCCAAGCCTCAAGGTACTTATGAAATAAGGGTTTAGAAGCTCTCCTACAGTTGCATTACTTTTTGGAAGTGATATTATGCACAGCAAATATATGAGTCCTGAATTGCGATCGCCCCTCAATGCTATTCTCGGCTTTTCACCATTGATGGTACGCGCTAACAACCTCTCCTCTGACCCAAATCAAAATGCGGGAATCATCTATCGTAGTGGTGATGATTTACTAACACTAATTAATGTACTAGATTTATCGAAAATTGAAGCAGGTAGAACGACTATAAATTATACAGGTTTTTACCTACATCTGTTACTGAAAAAATTAGACAATCTGTTATATTTACGAGCTAATAATACGGGATTAAATTTGCTATTCCAGCGAACAGAAAATGTTGCCCTGGCCGGAGAAATTCCCCAAACAGAAACTCCTTCGATCAACTCCCTAAAAAAAATTGCTAGTCAATTCAATTGTGAGCAGCTTATTGATTTAGTAGAACCCGTGATAAGCAATGTCTAAACTACTCAGATCCCTTAGTATTTTTCTCATTACCTGCTGTCTGCTATCTGCTTGTCATCATCCAAGACAAACCGAATTAAAACGCCCTCCCTTGAAAGTAGGATTTACCATTTTTGTTGGCTATAATCCAGTTATCATTGCCCAAAAAAAAGGATTCTTCAAAGCAGAAGGAGTAGACGTGGAAATAATTTATATAAATTACAGCCAATTGCAACAAGCAGATTTCAGTGCTGGGAAGTATGATGGTGGTGGATTTGCCTTGGGAGGTTTTATGAGCTTGAGTGCCACAAATCCCGATATCCAAACTGTCATGGTTGTAGATGAAACCACAGGCGCAGATGTGGTAGTTGCACAATCAAAAATTCAAACCGTAGCTGACTTGAAAGGGAAAAACGTGAGCGCAAATCTAGGCGCATTTAGTGAAGTTTTTGTCACTGAGATGTTAAAAACTGCCAACTTAACGAAGGAAGATGTAAATCTAGTTAAATTCGACGCTTACGAATTTCCCCAACGCTTTCAAAGCAATGAAATCCAAGCTGGACACACTTGGGAACCCTATCTTTCTGAAGCCATAAAATTAGGAGGTCACATCCTATTTACCAGCAAACAAACTCCTGGCTTGATTTTAGATGTGGTTGCCTTTCGCGGTGAAGTAATCCGCGATCGTCCTGAAGATATTCGTGCATTTATTCGAGCATGGCTGCAAGCCGTGACCTACTGGGAAGCAAATGTTGAGGAAGGAAACGCTATCATTAGTAAAGCATTAAATATTCCTAGCAATACACTATCTCTAGAGGGCATAAACCTCACTAATCTTGAGGAAAATAAGAAATTTTTTGACCCTAGCAGCAGTCAGTCTATATACAAAAAAGCTAAGATATATACAGACTTTTTTATTCGCTCTGGCGACGTTACACGCATTCCCGCTATCAAAACTTTGTTTAATTCATCTTTCTTATCTCCTTCTAATGTGCGCCCATGAATCACTCACTTTTAAACAGTATCCGTACCAAGTTAATCCTATCATTTCTTATGGTTGCTCTCATCCCTTTACTGTTGTTAAGTTATCTGAATAAACAGACAACAGAAAAGGCACTAACTGACAACGCACGACAAGCTCTATCTGCGGCAGCCAAGGAAACTGTTAACAGAATAGATGCGTTTATTGATACTAATCTCAATGCCGTGCGCGTAGAAGCGATTTTACCAGGTTTATCTGCTTACCTGAACCAAACTGTCGAACAGCGAAAGGATAGTCCTGAAATGCGGTTAGCGACAGAAACATTAATCCGTCTCAGTCGTAAAGATCTGCTCAATATTATCTCTTACGCTTTGCTAGATATAAACGGACGGAATGTTTTAGATACGAATACACGGGATATTGGTCGAGATGAATCCAGTCAAAATTACTTTAGAGAACCTCTGCAAACTCAGCTACCTTTTGTCTCTAGTATGAAGCGATCGCCAAAAATTCCCGATCTAATTCAACTATTTTTTAGTAGTCCTGTTCGCAATGCAAAGGGAAAGATATTAGGGATCTTACGGGTATCCTACAATGCCACAGTTGTTCAGCAATTAGTAACTCGACAAACTGAGCGAGCCGGGGCAGAATTATCAGCAATTCTTTTAGATGAAAATTATATTTATCTAGCCCATAGCATAACACCTAAACTGCTTTTTAAATCCCTTGTCCCTCTATCGTCTGATGTCGCAAATAAACTACAAAGCGAAGGGCGTTTATCGAAGAGTTTGACTAAAGAAACTGCTACAAATTTACCCAAAATTAAGCAAGCATTAGATACCAAACAATCCTCTTTGATAGCATCATTTACGGGAAATGATAATCAGGCAAATTTGATCGCGATCGCTCGTTTACAATATAAACCTTGGTCTGTGCTTTTCGCACAACCGCTAGCTGTGGCTCTAGCGCCTGTGGAAAAGCAAATTAGTGATGCACTATTCCTATTTACACTAATCGCTGGAGTAGTAACAATCATCGCCGTTGCCATTGGGCAACTACTGACTAAGCCATTGATTTATCTGGCTAATATTGTGGCTGAGTTTACTGCAGGCAACTTAAATATCCGAGTTAAAATTAACTCAAAAGATGAAACAGCTCAACTAGCACGAGCTTTTAATAATATGGCCGGACAGTTACAAACATCTTTTGAAACTTTAGAAAATCGTGTAGAGGAACGAACAGCAGAGTTAGTCATTGCCAAAGAAAAAGCCGAAGTAGCAAATCAAGCTAAAAGTAGATTTATTGCCAATATGAGCCACGAATTGCGATCGCCCCTCAATGCTATTCTCGGCTTTTCGCAATTGATGGTACGCGCCACAAATATGCCCCCTGAACAATACGAGAATGCGGGAATTATCTATCGCAGTGGTGATTATTTATTAACGCTAATTAATAATGTACTCGATTTATCAAAAATCGAAGCAGGTAAAACCACCCTTAATCTTACAGACTTTGACCTACATATCTTGCTGAATGATTTAGAAGATATGTTGCATCTGCGGGCTAATAATGCCGGATTGAATTTGGTATTCCAGCGAACAGAAAATGTGCCGCGCTATATCTGTACCGATCAAGTAAAACTGCGTCAGGTTTTAATTAATTTACTCAGCAATGCCATCAAATTTACTTCCGAGGGTCAAATCACTTTGAATGTCTTTCTGGGAGAACAAGAAACCACAGATGTTTTTAATTTGCATTTCCGTATTCGCGATACTGGGGTGGGTATTGCAGCAGCAGAACTGCCCAAACTATTTGATGCCTTTAGTCAAGCTCAAGCTGGAAAAGATCTGCAGGAAGGAACGGGTTTAGGTTTAGCAATTAGCCGGAAATTTGTGCAATTGATGGGTGGGGATATTTCTGTAGAAAGCGAATTAGGAAAAGGTACAAGTTTCCAATTGTATATTCAGACCAAATTGGGTCACAAAACAAACAGCAAGAGTACAGCAGAATATCCAAGAGTTCTGGGACTGGTGCCCGGTCAACTTAGCTACAAAATTCTCACAGTCGATGATAAATCTATTAATCGACAATTACTAATTAAGTTGTTGAGTCCCTTGGGATTTGAGGTGAAAGAAGCTAGTAACGGACAAGAGGCGATCGCCATTTGGGATGAATGGGAACCGCACCTAATCTGGATGGATATGAGAATGCCAGTTATGGATGGCTACGAAGCGACAAAATACATCAAATCTACCACCAAAGGTAATGCTACGGCTATAATCGCGTTAACGGCGAGTGTGTTGGAAGAAGAAAAGGCGATGGTGCTTTCGGCTGGATGTGATGACTTTGTTCGCAAACCCTTCGTTGAACACACCATTTTTGACGCACTAGCTAAGCATTTGGGAGTCAAATATATCTATGCAGAAACAAGATCTCCTGTCTTGGATGATACAGAAACAAGCCCCTTGACATCGGCAGATTTAACCTGTATGACTCAAGAATGGATTACTCAATTATACGAAGCTGCACTTGAGGCAAATACTAACCTCGTGTTACAAGTCGTAGGAGAAATTCCCAAAACAGAAACTCGTTTGATAAAATCCCTTACAAAACTTGCCAGTCAATTTAAGTTTGAGCAGATTATTGATTTAGTAGAACCCCGGAGTGGCAATGAATCTTAATTCTCAAATCGAAAATAAAGGTAATATTCTAATTGTAGACGATCTTCTAGAAAATCTACAATTACTAAGCGAGGCGCTCCTCAAACTCGGCTACACTGTTCGCAGCGTTACCAGTGGGCGGATGGCACTGAAAACGGTGAAGGTAAAGCGACCAGATGTGATTCTTTTAGATGTTAAGATGCCTGAAATGGATGGTTATCAAGTCTGTAGAACTCTCAAAGCGGATGCAGATTTTAGCCACATTCCAGTAATTTTCATTAGTGCTTTAGATGATGTCTTCGACAAAGTAACCGCCTTTAATTCAGGGGCTATAGACTATATCACCAAACCATTTCAAATCGAAGAAGTAGTGGCGCGTCTGGAAAATCAGTTAACCATTCAACGCCAGCAACAGCTTCTGGAACAAGAAAACATTAAGCGCCGGGAAGCAGAAGAGGTACTTTATCAATCTAGGGCTTTACTGGCTAGTGTTTTGAATAGTTCCCTTGATGGTATTGCGGCAATGCAGGCTGTTCGTAACACCGAAACAGGCGATATTGAGGATTTTCGGTGTTTAGTCGTCAACCCCGTGATTGCTAGAGCTTTTAACAGTAGGCATGAAGAGATGATTGGCAAATTGGTACTAAAAAAGTTTTTGACTACTATTGAGCCAAAACTATTTAATTGCTTCGTTAATATTGTCGAAACGGGGGCATCTTTACAACAGGATTTTTACTATGAATCAGGAAAATCTTGCTGGTTTCACTTCGTAGCAGTCAAGCTAGGAGATGGTTTTTCCGTTACTATCCGTGATATTACCGCCCGCAAACAAATAGAATTGGCTCTCCAAGATGCCAATCAAAAATTAAAAGAACTGGCAAATCTAGATGGTTTGACTCAGGTGGCTAACCGTCGCTGTTTCAACAATTGCCTTCAAAGTGAATGGCAACGCCTAGCGCCCGAAAAGCAGCCACTTTCTCTAATTTTATTTGACGTTGATAAATTCAAATCCTATAACGACTACTACGGTCATCTGGCTGGAGATGATTGCTTAATTAGAATAGGGCAAACATTACAAAAAGTAGTCCGTCGTCCCACCGATTTAGCAGCGCGTTACGGTGGAGAAGAATTTGTGTTACTCCTCCCGAATACGGATTTAGAAGGAGGGATTAAGGTGGCACAAAACATTCAGCAAGAAATTCACAATCTGGCGATTCCCCATGCACAGTCTGACGTGAAGGAGATCGTCACAGTCAGTTTGGGTATTGCCTCACTCATACCCACCTTGGAAGTTCAACCAGATACACTGGTAGCCTATGCAGACAAAGCTTTGTACGATGCTAAACAACAGGGGCGCGATCGCTGGAGTACAAATTGTTGAAAAATCGGGGCGTTTTTTTGAGGAAGGGGGAATTTTACCGTTAGACAAGACTTTTCGCCAGTTGTAATTCATCCTGGTTTTTTGTTGATAGTCAGATCGTCAAATTTTTGGTAAGTAATACCAATTGGAAACAGTCTTGCTACAATTACCAATTTCAGACAAATTATCTTTGATTTGCACTACCCCTCGCCGGACAAGGCAATACCGTTTCCCTACAGATGATCGTCTCTAATTGATATGTAGCAATATTTTGCATAATTAGTATAAGCTGTAGCTAGTGTTACAGATTAAGAGCGTAAATCCTAATTAAATATCTAAACCCGTGACTGTTAACTCTGGAGGATGTTCGACAACAAACTGGTAATATAACTCTTGCTTTGCTTGTGGCGGCAGAGACATTATCCATTCCAGCAGTCCCATTTCACCTGCTACTATCTTCGGATTAGTGAGAGTCGATCGCACTTTAATCTGTTCATTGCGGCTGACTGGCAATTGCTCTTGTAGTGTCAGGTGTAGCTGCACCTGCCGCAGGTTAGTCACATTTAAGCGATAAGCGTAACTCGTGCGCCTCTGCTGACCGATCAGTTTTTTATCTACTTGTCTTTCCACTAATTCCCGCTCTATTTTTAGCCCTTCATCTATTCCTAAATTCAGTTTATATTCTTGGCCAGGGGAAACATTTTCTAACTGCATACTGCCGACAAAAGTGTTGTCGCGAAAGATATTTGCTTTACCGGGCAGAAGAGTTGCGCCTGTCAGCGGATTCACAACAACTGCTTGCAAATAGGCAAAACTGACTAATCGCGGGACGGCTATATATTCTGGTTGAAAGGGATAATTTTCGCTAAAAATCGTCACTTTGTGGGGTGTACCGTCGCTGGGAATCTTGGTATTTCTGCCTACTTGAAATGATACGGTGCCGCCTTCTTTCGATATTTGGGCTGTGGCGGTTTGAGCTTCTATGGGTTCGGGTGCTGCAGAAACACTAGGCTCAGTCATCATGGCTAATGGTACTTCGTTTGCACCTACTTTAGAATCGTATGATGCCATACTTCTTGTCATTCCCGCTCTGTAAAATTCTGCTGCTGGAGGCGATTTTGAGCGAAGAATATCGACATACCAGCATTCTAATTTAGGGGGCAGCATTCCCATTCCGGGTTTTGCTGTAGATAAAGTAAGCGCTACTCCCGTCCAATCTTCGCCTGTATTTTGATTGACTTCGGCTAGGTAATTGAGATTAATTTGGTTGTTGGTAGTGTTAACTCGCAAGTCGTAAAGAGGAGTCCAACGGGCTCGCATGACTACATAGGAAACTTCTAGTTCAAAATTGCCGCTACCGCTGGGTTCTATGGCAACAATGATGTTAAAACTTTGCTGAGAATGGGGAGTGTGTACTTGGCGCAACTGTTGCTGCAAAGCTTCTATTTGCTTGTCTAATTCGCGCTGCTGTCTTTCGTGTTGGGCGATCGCACTTACATATTTTAGGTAATTAGTTCCTAAAAAGTTGAGCAATTCGCCTGTTTCGTTTAAACCTACCTGCTGTTTGGCGATGCTGCTGGAAAAAAAACCGACGCTTTTTTCGCTCAAACCTTCCACAAATTTGAGCTGAATTTTTCGGGCGGTTATTTTGTCGTTAATTCCCCGTCTTTGGGTTTGTAACTCCTGAATTTGTTGGGTTAATTCGGCTGTACGATCGCCCACTGGTTCGCTGCTAAACACTGTTTCGGTTCGCACTCCCAGCAATCGCACAGCAACTGTACCCGCACCCGTGGCCCTGACTGACTCTGTGTCGAGGGTTGCGGGTACAGAGGCGATCGCCAATTCTCGTTCGTTTCCCGCCAGAGATACCGTACCGCGCCGCGTCACCAAAGCGCGATCGGTGTAAACTGTAACTTCACAGATGCGAGTCTCCAGTGTTTTGATATTATCCTGATTGAGTAAATACGAATCAGTCATTGCTACTAATGCCTTTACGAAACTCTTTTAGTGCTTCCAATGGCGACGCAAATAAAATGCAACGCTTCAACAAAGATAAGTCTAATTCTGGCAGCAATTCGCTGCTAGAAATCGGCTCATAACCCTGCTCTCGCAAGCGGTAAAGTTGCAGCGTTCCGTCTTCCCAAAACCATACTTCAGGCACACCCATCAGCCGATATTTCTGAAGTTTAATCGGACTCCCGCTAGTAATCACCACCTCAATGCACAAGTCAGGAACATCCTTATCTGTCCCGAAACAATAAGACAAATCTGACTGATATTCGACAACACCTTCAATTATCTGGCTATAACTGCCACTGGGAAAAAACTCAACTTCCTTTACTTCAAAGTAGAGCAAAAGCAATCCTGCAATTATGGATTGAACCGCCTCATGAGGTTTACTAATTCCCACAATTTCTAAAACTCCTTCACAGTAAAATAGCCGCACTCCCGGCACATCCTCAAAGCTAGCTTGAATTGCCTTGAATTGATGCCATGTCAAACCGCGGCAAGTGAAACGCTGTTCGACTGCGGGAGAAGTTGTTGGATTGTCTACAGTTTGAAGCATGATTTTTTTATTGATGTTCAAAATGCTAGCGCGGGGAGGGCCGGTTTACGACATCATTAGTTTTAGACATTGATGATTTGTAAAACCCGCCCCGTGGGTTAATTTTAGCTCAGTGGCTCGATTCCTGCCAAATCCAAAATTTGAGGAATTAAATCTTCTCGTTTGACAGCCATCATGTGAACTCCTTGACAAATCTGCCGCGCTAGTTTGACTTGTTCGGCAGCAATTTTTATGCCTTCCTGCAAGGGTTCGGGAGCTTTTGCTAAACGATCGATCGTCTCTTGTGGGATGTGAACTCCCGGCACGTATTTTTTAATAAATTCAGCATTTTTAGCTGATTTAAACAAAAATATTCCTGCTAAAACTGGCTTGTTGCAGCTCGCAGCAATGTGGTGCATAAACTTATCCAAAACTTCAAAATCTGTAATTAATTGACTCTGAAAAAACTGGGCTCCCGCCTCTACTTTTTTCTCAAATCGACTTTGCAAACCAGACCAACTGGGGCATTGCGGATCGACGGCAGCACCGACAAATAAATCAGTAACTCCGTCGGTTAAAGGTTTGTCATTCCAGTCTTTGCCGCCGTTCATTTTTTGAATAACTTGCAATAGCCGAACTGATTCCAAATCGAATACACTTTTTGCTTTAGGATGGTCGCCCGCTTTGACGGGATCGCCTGTAAGTGCTAATACATTGCGAATGCCTAAAGCGTGGGCTCCCATGAGATCCGCTTGCAGGCCAATTTGATTGCGATCGCGACAAGCAACTTGACAAATTGGCTCAATTCCGTGCTGCACTAAAATCGCCGAAACTGCTAGGGGGCACATTCGCATCACTGCGCGACTCCCGTCGGTGATATTAATGGCGTGGACTCTGTTTTTGAGGCGTTCAGCCATTTGAATTGTGTGAGTCATGTCGCCACCTTTTGGCGGGGCAACTTCGGCGGTAATTATAAATTCTCCGGGGGTGGTGCAGGCTGTGCGAAAACGGTTCATGATTATTTGTCTGTTATTGGTTATTTGTTATTGGACAGTTGTTAGTTGACAGTTGGCAGTTGTTAGTGGGCAGTTGGCAGTTGTCATTCTTAACCAGTAACCCATAACAACTAACAACTAACAACTAAACAGGTAAAGAATAACCGAAAGCTGTCTTAACCTTAGTTAGGGTTTGATTAGCAATAGCTTCTGCTTGTTCTCTTCCACGACGTAGTACAGACTCTAAATATCCCGGATCGTCCATTATTTCCTTGTATTTATCCTGAATTGGTTTGAGGGCATTAATTGTCGTCTCTGTCAGCAAGGGTTTAAAATCTCCCCAACCCATGTTTTCACACTCTGTTGCTACTTCTTCCTTAGATTTGCCGGAAAGCAGGAGATAAAGTGTCAGCAAATTTCTAGCTTCGGGGCGATCGGGGTCGTCAAACGTCAAACCCCGCACGGCATCTGTTTTGCAGCGCTTGATTTTTTTAGTAATGGTTTCTGGCGAATCTAATAAGTTAATTCGACTTTGTTCGGAAGGATCGGATTTTGACATTTTGCGCGTACCGTCTGTCAAACTCATTACTCTCGCGCCGTCTGCCCTAATTAACGGTTCGGGAAGTTTCAATACGGGTTTTTCTGGTGTGCCGAATTGGTGATTTAATCTGATGACTATATCGCGGGTGAGTTCCAAATGCTGTTTTTGGTCTTCTCCTACTGGTACTTTGTCGGCATCGTAAAGCAAGATGTCTGCTGCCATCAATACGGGATAATTTAGCAAGCCTGCGTTGACGTTTTCGCCTTGTTTAATTGCTTTTTCTTTAAACTGAATCATATCTTCGAGCCAGTTAATCGGTGTAATGCAATTTAGCAGCCATGCTAGTTCTGTGTGCGCCGAGACGTGGGATTGCACGAAAATAGTAGAATGTTCTAAATCGATGCCGCAAGCTAAATAAAGGGCGGCGATGGCGTAAGTGTCGGAGGCTAGGGTTGCTGGATTGTGCGGTGCGGTAATTGCGTGCAAATCGACTACACAAAAGTAGTTTTCGTACTGACTTTGATTTTCTACCCAGTTGCGAATGGCACCGAGATAATTGCCTAGGTGAAGATTGCCCGTTGGCTGAACTCCTGAAAGAACGCGCTGTTTATCCATGAGGAAAGAATAGAATTGATTTCACATTTCTATTTTGACACGTTATTTGGATCTCAGATGCTGTTTGTTGAAATTTATAAAAAACTGGTGGAATATCACTCGGCGGTTGAAACCGCGTCTACACAAACGAAGTCCGCTTGCGCGGACTAAAGAATAAACAGGGTATTTAAGGCGGGTTATTTTTATAAATGGGTCTAAATTTCACTCTGAAAAACATCCCTGTCAACTGTCAACTGTCAACTGTTTTTCGGTTTAGTGCGCCACCAAGTGATGCTGGCTGCGAAGGGTGCATCTCAGTTTGGCAAATACATCAAATTGAAAGTTGACCGTTGAGATAAGCACAGCGAAGAGCAAGGATAGACGAAACGTTCTCAATATTCCATTGTGTTCCCGATATTTTTACCCTTAATCCAATGCGTTTAATTATTGATTCAATTGCTCCCGAACTAATCGAACTTATGGATTCTTCTTTGTATTGGTAATTAACTATTCGGCAGCGATGCGTCTCTAAATAATTACAAAACGTTTTAAATGCTTGACCTTTAAAGTCTTTAAATATTTTTATAACTCGCTCAATTTTGCCTTGCCATAACATAGTTTCTGCTGATTTTAATCGTTTTATTGAACCCCTACCTTGTAGATATTTTATTTGAGATGATACCAATCTAATATTTCTTGTCTTGGTTCATTATCTCCAATTTCTTTAAATATCTGCCAAATTCTGGCATGACCATCTCCTAAACAATACATAGGATGTAGTGATTTTTGGCTATTAGTCCAATCAATTAAATCTTGATTATTTTGAAAAAATGCTCCTGAATAAACATTATCTAAACAAATGGCTTTATAGTCTTTCCAGTAACAACCCTCGCCTTTGGTTTCGTTGCGGACGCTGACTTTCCCGCCATCTAATCTAATTTCTTTGACTCCGTGTTTAGATGTAGGTAATTCAAATTCTTGTCGTTTAACTAATCTGTGTAATATACTATGAGAGACTTTGACCCGCGTGAAAATCTCTAAATCTTTTTCTGCCATTTGATAAGATTCGTTGGCACTGATTAAAAGACAGCATTTTTCCATCATTGGACTGAATTGACTATATGCTTTCAATCCAAAATATTTCGCTTGATTGTCTGTAATATCGAGCGAACCCACTATTGATTTTATTTTTCTGGATTTTCCTGTTTGAATCCCTGATACTGCTGAAAAAAAAAGCTACCTCGTTCTGGGCCTACTTCTTCTAACATTTTCTAATGCCGGAATTTTTCTATACTTTCAAAACTTTTTAACTGGGTTGGAGCTGTGTTTATGTAAAGAATTGCTGCTACCGCTTTTAAGTGGGATTTTAGCTGTTGTTGGTCTGATGCTATCATTTTATTTGCTTTATATTTATTTGACTATTTTACTACAATACTTCGGACAGTTTTGGAACAGGGACGCTCCCCGAACAGAGACAAAAAATCCCTGGAATTTTAACCGAAACTCCCAAAAAAAGGCACTTTTTAGATTAAGCTCAAAAAATAGACGAACTTAAAAAAATGCCTGATGAATATTCTAGAATCAATTTTACAACAAATGTCAGGGATTAGTCAATCCCAAAAAAAGTTTATGGTGACCTTGTTTTCCACCATATTGCTTGTTTATGGCAAGGTAAACTTTACCAATCTGAGCCGTTACAGTTCGTTGAGTGAAAAAACTTATCGTCGGCATTTTTTGAAAAACTTTGATTTCGCAGAATTTAATCAATACTTTATCAATAAAGCCTTGGATTCTGAGCAAACTATTATTGCTGTAATCGATTGTTCATTTATTGACAAGAGTGGCAAAAAAACTGAAGGGAAAGCTAGCTTTTATAATGGTGTAGCTGGCAGACCAGAAGAGGGATTAGAAATTTCTGTAATTTCTGTGGTCGAAGTCGAAACTCATTTGTCTTATAGTGTGAGTGTACAACAAACACCCTGGCGTCCTCCCACAGAACTACCCAAAAATCCCCTCACTGCTCAAAGGAAAAGAAAATCAAAAAAACCAACTAAAAAAAAAGCACGACTATGCTCAACGCCTGAGATAACAAGAGTTGACGACTATGCTCAACATTTAAAAAAAACCCGTTCTTTATTGCCAGAATCTGTACGCTATTTGGTAGCTGATGGTTATTATTGCCGCGCTAAGTTCTGGGATGCTGTACGAAATTCTCATTTAAATTTGATTAGTAAATTACTGTAGTTTAGACTAACCAAAGATGAGAACGGTGGCAAAAGAAGAACTAGAGCCACCGCGCCAGGAGAGAATGAGGGTGAAAAAGAAAACCTATCCACTCCTTAAATGAACACTGAACGATTAAAGGACTTTCGTCAAGCAGCATACGATTTATTACTGAAAGCCAAGGATGCAACATTCGAGCTGATGGATGCAGTGATGACCACTCCGAATGCGTCGTGTTTAGCAGAATTTTCGCTCAATCCATTATTCAAGCGTCAATGGCCAAGCGTCTATGAAGCCTTACAAGACTGTAGACCAGACCGAAAAAAACTGATGGAGTTGTATCGAGAGCAATTACAGAAAGAAGCACCCCCAACAGAACACATATTAGTAGCAATCGACCACACTGCATGGGCTCGACGAGATGCCAAAACGTTAAAAGATAGAACCCATGAATATCAAAGGGGTGTAATTGTTGGACAGGGGTACAGTACCATTGCCTGGATACCTGAAGCTCAAGGAAGTTGGGCATTACCCCTACTTCATGAAAGAATTAGTAGCGGGTCTTCACCCATACTTCAAGCAGCTTCCCAACTCAAACTGGTTTGTGAACAGAGTGTCAACCCGGTTTTAGCAGTTTTAGATCGAGAATATGGAAATGCTTGTTGGGTACTGGCGCTAACGCAAGCGGACATTCTTGCTGATTGTTTAATGAGAGTCCGAAAGAATGCCTGCTTGTGGTCAGCACCACCAGCTTATAGTGGTCGCGGCAGACCACCCAAACACGGGCAAAAAATGAGACTCAACGACCCAAACACATGGCTTCAAGCGGATACTGCAATTGAAATTGATGAACATCCAGATTTGGGACAAGTCCGAGTTAGACAATGGATTGACTTACATTTTTATCGTGCCGCTGGACAGAGAGTCAATTTAATCCTGGTAGAAAGAATGAAGCCCATGTCAAATGGTCAGCCATTTCCACCCTTATGGTTAGCTTCTGGAGTTTAGACTAAAAAACGATCGCATCTAAAAGTAGCTGCCTTTGAAGATCCGGCAAGCTGTTGCTCAAAAACT